>JAEUPH010000154.1 GCA_016790395.1 Rubrivivax sp. | reverse complement strand
TCGCGCGTGAGCTGTTGGCTCTTCTGGCTGAGGCGGTCGATCTCGTCGCTGATGTCGACGGCCGACTCGTTCTGCACATAGCGCAGCTCGTCGATCTTGGATTCGAGATCGGCGATGGGTTGTTCGAAGTCGAGGAAGTGTCGTTTTGACAAGTCAGTACTCCACCGGCAGCGGATCCAGGCTGCGCCAAATGTACCAAGTGGCCACCGAGCGGAACGGCGCCCAGGCTTCCCCCACCTCGCGGGCTTCGGCGCGCGAGACGGGCTCGCCGCTGAAGTAGTTCAGGCTGATGCCCTTGAGCAGGCCCAGGTCGTCCAGCGGCATGACATCGGGGCGCAGGAGGTGGAAGATGAGGAACATCTCGGCGGTCCAGCGGCCGATGCCTCGGATGGCCACCAGCTCGGTGATGATGGCCTCGTCGTCCATCGCGGCCCATTGCGAAGGATGCACCCGGCCGTCCCCGAAGTGGCCGGCCAGGTCCAGCAGGTACTCGCACTTGCGCGCCGACAGGCCTGCTTCACGCATTCGCGTGACGTCCAGCGCCTGCACGTGGGCGGGCCTCAGGTGCGTCGGGGGACCGCCCACCGCGGCGGCGAAGCGGTCCCACACCGACTGTGCCGCCTTGACCGAGATCTGCTGGCCGACGATCGACCGCGCCAGCGTGGTGAAGGCGTCGCCTCGGCTCATCAGCCTGGCTTCGCCGAACTTCGGGATCAGCTTCTTCATCACCCGGTCGCGCTTGCCCAGGTGCTTGCAGGCTTCGTCCCAGTAGACGGGCGCCGCGGGGGTGGCCTCGGCCGACGCGGCCGTGGGGGTCTTGGCCATGCCCGTCAGGCCTTGACCCAGGTCGTGCCTGCAGGCCCGTCCTTGAGCTCGATGCCCTGGGCCAGCAGGTCTTGCCGGATGCGGTCGGCCAGCGCGAAGTCGCGGGACTTCTTGGCGGCGGCGCGGTCGGCGATGAGCGCCTCGATGGCCGCAGCATCCAGGCCATCGCCGCCCTGCAGGTAGTCCGAAGGCTTCTGCTGCAGCAGGTTCAGCGTGGAGGCCAGCGCCTTCAGCAGCGAGGCGTCTTCCTTGCGACCCCGGTTGACTTCTGCCGCCAGCTCGAACAGCACGGCGATGGCGCCGGGCGTGTTGAAGTCATCGTCCATCGCGGCCTTGAAGGCGGCAGCACGCGGCTCGGCCCAGTCGATGGCTGGCAGCGCGGCGACCTCGCCGGCCGCCTGCAGCGCGGTGTACAGGCGCTTGAGCGAAGTGCGGGTCTCCTCCAGCAGCTGGTCGCTGAAGTTGAACGGGCTGCGGTAGTGCGTGCGCAGCATGAAGAATCGAACGGTCTCGCCGTCGAACTTCTTCAGCACGTCCTGGATGGTGAAGAAGTTGCCCAGCGACTTCGACATCTTCGTGTCGTCGATGTTCAGGAAGCCGTTGTGCATCCAGGTGCGCACGAACTCGGCCTGGCTGGCGCCTTCGCTCTGCGCGATCTCGTTCTCGTGGTGCGGGAACTGCAAGTCCATGCCGCCGCCGTGGATGTCGAAAGGCTCGCCCAGCAGCGCGCAACTCATCGCCGAGCATTCGATGTGCCAGCCCGGGCGCCCATCGCCCCAGCGGCTGGGCCACTTCGCATCGGCGGGCTCGTCGGCCTTGGCGCTCTTCCAGAGCACGAAGTCCAGCGGATCTTCCTTGTCGCCCAGCACGGCCACGCGCTCGCCGGCCCGCAGTTCGTCGAGGCTTTTGCCGGACAGCTTGCCGTAACCGGGGAACCGGCGTACCGCATAGTTCACGTCGCCACTCGCGGCCTGGTAGGCCAGGCCCTGGTCCTGCAGGCGGTCGATCAGCGACAGCATCTGCGGCACGTAGTCGGTGGCACGCGGCTCGTGCGTGGGCAGCGCGGCGCCCAAAGCGGCGAAGTCCCGGTGCATGGCGGCGATCATCTCGTCGGTCAGCGCACGGATCGTCATGCCGCGCTCCAGGGCGCGCTTGATGATCTTGTCCTCGATATCGGTGATGTTGCGGACGTAGGTGACGTCGAAGCCGCTGGCCACCAGCCAACGGTAGACCATGTCGAAGGCCAGCACCATGCGCGCGTGGCCCAGGTGGCAGAGGTCGTAGACGGTGATGCCGCACACGTACATCCGCACCCGGCCGGGTTGCAGGGGCACGAACGTCTCGGGACGCCGCGTCAGCGAATTGAAGATGCGCAGGCTCATGCGGGGATCGGGGGATGTGGACGACCCCAGGGGGCGGCAGGGCGCTGGGGCGTCGATAGAATCGAAATTCAGTATAGCGGCGGGCCTGGTGCGTCCCGCCCTCGCCGTCGCCGGCCAAGCGGCACTCACAACGTCCTGCACCGCCCATGCCCCGCCTCCTCGTCCTCGCCCGCCTTGCCCTTCTGGCGCTGCTTGCTGCTCCGATCCTGGCGAGGGCGGACGACGTCTCCGAGATCCGCGACCTGCTGGCTCGCGGCGATGGCCAGGCCGCGCTTTTGCGCGCCGAGAAGGCGCTGGCGGCCAATCCGCGCGATGCGCAGTCGCGCTTCCTGCTGGGTGTGGCGCTGATGGATCTGCGGCGTGACGAAGACGCGCTGACGCACTTCACCCGCATGACGCAGGACTACCCTGACCTGCCCGACCCGCTCAACAACGTGGCGCTGCTGCATGCGCGCGCCGGGCGACCGGAGATGGCCCGCCTGGCGCTCGAGGCAGCGTTGCGCGCTGACCCCACGCACCGCCTGGCGCGCACCAACCTCGGCCACGTCCACCTGATGCTGGCCGTACAGGCCTGGGACCGTGCGGCCGCCCTCGGACCGCTGGACCCTGCCGTGCAGCGCCGCCTGGAAGCCGCCCGCCAGCTGCTGGAAGGCCGCGCGGTGCCCGCCTCCGGCGCCGCCCGCTAGACTGCAACCTGCCGTTCCACCCCGAAGGACTCCCTGTGTTGAAGCTGCTGTCCCGTTCCCTGTTGCCGCTGCTGGCGGCTGCCTGCCTGGCCGCGCCGGCCTGGGCCCAGAAGGTGCGGCTGGCCACGAGCGTCGGCGACATCGTCGTGGAACTCGACGCCGAGAAGGCGCCGAAGACCACCGACAACTTCCTGCGCTACGTGAAGGCCGGCCACTACGACGGGCTGATCTTCCACCGCGTGATCGAGACTTTCATGATCCAGGCCGGTGGCTACAAGCCCGACCTCGGCGAGAAGCCCACCCGGCCGCCCATCCCGCTGGAAAGCGCGAACGGCCTGGCGAACGTGCGCGGCAGCATCGCCATGGCGCGCACGGGCGATCCCGACAGCGCCACTTCTCAGTTCTTCATCAACGTCGTCGACAACCCCGGTCTCGACCAGCCCAACGCGCGCGACGGCCGCGGCTATGCCGTGTTCGGCAAGGTCGTCGAAGGCATGGACGTGGTGGACAAGATCCGCAGCGTGCCGACGCGCCCCCAGGGCATGCACCAGAACCTGCCGGTCACGCCCGTGATCATCAAGAAAGCCTCCGTGGAGAAGTGACATGACCAAGACCGTCCAGATGGAAACCAGCGCCGGCACCCTGCGCATCGAACTCGACGACGAGAAGGCGCCCCTGTCGGTGGCCAACTTCCTCGAGTACGTGCGTGCCGGACACTACGACGGCACCGTGTTCCACCGCGTCATCAAGGGCTTCATGGTCCAGGGCGGCGGGTTCGAGGCCGGCATGAAGCAGAAGTCGACCCTGGCCCCGATCAGGAACGAGGCCAACAACGGCCTCAAGAACAAGCACTACACGCTGGCGATGGCTCGCACCAACGACCCCCACTCGGCCACGGCGCAGTTCTTCATCAACACCACCGACAACGACTTCCTCGACTTCCGCGCCGAGAGCCCGCAAGGCTGGGGCTACGCCGTGTTCGGTCGTGTGGTGGAAGGCACCGAAGTCGTGGATGCCATCGAGAAGGCGCGCACCGGCCGCAAGGGCTTCCACGACGACGTGCCGCTCGAAGACGTGGTGATCGTGCGCGTGGCCGAGGCCGGTTGATGCGCGGAGGCGAGGCCGCGCCGGGCGTGGCCCGGGACGCCGTCTTCCCGCCGTTCTTCCAGTACGACGCGCCCAGTGACTGGCGTGCCATCGACTTCATCTCCGACCTGCACCTGAGCGAGTCGATGCCGCGGACCTTCGCGGCCTGGGCGAGGCACCTGCGCACGACGAGCGCTGACGCCGTGGTCATGTTGGGCGATCTCTTCGAGGTCTGGGTCGGCGACGATGCCCGGCAACGCCCGTTCGAGCGCCAATGCGTCGAGGTCATTGCCGATGCCGCCACGCGCCGCGTGGTGGCCTTCATGGCCGGCAATCGGGACTTCCTGCTCGGCCACGCGATGACGCTGGACTGCGGCATGATCTCGCTGCCCGACCCGACGCGTCTGGTGGCCTGGGGCCAGTCGGTGGTGCTGTCCCATGGCGACGCGTTGTGCCTGGACGATGCGCCCTACCAGGCCTTCCGTGCCGAAGTCCGGTCGCCCGAGTGGCAGTCCCGTTTCCTCGCGCGCCCGCTGCCCGAGCGGCTGATGCTTGCCGCCGAGATGCGCCGCCAGAGCATGGGGCGCCGCCGCTTCGATGGCGATGCCGATGCCGACATCAATGCCGCGCAGGCGGTGATGTGGCTGCATGCCCTGGGCAGCGCTGAGCTTGTGCACGGGCACACCCACAGGCCCGGCAGTTCGAGCCTGGCTCCAGGCTTCAAGCGTCACGTGCTGAGTGACTGGGACCTGGACCAGGGCCAACGCGCCGAGGTCCTGCGCCTCACCCGCCAGGGCTTCGAGCGCCTCGCGCCGGCCGGCCTCTGAGTCGCCTGCCGTGGTGGGCCGCTGGTGGCAGCAGTGGCGCGCTCGACGCGAGCAGCAGGCCGTGGCCCGGCGCGCCATTCCCGACGACCTCTGGAAGCGCACCTTGGTCCGCTTTCCGTTCCTGCGGCGGCAAGACCCCGCTGCGGCCGCGGAGCTGCGTCGCCTGACGAGCCTTTTTCTGGATCGCAAGGAATTCGCCGCGGCAGGCGGCCTGCGCCTCACGGACGCGGTGGTCGTGTCGATCGCCGCCCAGGCCGTACTGCCCGTGCTGCGCCTCGGGCTCGAGCTCTACGACGATTTCGTGGGCATCGTCGTGCACCCGGACGAAGTGCTGGCCCACCGCGAGGCCGCCGACGACGAAGGCCTGGTGCACGAGTATGACGAGCCCCTGGTCGGCGAAGCCATGCCCGGCGGTCCGGTCATGCTGGCCTGGCGAGCCGTTCGCCAGGCCGGCGCCAGCGAAGGCTTCGCCTTCAATGTCGTGATCCACGAGTTCGCGCACAAGCTCGACATGAACGACGGGCTGGCCGACGGCGTGCCGCCACTGCCGCCGACCCTGCATCGCGCCGCCTGGGAGCAGTGCCTGGATGAGTCCTACAAGTCCTTCTGCGAGCGCATGGACACCCGCCAGCCCAGCGCCCTCGACCCCTACGGCGCCACCTCGCCCGGCGAGTTCTTCGCCGTGGCCAGCGAGGCCTTCTTCGTGTTGCCGGAAAAGCTGAAGGGCGAACACCCCGCGTTGTACGAGATGTTCGCCCTCTACTACCGGCAGGACCCGGCC
>JAEUPH010000152.1 GCA_016790395.1 Rubrivivax sp. | reverse complement strand
CACGCCGTCGGCGTCGCGGTTGGCGACCGCGGCCTGCATGGCCAGCACGTAGGCCTCGGGCGGGGCGTCCTCGCCCAGGTCGGCCACGTGGCCCACCTTCAGGCCCAGCGACTGCGCCCAGTCGGCGGCCAGCACGGCCGGCCCGCCGCCGTTGGTGACCATGGCCAGCCGCTCGCCCACCGGGCGGAAGCGCGAGGCCAGGCACTGCGCGGCCGAGAACAGCTGCGTGAACTGGCGCACGCGCACCACGCCGGCGCGCCGCAGCGCGGCCTCGAACACGTCGTCCGAGCCCACGATGGCGGCCGAGTGCGTGCGCGCCACGCGCGAGCCCGCCGCATGGCGGCCGGCCTTCATCACCACCACGGGCTTGGCACCGGCGGCCGCGCGCAGCGCGCTCATGAAGCGCCTTGCGTGGCGGATGCCCTCCATGTAGACCAGGATGCTCTGCGTGGCGGCGTCGCCGGCGAGGAAGTCCAGCACCTGCGGCAGTTCCACCGCCGTGTTGGGCCCGAGCGACACCACCGAAGAAAAGCCGACGCCGTTGTGGCGTGCCCAATCCAGCATGGCGGCGGTCAGCGCGCCCGACTGGGACACCAGCGCCAGCGGCCCCGCAGCGGCGATGGGCCCCAGCGCGCTGGCGTTCAGCTTGAGGGCCGGGCGCTGCAGGCCCAGGCTGTTGGGACCCAGCAGGTTGACGTCGTAGCGGCGGGCGATCTGGTGCAGCTTGGTGCACTGCGCGGCGTCCAGCCCGTTGGTGAGCACCAGCGCGGCGCGGCAGCGGATGCGGCCCACCACTTCCAGGGCCGCCTCGCACTGCGCCTGCGGCAGCGCGATGAGGGCCAGGTCGGCCCGCGAGGCGGCCAGGTCGGCCAGCGTGCCCGTCATCGCGATGTCCAGCCACACCACGGGGCCGGCGAAGCGCTCCGAGTCGGGGCGCGTCGTGGCGTCGCCCAGCGAGGCACGCAGGGCCCGGGCCTCGCGCGTCGGCGGCTCGGCGTCGGGGTCGCCGGCGAAGACGATCAGCGAACGCGGGTTGAACAGCGGGGTGAGGTAGTGGCGCTCCACGGCATGGGCTCGGACAGCAGCGATCTCTCCAGCATAGGCCAGGGAATCCAATCAGGGCGTGACCCGCCTCAAGGCCCGTGGCAGCATTGCCGGCTGGAATGAGCAGGACTGCACTCACCATCGATGCCCTGGGCGACGATCTGCTGCGCGAGATCGCGCGGCGGGGCGGCGTGCGCACCTGGCCGGCCAACGCCGTGCTTGTGACGGAAGAAGACCGCAGCGACGCGCTCTTCATCATCCTCTCGGGCCGGGTCAAGGCCTATGGCTCGGGCGACGACGGCCGCGAGGTGGTCTACGCCACCCAGGGCGCCGGCGAGTACTTCGGCGAAATGACGCTGGACGGCGGCCCGCGTTCGGCCAGCATCATGACGCTGGAGCCCACCACCTGCGCCGTGGTGCCCGGCCCCGACGTGCGCGAGTTCCTCGCCAGCCACCCCGACTTCGCGCTGCACCTGGTGAAGAAGCTCATCCGCCTGGCGCGCGCCAGCACCGAGCACGTGAAGAGCCTGGCGCTGGAAGACGTCTACCAGCGCATCGCGCGCATGCTGCGCAAGCTGGCGCAGGACGAGGGCGGCGTGCTCACGCTGCCCGAGCGCATGACGCAGCAGGACATCGCCGACCGCGTCGGCTCCTCGCGCGAGATGGTCAGCCGCGTGTTCAAGCCGCTGCTCGAAGGCGGCTACGTCGAGATGCGCGGCGGGCGCATCGCCCTGCTGCGCAAGCTGCCGGCGCGGTTGTAGCGCCGTGGACCTGCCCGTCTTCCTCGCGGCGCAGGCCGAACGCTTCATCGCCTCGTTGTCGCAGCCGGCCGAACTGGCGGCCGTGATCTCGGCGGCGGTGGCCGGTCTGCTGGTCATCGTCAGCACCGTGGTGCGCACCATGATCCCGCTGCGCTGGCTGGCGGTGGGCAGCAACGTCGGCTTCATCGTCTACGGCCTGCTGCACCCCAGCGTGATGATGGTGGTGCTGCACGCCGTGCTGCTGCCGGTGAACCTGTGGCGCGTGCGCCAGATGGTCAGCCTGACGCGGCGCGTCTCGGCCTCGGCGCCCGACCCGCGGCAGCTGGAGATCTGGCTGCGCCCCTACATGCGCAGCCGCCGCCACCGTGCCGGCAAGCGCCTGTTCGAGCGCGGTGCCGAGGCCGACCGCCTGTACTTCCTGGTGGAGGGCGAGGTGGAACTGCCCGAGGTCGGCCGCCGGCTGCAGCCCGGCCAGATGTTCGGCGAGATCGCCTTCTTCGCGCCCGACCGGCGCCGCAGCAGCAGCGCGCTGTGCATCACCGACTGCACCGTCATGTCCATCGACGAGGACACCTTCAAGCAGCTCGTCTACCAGAACCCGGATTTCGGCCTGGAGGTGGTGCGCCTGATCGCCGGGCGGCTGAGCCAGGACGTGCAGCGCCTGCAGGCCGGAAACGGCCAGCCCCCGGCCGCGACCTGATTACACTGCGGCCGGCGGCGCGAACGCCCGCCGCCGTCTTCCCACGACCTCCCCGAAACGCCTCGCCGCACAGGTGCCGAATGAAAGCTGCTCTCCTCGTCCCCGCCCTCCTGATGTCCGTGGCTGCCTGGGCGGCCGACGTGAAGACCAACCTGATCGACCACTCGAACCACACGCTGATCGAGGCCGAGGCGGCCAAGGCCGTGATGGGCGAGAACATCCCGGCCAAGGTGTGGAAGATCTACCCGGCCAGCAAGTACGCCTTCATCGCGCAGGTGGAAGGCGGCATGAAGGGCACCACCTGCGTGGTGGCCGCGCGCGTGATGCTGGTGCCGCTGACGGCCGCCGCCAAGGCCGTGCTGTTCCGCCCGCAGAAGATGGCCACCGCCTTCGACGCTGCGCAGAACAGCAGCACCGAGGCCTGCAAGGCCATGGCCAAGGACAAGCTGAAGGAAGCCACGGCCGCGGTGGTGTCGTCGCTCGTCAAGGGTTGAGTTCAGCGCGGGTAGAGCCCGCGCTGCTGCGCCATCAAGCGCGTCAGGCCCAGCAACGCGTCGATGTTCGGCGTGGGCAGCACCAGGCGCTGCCCGATCTCGCGCACCGCGCCCACCAGCGCGTCCAGCTCGATGGGCCGGCCGGCTTCCACGTCCTGCAGCATCGAGGTCCTGAAGCTGCCCAGCTTGCGCGTCACCGCGTGGCGCTCTTCGGGCGCCTGGTCGATGGGAATGCCGAAGGCGGCGCCGATGGCCTGCGCTTCGCGCATCACGGCGCTGATGAAGCCACGCACGAGCGGGTCGTCCAGGATGCGGTCAGACGGCGCGCCGGTGATCGCCGACACCGGGTTCATGGTCATGTTGCCCCACAGCTTGAACCACACGTCGCGCTGGATGCAGTCCGAGCTCTTCACGCCGAAGCCGGCGCGTTCCAGCAGCGCGGCGACGCGGGCCAGGGTGTCGTCCTGCCGCCCGTCCGGCCGGCCGAGGATCAGGCCCTGGCCGTTGACGTGTTTCACCACCCCGGGCGCCGGCGTGGTGGACGACAGGTGCACCACGGCGCCGATGACCTGCTGCACCGGGATCAGCGCGCGCACCGTGCCGCCCGGGTCCACGCTGTCCAGCGACCAGCCGGCGCAGCGGCCGGGCAGACCGTCGAAGAACCACCAGGGCACGCCGTTCATGGCCGCCAGCACCTGGGTGTGCGGGCCCATCAGCGCGTGCACGGCCGGGGCCACGGCGGCCAGGGCGGGGCCCTTGACGGCGAGGATCACCAGGTCCTGCTGGCCCAGCGCGGGGGCGTCGTCGCTGGCCCTGACGGGCACGGCCACGCCGTCGCCGTCCAGCCGCAGGCCGTGCTCGCGCAGCGCCGCCAGCGTGGCGCCGCGCGCCACGGCCGACAACGCCACTTCGCCCTCGGGCAGGCGGCGCCCCAGCCAGGCCGCGAACAGGCCACCGATGGCGCCCAGGCCCACGATGCAGATCTTCATGAACGATTCCGGTGAACGGGTGAAGGGTTCCAGTCTATGAGCGCCGCGCTGGCGGCGGCCGGCACCGGCTTCGCGCTCGGCCTCACGCTCATCGTCGCCATCGGCGCGCAGAACGCCTTCGTGCTGCGCCAGGGCCTGCGGCGCGAGCACGTGGGCCCCATCGTGGCGCTGTGCGCGGCCTGCGATGCGCTGCTGATGCTGGCCGGCGTGGCCGGCCTGGCGCAGCTGCTGGGGGCGCGCCCAGAGCTCGCGCTGTGGCTCACGCTGGGGGGTGTGGCCTTCCTCACCGTCTACGGCCTGAAGGCCTTGGCGCGGGCGCGCCACCCGGCAGCGCTGCAGGCGGCGGCCGACCACGCCGCCATGCCCCTGGCCGCCGCACTGGCGCAGGCCGCGGCCTTCACGCTGCTGAACCCGCATGTCTACCTGGACACCGTGGTGCTGGTGGGCAGCGTGGGCGCGCAGCAGGGCGAGCAGCGCTGGTGGTTCGCCGTCGGCGCCTGCGCCGCCAGCGCCCTGTGGTTCACCGCCCTCGGCTACGGCGCGCGGGCGCTGGCGCCGCTGTTCGCGCGGCCGCGCGCCTGGCAGGTGCTGGACGCGCTCATCGGCGTGACCATGCTGGCGCTGGCGGGCGGCCTGGCCTATTCGTCCTGGCGATAGAGACCGGCCATCAGCCGCCGCCAGCCGGCATGGCCCAGGCTGCGCAGCGTTTCCACGTTGCGGCCGAAGATGGCCTCGGCGTCCGGATAGGTGGCCACGGCGCGCTCGATGCTGCTTTCGCGCAGCAGGTGCAGCGTGGGGTGGGGCGAGCGGTTGGTGGCGTTGCTGATGTCGCTGGCGCGCGTGCCGGCGAAGCGGTAGTCGGGGTGGAAGCTGGCGATCTGCAGCGTGCCTTCCAGCCCCAGTTCCACCAGCGCCAGGTCGGCCAGCGCGAGGAAGTCGTTGAAGTCGCGGAAGTCGGCCAGCACCCGCGGGTGCACGAGCAGCGTGGTCTCGATCTCGTCCGGGTCGGCGGTGGCCAGGGCCTGCAGTTCCTGCAGCAGCTCGCCCAGCAAGGCCTCGGGTGTCTCGGCGGTGCTCTCCACCCAGCGGATCCGGCCCTTGCTGTGCACGGCCTTGGCGAAGGGGCACAGGTTCAGGCCGATCACGGCGCGTTCCAGCCAGCCCTGCGTGGCCTCGATGGGCGTCATGGCCGGACTCCGGGGGCGTCGACGCGCAGGCCGGCGGCGCGGGACTTGAGGAACAGCTCCAGCGCCGTGTACTCGTCGCTGCCGTAGGGGAAGGGCTCGGCGCGCACGCCGGTGAGACAGCCGCGCAGCCGCCGCTGCAGGCCGCCCATGCCCTGCCATTCCAGCCGGTAGATGGGGTAGCCCGTGGGGTGGCCCTGCGGGATCAGGCTGCCGGCCAGGCGGCGGCCGGCCAGGCCGTCGTGGCACTGGGCGCAGGCCAGGCCCAGCTGGCCGAGGCGCTGCTGGAAGAGCTGCGCGCCGCGTTCGCGGAAGGGCGCCAGGCGCGGATCGGCCGGCGGTGCGATGGGCAGGCCGCGCGACTGACGGGCGACGTGGCTTTCCAGTGCCAGCAGCGGGGCGCTCTCGGCGGCAGGGGCGGCGGTCTTCACGTGGCGTTCATGGCACAGCTGGATGCGTTGCGCCAGTGTCACCGGTTTGCCCAGTGCCGCGTCGAAGGCCGGGTAGCGCGCCGCCACGCCGGCCAGGCTGCCGGTGGCGTGACAGCGCGCGCAAGCGGCGGCGAAGCGCTGTTCGCCGTCCTGCACCCACAGCAGGGCCGGGTTCTGGCTGTCGTCGTCCTGCAGCGCGCGGTTGCTGGGCGACATGTCCTCGTAGCCGCTGCGGCGCGGCCCGGCCGCATGGGCGGCCACCGCCACCGCCGCCAGCGCCAGCAGGGCGGCCTTCATGCCACCGTGATGGCCGCGTGCTCCACCAGCGTGAAGCCGCCATCGCCGCGGAAGTTCAGCGTCAACGTGCCGCTGGCCGCCACGCGCAGCGGGAAGGCCAGGTAGGGGTTGGCAGCGATGGCCGGGAAGAGGTCGGCGCTGAACACCGCGCGGCCGTCCAGCTTGGCCTCCACGCGCGTGACGATGTCGCGCGGTTGGACCCGGCCGTCGGCGCCGGGGCGGTAGCCGGTCTCCATGGGGTGCTGCACCAGCACGCGCACCTCGAACACCTCGCCGGCGCGCACGAGCGGGGGAATGCGGATCAGGGCGCGGGCCATGGCTTCACTCGATGCACGCGGCCAGCGTCACCACCACTTCGAAGCGGCCCTGCCAGCAGCGGCCGTCGCTGGTCTGCGCCAGCGCGATCACCGCTTGCGAGGTGGCCAGCCGCATGCGCGTGGACACGCGCGCCACGCCGTTGACCGGTGACAGGTGGAACACCGCCACCTCCGGCTGGGGGTTCTGCAGCGCGAACAGGCCGATGCGCTGCACGTGGTCGGCCTCGGTCATGGGGCTGGCGACGGTCACCGTCACGGGCACGCTGTTGCCGTTCTCCACCAGCTCATCCAGCGCCAGCGTGATGCGGCCGTCGTGCAGCGGCCGGTTGCCGACAAAAGCGGCGATGGCCGGGTGCAGTGGCTCGACACCCGCGACGGCGGGCCGCAGGACAACCGCCGCCAGGCCGGCCGACACGAGCGAGCGCCGGGTCGTCATTTCAGCGTCGCGAGGAAGGCCACCACGTCCTCGACCTGCTGCGCGTCCAGCACCGGCTTGCCCACCCAGGCGCGGCCCGGGCGCTGCGCCTCGGTGGGCGGCACGTGGAACGCCGGCATGGGGCTGGCCGGGTTGAGGCGCCGCGCGTCGGCCACGCGAAGGCGCAGCTGCGGCACCGTCCAGCGGCCACCGGCGCCGGCCAGGTCACCGGCCACCGTGCCTTGGGCGCGCTCCTCCGGGAAGGGCCCCGGGTGGCACAGCAGGCACAGGCCCTGCTGCCGGTTGGCGACGATGGCACGGCCGCGCGCCGCGTCGCCGGGCTGCGCGGTGAGCGGCTGCGGGATGCCGTCGCCCACCACGGTGAAGGCAACGGCCGCCTGGAGCACGGCGCTGGCGAAGAGCGACACCGGGACGTCAGGCCTTCAGCTGGTCGCGCAGCGGCAGCGTGCGGATGCGCTTGCCGGTGGCTGCGAAGATGGCGTTGAGCACCGCCGGCGCCGCCACCGCGATGGTGGGCTCCCCCACGCCGCCCCAGAAGCCGCCCGAAGGCATGACGATGGTCTCCACCTTGGGCATCTCGTGAATGCGCAGCGGCGGGTAGGTGTCGAAGTTCTTCTGCTCGATGGCGCCGTCCTTCACCGTGCAGGCCTCGTGCAGCGCGGCGCCCAGGCCGTAGACGAAGCTGCCTTCCACCTGCGCCTCGATCTGCTGCGGGTTCACCGCGTGGCCGGGGTCGGTGGCGGCGACGATGCGGTGCACCTTCAGCACGCCGTTCGTCACCGACACCTCGGCCACCGCCGCCACGTAGCTGCCGAAGCCGTGCGTCTGCGCCAGGCCGCGGAAGACCTTCTGCCCGTTCACGTCGGGCGCGGGCGTGCCCCAGCCGGCGCGTTCGGCCGCCGCGTTCAGCACCGCCAGATGCTTGGGGTGCCGGGCCATGAGCTGGCGGCGCAGCGCCAGCGGGTCCCGCCCCGTGGCGTGCGCCACTTCATCCAGGAAACACTCCAGGTAGATGGTGTTCTGGTTGAGGTTCACGCCGCGCCAGAAGCCCGGCGGCACATGCGGGTTGCGCATCGCGTGGTCGATGAGCAGGTTGGGCACGGTGTAGCCGATCATGGCCTCGCCGCCGCCGGCGTTGAGGCCCTGGAACACCACCGGGTCCACGCCGTTGCGGATGTTCTGCGGGAACACGCCAGCCAAGATGCTCTGCCCGGAGATGCGCATGTGCAGCGCCGTGAGCTGGCCGTCGGCGTCCAGGCCGGCCGTCAGCCTGCACTGCGTCACCGGGTGGTAGCGCCCCTGGGTCATGTCTTCCTCGCGCGTCCAGAGCAGCTTCACCGGCGTGCCGGGCATCTGCTTGGCGATGGCCACGACCTGGTGCACCCAGTCGTGCACGGCGCCGCGCCGGCCGAAGCCGCCACCGAGATGGATCTTGTGAACCTCGCATTGCGTCTGCGGCAGGCCGGCGGCTTGCGATGCGGCAGCCAGCGCGGCCTCGCCGTTCTGCGTTGGCGTCCAGACCTCGCAGCGCTCGGGGACCCCTGTCGCGGACACCCGGACGACGGCCGTGGCGTTCATCGGCTCCATGGTGGCGTGGTTCTGGTGCGGGTAGGCGTAGACGGCCTCGATGCGCCGGGCCGCGCCCGCCAGCGCGGCCTTCACGTCCCCCTGGCTGTTGCCCACGGCGGCCTGCTCGGCGCCGAGGCCGGCCTGGAGCATGTCGTCGATGGCGGCCTGCTGGACGCCGGCGTTGGGCCCCCTGTCCCACTCGATGGGCAGCGCGTCGACGGCCTTCTTCGCGCGCCACCAGGTGTCGGCGACCACGGCGACGGCGTTGTCGCCCACCGGCACCACCTTTCTCACGCCGGGCATCGTGGCCACGGCCGCGGCGTCGAAGCTCTTCACCTTGCCGCCGAACACCGGGCAGGCGCGGATGGCGGCGTTGAGCATGCCGGGCAGCTTCAGGTCGGCGCCGTAGACCTGCCGGCCGGTGGTCTTGTCCACCGTGTCCAGCCGCGCCAGGCGCTTGCCGGCGATCTTCCAGTCCTTCGGGTCCTTCAGCGCCACCTCGGTGGGCTGCGGCAGCTTGGCGGCGGCGCCGGCCACCTGGCCATAGGTGGTGCGGCGGCCGCTGGCGGCATGGGTGATGACGCCGGCGCTGGCGCTGCACTCGGCGGCCGGGACCTTCCAGCCGTCGGCGGCGGCCTGCACGAGCATCATGCGGGCCGCGGCGCCGCCCTTGCGCACGTAGTCATGGCTGCCGCGCACGCCCCGGCTGCCGCCGGTGCTGAAGTCGCCCCACACGCGCTTGCGCGCCAGGTTCTGGCCCGGCGTGGGGTATTCGGTGGTGACGCGCGCCCAGTCGCAGTCCAGCTCTTCGGCCACCAGCTGCGCCAGCCCGGTGAGCGTGCCTTGGCCCATCTCGCTGCGGGCAATGCGGATGATGACCCGCTCGTCGGGCTGCACCACCACCCAGGCGGTGATCTCCGGCGCGCCGCCCTCGGCGGCGGCCGCGGCGGTGGGGAAGCCCAGCACCAGCGAACCTGCGGCCGCCGCCGAGCCGATGAACTCGCGGCGCGAAACGACGGTGCTCATGGACGCGCCTTCGTTCGGCGCACTCCGGTATGCGCCCTCCGGGCGGCCTTGCCGGCTCATGCCTGCCTCCGCACGACGTGAACGATGTCCACCGCGGCCGTCTTCGTGAGGCCTGCGGCTTCCTTGATGGCCGCGCGCACGCGGTTGTAGGTGCCGCAGCGGCAGATGTTGGTGATGGCGGCGTCGATGTCGGCGTCGGAGGGCTGCTTCTTCTCCTTCAGCAGCGCTGCGGCGGCCATGATCATGCCGCTCTGGCAGTAGCCGCACTGCGGCACGTCCAGGTGCACCCAGGCCTTCTGCAGCGGGTGGTCCCCCTTCGCGGAGAGGCCCTCGATGGTGGTGATCCTCTGCCTGGGCTGGATCGACGACACGGGCACGGCGCAGCTGCGCACGGGCGCGCCGTCCACGTGCACGGTGCAGGAGCCGCACTGTGCGATGCCGCAGCCGTACTTGGTGCCGGTGAGGCCCAGGTGCTCGCGCAGCACCCACAGCAGCGGGGTGTCGGGCTCGGCCTGGTGCTCGCGCACACGGCCATTGACGTTCAGACGCGCCATCGGGCAGTCTCCTCAGAGGTTCGGCGGGCGCATCATCGTGCGCGGTGCATCACCCCTGGACGATCCGGGGATGCCCTCAGTGCAGCGTGGGGTCGTCGTCGCGCTGGCGCTGGAAGCTGCGCGGGCGGATCACGTTGCCCTCGCGCGTGGCCGCCGGGCGGCGGCGTGCGCGCTCGATGGCATCCGCGGCTTCGCGCCGCGCCGCGCCACGGGTGCGCAGCGAGCGCCACCCTCGACGCAGCCCGTCCCCGAGCCGCTGCCGGCGCGCCGGGCTGAGCAGCGTGCCCAGCCACACGACCAGCACGATGGCCAGGCCGATGGCGGCGAGGATCTTCTCCAGGGGCATGGCCGTGAATCTAGCGCCTGTCGGTGGCAGGTGCGGCCGGGCTCATCGCGCCGGCGGCAGCAGGCCCATCTCGCGCAGGCTGGCGACCACGTGCTCGGCGGCCCGCTCGGGCGACAGCCGCGTCGTGTCGATGCGGATCTCCGGCTGCACCGGCGCCTCGTACGGCGAGGAGATGCCCGTGAAGTGGGGAATCTGGCCGGCGCGCGCCCGGCGGTACAGGCCCTTGGGGTCGCGTTCCTCGGCCACGGCCAGCGGCGTGTCGATGAAGACCTCGACGAAGCGCCCGGTGGTCATGCGCGCCCGGGCGTTGTCGCGGTCGCGGCGGAAGGGCGAGATGAAGGTGGCCACGACGGTCAGCCCGGCGCCGACCATCAGCAAAGCCACTTCCGCAGCGCGGCGGATGTTCTCGCGACGGTCGGCCTCGCTGAAGCCGAGGTCGGCGCACAGGCCCTCGCGCAGGTGGTCGCCGTCCAGCAGGATCGGGCGTCGGCCCTGGGCGGCCAGCAGCGGCAGGAGCCGGCCGGCGATGGTGGACTTGCCGGCTCCGGACAGCCCGGTGAGCCACAGGAGGAAAGGCGGTTCGGCCCGGGTGGGCGCGGCCGCGGGGGGGGTGGTGAGGGTCATCATCTCCCCGCATTCTGAACGCCATGAGCCTTTTGGGCGCAGACCGTGGCGTACGGTCAGCAGGAGTGCGCGAACTCCGTCGCCCGAAGGGCCCGGCGCTGCGGTGCGCATGGTGCAATACGGCGGCGTCGCCAACCCTCAGAGGCCGAAACATGAAGCTTGCATCCGCTGTCCGCCGCCGCAAGGCGCCGTCTGCCGCCCTGATCGCGCTGGCCTGCGCCCTGCTGGCCTCCGCCGCCACCGCCCAGCAGCCGATGGCCCGCACCAGCGTGGACGAACTCGTTCGCGCGCTGTCCGGCGGCGGGCCGAAGACGCGCGCCTTCACGCGCACCCAGTTGCCCGACGTGGGCACCTCGCTGTGCGCCGGCCAGAGCGGCAGTGCGCCGGGCGCCGCCAAGCCGGCGGCCCCCAAGCCCGGTGCCACGGCGCGCAACCTCGAGGTCGTGCCCTATGCCGGCGACACCACCCCGGGCGTCAACCTCGATGTCCGCTTTGCCACCGCGTCCGACAAGCTCACGGCGGCCGACCTGGAGTTGCTCGACACGCTGGCCAAGGCCTTGAAGACACCTGAACTGGCGCAGGACCGCTTCGCCATCGCCGGCCACACCGACGCCACGGGCGACGACCGCATCAACCAGGAACTCTCCTGCGCACGCGCGCTGGCGGTGCGGCGCTACCTGGGCGGCAAGGGCGTCCCGGCGGCGCGGCTGTCGGCCTACGGCTTCGGCAGCACACGCCCGCTGGAGGCCGGCCAGCAGGAGTCGGCGGCCAATCGGCGGGTCGAGATCCGCAGGGCGCCGGAATGACTTTTGCCTCGAACGCCGAAGGCCGTGCTTGCCGGGCGCGCGCGGGGCTGGAGACACAATCGAATCGCCCCTTCTGAGATCGGGTCTTTCTCTCCACCTTCGAGCACCGCCGCCATGAGCCTTGCCCGCCAACCTCGCTTCCATCGCCTTCCGCTCGCCCTGGCCGCCGCGGCAGCCTTCGTCGCCTTCGATGCGGCGGCGGCGCGTCTGGCCATGGTCGTGGGCAACGACAACTACCAGCAGGCCGATGTGCTGAACAATGCGCGCAACGATGCCACGACCATCGCGCGCGAACTGGAGTCCGCCGGCTTCAAGGTGACGCGGCTCCTGGATGCCAAGCGCGATGATCTGCACGACGCGCTGGACATCTTCCTGCGCAAGATCGAGAAGGGCGACGAGGTCGTCTTCTACTTTTCCGGCCATGGCTCGCAGCCGGCACAGTCCGGTGCCTTCCTGCTGCCGGTGGACATCCGCCTCGGCGGTGACCGCGTGCGCGCCATCCAGCGCGACGGCATCGCGGTCGAGCAGCTGACGGTGGACCTGTCCCAGCGTGCCCGCTTCACCCTGGTCATCATCGACGCCTGCCGCGACGACCCCGGGCCGCGCCAGGTGGCCGGCCGCTCCCTGGCACCCGGCTCCACGCTCAGCCGCATCGACGCGCCGCGAGGCTCGGTGGTGATGCTCGCGGCTTCGCGCGGGCAGCAGGCGCTCGACAACCTGGGCCGCAACGACCCCGTCAAGAACGGCCTGTTCACGCGCGAGCTGGTCAAGCACATGCGCACGCCGGGGCTGTCGGCCACCGAGATGCTGCGGCGCGTGAAGCTCTCGGTGGAAACGCTGGCGGCTTCCGTCAACCACGACCAACGCCCGGCGCTGCAGGACGAGTCTTCCGGCGACTTCTACTTCTACCCGGCAGGCACCGTGGCCTCGACGCCGTCGGGCGGCAGCAACCGTCCCGCGGTACCCACGCAGACCGTCGCCGCCGGCGGTGGATCGGACCGCTACACCACGCCCCTGACGGCCACGCCGCCGACCTACACCACGCCCGTCTCCCCGCCGCGCACGGCGCCGGCGCCCGTCCAGTCGCCGGCGCCCGCCACGGCCGCCACCACCTATGGCCCGCAGAAGGAGTTCGACAGCTGGGAAGCCGCGTCGCGCGCCAACACCCGCGCAGCGCTGGAGAGTTTCATCGCCCAGTACCCCGACGGCCGCTACACGCCGCAGGCGCGGCAGCGCGTGGCGGGCATGGGTGCTGCACCCGCACCGGCCCCCGCACCGGCGCCGGCTCCGGCGCGTCCGGCGGCCCACAACCCGCAGGCCGAGTTCGAGGTCTGGGACCGTGCCGTCACCAGCAACCGCAGGTCCGACTACGAGGCCTACCTGAGTCAGTACCCGAACGGCCGCTACGTCGATCTGGCGCGCGCCGCACTGAAGAAGCTCTGATTCCCTTCCACATCCCAACGCCCACAAGGACCGCAGAGAGTCACGCCATGAAGACCCCGACCTTCCTCGCCCGCACGGTGCTCGCCGCCGCCATCGCCTTCACGGCCGCTGGCGCCAGCGCCCAGACCTACACCAAGCCGCAGCTGCAGGAGACCTACAACGGCTACCTGGCCCAGGAGGGCTTCCGCCCCGAGCTCACCCAGGCCGGCAACGTGCGCTTCCGTCGCGAAGGCAAGATCTACGTCATCTACGTCGACGAGCGCGACCCCACCTTCTTCCGCCTGCAACTGCTGTTCTCGCCCGATGACAAGAGCGCGGCCATGCGGGCCAAGCGCGTCGAAGGGGCCAACGCGGCCACCGGCGACACCAAAGTCATCAAGTGCTACATCGACAGCGACGGCGACATCGTCTTCGCCGCCGAGATGTTCCTCATCGTGCCGGGCGACTTCAAGACCACCATCAACCGCCTGTTCCGCGCCATGGACAGTGCCTACGAGAAGTACCAGGCCAAGGTCCAGTCCTTGAACTAGGCCCACCCCGAAGCGGCGGCGCCGCTGCCCGTTCGAGGCGCGACGCCGATGGACCGGCGGGGCCGGATCCATGGCGTCTGCTTGATCCGGTTCAGTTCGCGGCCGGGTCGCCGATGCGGCCGATGAACAGCGGCGTCCCCGTGGCGCGGTGCACCACCGCGAACAGGAACGGGCGGTCCACCGCGCAGGCGGGCACCGGCATCGCCAGGCTCTTGCTCTGCACCGTGGCGGCCGCGGCAGCCACCGCCTCGCCGCCGGTCTCGTCGATGCTGATGCCGGCTGCGTGGAAGACGTCGCCCAAGTGGGCGTCCTTGGCGCGGCGGCCCAGCATCGGCCGCAGGTCGGCGGCGGTGGTGAAGACCTTCTTCACGCCCATCGACTCCAGCGCCGGCCTCAGCGAGCCGGCGCGGGGCGCCAAGGTGAACTTCGGCAGTGCGAAGGCGCACTTCTCCGGCTTCAGCGCCGCCTGCCAGGCTGCGAACCGAGGTCCATCCAGGCCGGCGGCCAGGGCTTCGACGCTGCGGCCTTCGGCCGGCACGGCCAGCAGCAGGGTCCACGCCTCCCCGGCGAAGGGCAGTGACATGACCAGTGTCCCGTCCACGCGGGCCTGCAGCACGCCGCGTTCGTCCAGCAGCGTGGGCACCGGCTTGGTGTCAGCGGCACTGCTCACCCGGAAGGGACGCGCGTCGGTCTTGGCGGGGTCGAAGGGGCGTTCCCAGGGGCTCTTGAAGTGCAGTGCCGTCGTCAGCGTGATGCGGGTGTCGGCCGTCACGCTGCCCGGTGGCAGAAGTTCTGCCACGCGGCCGGCCGTCTTCTGCGACGTCCAATCGTTGATCTGGGCCCGCGTGGCTTCGCTCTTGGCGAAGGGCACGCGCGTGGCGTCGGCGCCATAGCGTGTGGCCATGCGGCGCAGGTAGGCGGGCGGCACGGCAGCGGCCACGCCCACGTCCATCCACACGCGCCCGGCCATCACGAAAGGCGATGCGGTCTCGCCGCTGCGCAACTGCTTCAGCAGCGCAGGCAGGCGCTGCTTGAAGGGCAGGGCTTCTCGCGGCGCGAAGAGCGCCTCGATCTCGTCCTCGGCGGGCCCGTTGAGGCCTGCGTGGACCATGCCCAGGGCACTGGCCACGGCCACGGGCGACACGACGGCGTTCGGCGGGCCCGGCTGGCGCAGCAGCGACAGGCCCAGGTCGACCAGAGCGGCCGGCGTGGCCGTGTCCGCAGCCTGCGCCAGGTTCGCGAGGACGAGGAGACCGGCGGCCAGGCCCAGCTGGCCGCCGCGGAACCGGCTCTGCCGGGCCGCTGGCGGGCGGTTCCCTCGGGGGGTAGCGAGCGCGAGCGAGCTGGGGGGCACCGCCATCTCAGGGCACTTCCTTGATGGCGAGCACGTCGCTGGCGCCGTAGCGACCCGATCCGCCGGCTTCGGCGCCGGTGGCTTCCACGACGAGCGTGCGCGTGGACTGGGTGTTGGCCGCGGCCGACGGGAACACCGAGGAGATGTCCATGTCGCGCGCCAGTTCCTTCTTCACGGGCGACAGGATGGCCAGCAGGTGGCTGGTGCCGGCCGGGCCGCCAGCGCGCACGCGCCAGGTGGCGCGCGGAAACCGGTGCGTGCCCGCGGCGAGCTGGTTGTTCTCGTCCAGCTTGTTCGGGAACAGCAGGTTGAAGGTCTTGCCGTCGCTGCCCACCTGCAGCAGGTACAGGAAGCCGTCCTTGTTGGTGGTGATGGAGAAGTCCAGCAGGTCCTTGCCGATCTGCAGCGTGGGCTTGGCGGCGCTGAGCTGCACCTGGTAGCCGCGGTCGGCGGCGGCCTTCAGGTCGAGCAGGGCCTGGGCGGCGTTGACGGGAACGGCAGGAGCGGCGGCGGCCGGCGCAGGCGCTGCGGCCGGTGCCGCTGCGGGTGCAGCGGCGGGCGCCGGGGCCTGGGTGGGCGCTGCAGCCACGGCCGGTGCGGGCGCCGTGGCCGGCGCCGGTGCAGCCGCGGTCGGCGGTGGCGCCGCAGGCGGGTCGGCCTTCACGAAGGACAAGGGCAGCTTCGCGTTGCCCTGCAACATGATGGTCTGCTTGGTGCCGCGGCGGTCGATCAGCGCCTGCGCGCAGGCGCGCAGCTCTTCGCCGTTGATGCGGCCGCTGCGGTCGCTGTCGGCGTTGGCCGCCGCGATGCAGGCACCCCAGGCCAGCGTGGCCAGGCTGCCGTTGTTGGTGGCGAAGGAGACCTGCGTGTCGTTGGAGGCCGCGATGTAGAGCACCTGCGGGCCGCGCACGTCGCGAGCCATCGCACCCAGGCTGCGGGCGACCCGGCCGGTGTTGGTGGGGTCGGCGCAGGTGTAGCCATCCGTCACGGCGCTGTTGATCTTGCTGTCCGCCGGGATGAACTTGGCCTTGGCGCCGTCGCCCGGCTTCGTGAGGGCTCGGGTGGCGGCACCGCCCGAGAAGCAGGAGTCGTTCATCATCACCACCTGGCTGGCCTTGTTGCCCAGGGCGGTGAGCGCGCTCTGCATGTCGTAGTCGAAGAAGGGGCCGTCACGGGCGATCAGCGCCTCGGTGCAGCGCGCGGTGGTGCCGCCCAGGCCCTTGGTCTGGCCGCCGTGGCCCGAGTAGTAGACGAAGACCTTGTCGCCATCGGCGATGCGGCCGTGCAGGTCCACCAGCGCCGTCTTCATGTTGTTGCGGGTGAGCTGGGCGTTGCTCAGCTCGCGGATGTTCTGCGGTGGCACGCCCATCGCCGCGGCGATCTTCTTGGCGTTGGTGGCGTCGAGGTCGATGCCCGGCAGGTTGTCCTTCTCGTTGCCGTAGTCGCCGATCCACATGATCAGGGCGTGGTTCTCGGCCCAGGCGGGCGAACTCAGCGCCGACAGCGCCAGCGTGGCGGCGGCGATGCGGCGCAGGGAGAAGATGCGGTGGGGCATGGGGGCTCCTGGATTCGGCTTCACGGGACTTACGCAGCAACGGGCGCCAACAAGGCGCATCGGGCGGGAACCGGCTTCAGGACAGACCGTTTTCATCGCCCTCGGACGAGTGTGCCATGCCCAACCGGGTGCTCAGCAATCCGGCAAGCAGAGGAAGAGCCTGCTCGAGAAGCGGGCCCCGCGGGCGTTGTGCCGACGTGGCGATCCACAGTGTGGCGGCCAGGGGTGGCCGACCCGGCGCCAGCACCACCGGGCGTGCGCGCAGCCGCCGGGCGGCGCCGCTGCCGGCGATGGCGGTGAGCGACAGCACGGCGTGCAGCGGGTGACGCTGCACGAGGTCGAGGATGGCGGGCACGCTGTCGATCTCCAGCCCCACGCGCGGCTTCAGGCTGGCCTCGGCCAGCGCCGTTTCCAGCCGCATGCGGATGGCGTGCGGCCGGCTCGGGATGGCCAGCTCGTGCTGCGCCAGTTCGGCCAGCGTCACCGGCCGGCCGATCAGCTTCGTGCTGCTGCCCGTGCGGGCCGAGACGAGATAGAGCTTCTCTTCCAGCACCGGCTGCAGTTCGAAGGCGGCCGAAGGCGAGGCGTTGTAGACCACGGCGCAGTCGATGCGGCCCTGCGCCAGCCACTCCAGCGCGTAGGTGGACAGGCCTTCCATCATCGTCAGCTGCGCATTCGGGAAGCGTTCGCGGAAGGTCTCCACCAGCGGCGCGGTGAGTGCGCGGCCGACGCTGGGCGGCAGGCCGATGGACAGCAGGCCGGTGGCTGCGCCGCGCTGTTCGTCCAGGTCCTGCCGCGCGCGTTCCACCTGCTGCAGGATGCCGCGACCGTGCGCCAGCAGCCGCTGGCCGGCCGGCGTGAGGGTGACGCCGCGACCGTTGCGCTCGAACAGTGTCTGGCGCAGTTCCACTTCCAGCGCTCGCACCTGGCGGCTGAGCGCCGGCTGCGCCACGCGCAGCACGTTGGCCGCCCGCGTGAAGCTGCCCAGGTCAGCCACCTGCACGAAGGTCTGCAGCTGCTTGAAGTCCATGCGGCATGGTATGCCAATACGGCATAACAGCTAGTGGGGAACTCGCGTTGATGCATGGCGGACAGGGCGGAAGAATGCGGCCCCATGGGCAAGCTCACGATCACCGGCATTTCCTCCATGGCCACGCGTCAGGTGCTGGCCGAACTGACCGCCGCCTACGAGGCCGCCAGCGGCGTGGCCGTGGCCATCACATCGGTGGGCGGTGTGGATGCCGCCAAGCGCGTGGCCGCCGGCGAGGCCTTCGACGTGGTGCTGCTGGCCGCCGACGCCATCGACAAGCTGCTGGCCGCCGGCCACCTGCAGGGGCCGCGCGTGGACCTGGTGCGCTCGCCGGTGGCCTTGGCGGTGCCGGCCGGCGCGCCGGTGCCCGACATCGGCAGCGAAACCTCGCTGAAGGCGGCCGTGCTGGCGGCCAAGAACGTCTGCTACTCCACCGGCCCCAGCGGCAACTTCCTGCTCCAGCTCTTCGAACGCTGGGGCATCGCGGAACAGATCCAGAACCGCCTGATGCAGGCGCCGCCGGGCGTGCCGGTGGGCACGCTGGTGGCGCGCGGCGAGGCCGAACTCGGCTTCCAGCAACTGAGCGAACTGCTGCACGTGGAAGGCCTGCAGGTCGTCGGCAAGCTGCCGCCCGACGCCGCCTTCATCACCACCTTCTCCGCCGGCCTCGGTGTGCACACGGCGCAGGCCGACGCGGTGCGCGCCATGCTGGCCTTCATGACTTCGCCCGCCGCCGACGCCGCCAAGCGCCGCCAGGGCATGGAACCCGCCTGACATCGGCAAGGACGCCCTCCATGATCATCGACATCCACGGCCACTACACCACCGCGCCCAAGGCGCTGGAGACCTGGCGCAACGCGCAGATCGCCGGCATCAAGGACCCGGCCGCCATGCCCAAGGCCGGCGACCTGAAGATCAGCGACGACGAGCTGCGCGAGACCATCGTCAACAACCAGCTGCGCCTGATGAAGGAGCGCGGCAGCGACCTCACCATCTTCAGCCCGCGCGCCAGCTTCATGGCGCACCACATCGGCGACTTCCAGATCAGCGCCACCTGGTCGGCGATCTGCAACGAGCTCTGCTTCCGCGTGAGCCAGCTGTTCCCGGACCACTTCATCCCCGCCGCCATGTTGCCGCAGAGCCCCGGCGTGGACCCGGCCACCTGCATCCCCGAACTGGTGAAGTGCGTGGAGCAGTACGGCAACGTGGCCATCAACCTGAACCCCGATCCCTCGGGCGGCCACTGGACCAGCCCGCCGCTGTACGACCGCCACTGGTACCCCATCTACGAGAAGATGGTGGAGTACGACATCCCGGCCATGGTGCACGTCAGCACCAGCTGCAACGCCTGCTTCCATGCCACGGGCGCCCACTACATCAACGCCGACACCACGGCGATCATGCAGATGATCCAGGGCGACCTCTTCAAGGACTTCCCGACGCTGAAGTTCGTCATCCCGCACGGCGGCGGCGCCGCGCCCTACCACTGGGGCCGCTACCGCGGGCTGGCGCAGGAGCTGAAGAAGCCGCTGCTGAAGGACCACCTGCTGAACAACGTCTTCTTCGACACCTGCGTCTACCACCAGCCCGGCATCGACCTGCTGACCAAGGTGATCCCGGTGGACAACATCCTCTTCGCCAGCGAGATGATCGGCGCGGTGCGCGGCATCGATCCGGAAACCGGCTTCTACTACGACGACACCAAGCGCTACATCGAGGCCAGCACGCAGCTGAGCGCGGCGCAGAAGCACGCCATCTACGAAGGCAACGCGCGGCGCGTGTACCCGCGGCTCGATGCCGCCCTGAAGCAGCAAGGCAAGTAAGGAGCCCGGCCATGTACGAACTCGGCGTCGTCTACCGCAACATCACCCGCACGGATTCAGCCACGGCCGATGCCCTGGGCAAGCTGGGCAGTGCCACCGTGCACGAGGCCATGGGCCGCGTGGGTCTGCTGAAGCCGTACATGCGGCCCATCTACGCCGGCGCGCAGGTCAGCGGCACGGCCGTCACCGTGCTGCTGCACCCGGGCGACAACTGGATGATGCACGTGGTGGCCGAGCAGATCCGCCCCGGCGACATCGTCGTCGCCGCCATCACCGCCGAATGCACCGACGGCTACTTCGGCGACCTGCTGGCCACGTCCTTC
>JAEUPH010000060.1 GCA_016790395.1 Rubrivivax sp. | reverse complement strand
CGTCATCGCGCAGCGCGTGCTGCCCTCGGGCTCCACGCAGACGCTGACGCTGGACCCGGAGGCCGAAGACCTGCTCGTCAACTTCGCCTGGCCCGGCAACGTGCGCCAGCTGGAGAACGTGCTGCACCGCGCTGCCATCCGGGCCGACGGCGGCTGCATCCGCGTCGGTGACCTCCCGCCGGAGGTGTCGCGCATCAGCCCGTCCGCGGCCACGGCCGCGGACGGTGACACCGGCGGCGAAGGTTCATTGCGCGAGCGCGTGCGGCGCTTCGAGATCACGCTCGTGCGCCGCGCCATCGACGAAGCCGGCGGCGACCGCCGCCTGGCGGCGCAGCGCCTGGGCATCGGTCTGTCCAGCCTCTACCGCAAGCTGGAAGAAGCGCCCGACGCGCCCTGATCCACTGGCACGGATTTCGCTGCCCGGCCCCGGGTCGGCATGCGATTCGGGGGCAGGTGGTGGCACGTGGGTGGGTTCGGGCTGGGGGCGTTCTCGCCGTGGCGGTGGCCACCGGCGCGTTCGCGCTGCCGGCCGACGACCACGCGCTGGGCCTCAAGGCCTACCAGCGCGGCGACGTGGCCGGCGCCATGGCGGCCCTGCGCGCGCCGGCACGCGCGGGCCACGCGCCTTCGCAGTCGCTGCTGGCCTTCCTGTACGACCGCGCCGACTTCGCCGCCGAGGCCGCCCAGCTGTGGCAACAGGCTGCGGCGCAGGGCGACGCCGAAGCGCACGCCGGCCTGGCCAACCTCTACCTCACGGGCCGCGGTGTTGCCAAAGATGAGAAGGCGGCGCTGCGCCATTTCTCGGAAGCGGCAGCGCGCGGCCATGCTGCTGCGGCCGAGGCGCTGGCCAACGCCTGGCTGAAGGGCCAGCTCGGCACCGACGCGCGGGCGGAACCGGCGGCGGCCGTCGCGGCGCTGAGGCGCGCGGCCGAGCAGGGCCATCTGGCCTCGGCCGACGCGCTGGCCGCGGCCTACCGCAGCGGCGGCTACGGCCTGGCGCTGGACACGGCCCAGGCCGACGCCTGGCGCGCACGCGCCGACGCCTGGCGGCGCGCGCGCGCCACGCCGGCCAGCGGTGCCGCGCGATGAAGCACGCGCTGGCCGTCGGGCTGTTCGTGCTGGCGCTGCCCGCGCTGGCGGCCGATCCGCTGCGTGGGGCCGAGCTGTTCCGCCAGCACTGCACCGGCTGCCATGGCGTGGCCGGCCGCCCCGTGCTGCCCGGCGCACCCGACCTGACCAAACCCACCGCGCTGCTGAAGCCCGACACCGCGCTGGCCGCCACGCTGCGCAGCGGCAAAGGCGGCATGCCGGGCTACGCCGGCCTGCTGCGCGAGCGCGAGATGCTGGACGTGGTGGCGCACCTGAGGACCTTGCGATGACCCTGCGCCGCTGCGCGCTCCTGATGGCCTTCGTCCTCCCGCTGGGCGTGCATGCGCAGCGCGTGAAGGAGAGCTTCGAGGTCGGCCCCAGCGTCTACGTGCGCGCGCTCACCGTCGAGCCCGCGCGCAACGCCCTGTGGGTGGGCACCTCGGCCGGCGTGCACGAGGTGGACCTGGCCAGCACGAAAGTGCGCCGCACCTTCACGCGCAAGGAAGGCCTGGCCAACGAGTACGTGTTCGCCATCGGGCTGGACCGCCGCGGCCAGAAGTGGTTCGGCACCAACGCCGGCGGCGTGTCGCGCTACAAGGACGGCCAGTGGAAGACCTTCTTCCCCATGCACGGCCTGGCCGACTACTGGATCTACTCCTTCGCCGAGCAGAAGAACGGCGACTTCTGGATCGGCACCTGGGCCGGCGTCAACAAGGTCGATGGCAAGACGGGCAGGTTCAGCACCTACGTCAAGGAGCTGATCAACGAGTGGGTCTACGGCATCGCCGTCGATGCGCAGGACCGCGTCTGGTTCGGCACCGAAGGCGGTGTGAGCCTCTTCGACGGCAAGCGCTGGAAGAGCTGGACACACAAGGACGGCCTGGGCGCGCCGAACGACGACCAGCTGCCTTTCTCGGCCAACACCGGCCTGGGCACACGGTCGCGGCACGACCTCTCGGTGAGCGCGCAGGGCCCTGCCACCTACAACCCGAACTACGTCTTCTGCATCCTCGCCGCCGCCGACGGCAGCATCTGGGCCGGCACCTGGGGCGGCGGCGCCTCGCGCTGGGACGGCAAGGCCTGGAGCAACCTGACGATGAAGCAGGGCCTGGCCGGCAACATCGTCTACAGCGTGGCGCAGGACAAGAGCGGTGCGCTGTGGTTCGGCACCAACCGGGGCCTGTCGCGCTGGGACGGCAAGGCCTTCACGAACTGGGGCGTGGCCGAGGGCCTGCTGGACCAGAACGTCTACGCCGTGGCCGTGGCGCCGGACGGCGACGTGTGGGTCGGCACGCGCAAGGGCGTGGCGCGCATCGGCCGCTGACAAGGAGAAGCAGGAATGGCATGGAAGATCTCTCCGCTGGCGCTGGCCACGGTCGCCGTGGGCCTGGCGCTGGCCGGCAGCTACCAGCTGGGCCGCAGCAGCAACGCGGCCACGCCGCCGGCGGCCGCGGCCCTGCCCGCCGCCACGGCGCAGGCCGTGCCGGGCCACCCGGCGCCGCAGCGCCAGGGCAAGGTCGGCGCCGACGCCTCGCAGCGCTTCACGCACTTCCGCGTCGGCAACAAGAACGTCAAGCGCCTCTTCGTCGACGGCGACACCGTGTGGGTGGGCACCAGCGGCGGCGCCGTGCGCTACGACACGCGCACCGACGAGTACAAGCTCTTCGACACCAAGAGCGGCCTGCTCTCCAACGGCGTGTTCTTCGTCGGCCGCCTGGGGGAGAAGATCGCGGTCGGCACCTACGGTGGCGGCCTGTCGCTGCTGGACCCGAAGGCCGAGACCTGGGAAACCTACAACGTGCCCGAGGGCCTGGGCGATGCCTTCGTCTACGACGTGCTGCAAGCGAAGAACGGCGACGTCTGGATCGCCACCTGGTCGGGCGTGAACCGCATCCGCGGCGGCAACCTGAAGGACCGCTCGGCCTGGGAACTGCACACCGTGGCCAGCACGAAGGGCGGTCTGCCCAACGACTGGGTCTACGGCCTGGCCGAAGGCAAGGACGGCGAGGTCTGGCTGGCCACCGAAGGCGGCCTCTCGCGCTACCTGGGCGGACAATGGGAAGCCTGGAACCACGCCCGCGGCCTGGGCGCGCCCTACGAGAAGGTGAAGGACGCCATCGCCTTCAACAACGACCCGGCCAAGGTGAGCGAGCACCACGCGCGGCAGAAACAGGAGATGGGCCTGTCGAACGTCAACGTCGCCTACAACCCCAACTACATCGTCTCGCTGGCGGTGGACCGGCAGGGCACCGTCTGGGCCGGCACCTGGGGCGGCGGCCTGTCGCGCTTCGACGGCAAGGCGTGGACGCACTTCACCGTGGCCGAGGGTCTGCCCGGCAACCACGTCTTCATGCTGCACCTGGACCCGAAGGGCACGCTCTGGATCGGCACCAACGCCGGCCTGGCGCGCCAGAAGCCCGGTGGCGGCTTCGAGGTCATGACCACTCACGACGGCCTGTTCAACGACACCGTCTTCTCGATGACCACCACGCGCGACGGCACGCTGTGGGTGGGCAGCTTCGGCGGTGTCGCCAAGATCCGTCCGTCGTGACACAGTGACGGGCATGCCCCGATGGACCGGCTCATGAACCCGCCGCCGCTGCTGCACGCGCTGGACGCGCAGCACAGTGGCACGCTGCTGGCGCGCCTGCTGGCCATCGCCGACGACGCCGTGATCGTGGTCGACGCCCAGCAGCGCGTGGTGCTCTTCAACGAAGGCGCCGAGCGCGCCTTCGGCCACGCAGCGCCTGACGTGCTGGGCCGGCCGCTCGCGCTGCTGCTGCCCGACGGCGTGGCCGATCGGCACAGCGGCCACATCCTGGCGTTCGGCACCGCCCCCCGCGCGGCGCGCCGCATGGGCGAGCGCGGCGACATCCGCGGCCGCCGCGCCGACGGCACGCTGTTCGACGCCGAGGCCTCCATCTCGCACGTGGAACTGGACGGGCAGGTCTACTTCACGGCCATCCTGCGCGACGTGAGCGAAACACGCCGGGCGCAGCGCCTGCTGGCCGAGAGCGAGGCGCGCTTCCGCGGCCTGGCGGCGGCGGCGCCCGTCGGCATCTTCCAGGCCGACGCCGACGGGCGCATCACCTACGTCAACGAACGCTGGTGCCGCATCGCCGGCCTCGAGGCCGCCGAGGCCACCGGCACCGGCTGGCTGCGCGCGCTGCACCCGCTGGACCGCCCGCGCGTGCGCCAGGCCTGGCGCGAGGCCGCGTCCGGCCGTCGACCCTTCAAGCTGCGCTTCCGTTTCCAGCGCGCCGATGGCAGCGAGACCTGGGTGATGGGCAACGCCATCGCCAGCCACGACGCCGGCGGCGCGATGGAGGGCCTCATCGGCACCGTCACCGACGTCACCGAGAGCCACGCGCAGAGCCTGGCGCTGGAGCGCGCCAAGAGCGAGGCCGAGGCTGCCGCGCGCGCCAAGAGCCTGTTCCTGGCCAACATGAGCCACGAGATCCGCACGCCGCTGAACGCCGTCATCGGCATGACCACGCTGCTGCTGGACACGCCCATGAGCGAGGACCAGCGCGACTTCGCCCGCACCATCCGCGCCAGCGGCGAGAGCCTGCTGGAGATCATCAACGACATCCTCGACTACTCCAAGGCCGACGTCGGCAAGCTCGAGATCGAGCAGCGTCCCTTCGACCTGCGCCGCTGCGTGGAGGAGTCGCTGGACCTGGTGACGCCGCGCGCGCTGGAGAAAGGCCTGAACCTGGCCTACCTCATCGAGGACGGCACGCCGGAATCGCTGGTCGGCGACGCAGCGCGCGTGCGGCAGATCCTCGTGAACCTGCTGTCCAACGCCGTCAAGTTCACGCACCAGGGCGAGGTCTTCGTGGCCGTGGAGGCCGAAGCCGCCGACGCCGACACCTGCCGCGTGCGCTTCGCCGTCAAGGACACCGGGATCGGCATCGCGGCCGACCACCTGCCGCGGCTGTTCCAGAGTTTCACGCAGGTCGACTCGACGACGACGCGCAAGTACGGCGGCACCGGCCTGGGCCTGGCGATCAGCAAGCGCCTGGCCGAGCTGATGGGCGGCGGCGTGACGGTGCAGAGCGAACCCGGGCATGGCTCGGTGTTCACCGTCACGCTGCTGGTGCGCCGCGCTCCACTGGCCGAGCCGGCCGACTACCTGCAGCGCAACGCCCCGGCGCTGGTGGGCAAGCGGTTGCTGGTGGTGGACGACAACCTCACCAACCGGCGCATCGTCACGCGCCTGGCGCTGCTGTGGGGCATGCAGACCTCCACCTTCCCGTCGGCGCTGGAGGCGCTGGACCGCGTGCGCCACGGCGAGCCTTTCGACGTGGCCGTGCTGGACATGAGCATGCCCGGCATGGACGGCATCGAGCTCGCGCGCGAGATCCGTCGCCGGCGCACGGCCGAGGAGCTGCCCATCGTCATGCTCACTTCGCTGGGGCAGCGCCAGATGCTGGAGGCTGGGCAGGGCGCGGGCCTGGCGGCCTGCCTGTCCAAGCCGATCAAGGCCGGGCAACTGTTCAACACGCTGGTGGCGGTGATCGAAGGGCGGCACCCGGGCGCGTCGGCGCCGGCGCCGGCGCAGCCCATCGAGAAGGGCCGGCACCAGCCCTTGCGCGTGCTGCTGGCCGAAGACAACGCCATCAACCAGCGCGTGGCCATGCGGCTGCTCCAGCACCTGGGCTACGCGCCCGACCTGGCCGCCAACGGCCGCCAGGCGCTGGAGGCCGTGGCGCGCTGCAACTACGACGTGGTGCTGATGGACATCCAGATGCCCGAGCTCGACGGCGTGCAGGCAGCGCGCCAGATCGTCAGCCGGCGCGGCCCCGACGGCCTGCCGCGCATCATCGCCATGACGGCCAACGCCATGCCCGGCGACCGCGAGACCTACATCGCCGCCGGGATGGACGGCTACCTGCCCAAGCCCATCGAGCTGGCCGACCTGGCGGCGGTGCTGGAACAGGCCGGGCTCATCGTGCGCGACCGCGCCGCCGCGCAAGGCGACGGCGTGCTCGACCCGGCGCGCCTGGAGCACCTGCGGGCGCTGCAGGACGAGAGCCAGCCCTCGCTGGTGCGCGAACTGATCGACCTCTTCCTCAACGACTCCGGCAGCCATGTGCGGCGGCTCGGCGAAGCCTTCGCGGCCGGCGATGCCGAAGCCTTGCGCGCGCTGGCGCACCGCTTCCTCTCGGCCACGCAGAACATCGGCGCGGTGCGGCTGTCGCTGCTGTGCGTGGAGCTGGAGCGGCTGGCGCGGCTGGGCGACCTGTCCGACGCCGCGCCGCTGCTGGACGAGATCGGCCGCGAGCGCGACCGCGCCCACGCTGCGCTGCAGGTGCAGCGCATGCGGCACTGAGGCCCGCGCCGTGCAACGCCGCGAATGGCTCGCCCTGGCTGCCGGTGTGGCGCTGCTGCCTTCAGCGAGGGCCCGCCACGAGCGGCGGCAGCTCTTCGGCTCGCCGGTCGATCTGCTGCTGCCGCCCGCCGCGCCGGCGCCGCTGGCGGCTTCGCTGTGGCGCGGCCTGCAGGCCATGAACGACGGCTGGAACGCCTGGAAGCCGGGCGAGGTGACGGAACTGAATGGCGCACTGGCCGCCGGCCGCACGGCGCGGGTGTCGCCGGCGCTGGCGGGCTTGATCCAGGGCGCGGCGGCGATGGAGCGCCTGTCCGGTGGCTGCTTCAACGCCGGCATCGGCGGGCTCGTCGGGCAATGGGGCTTCCACGACGACGTCATGCGGCCGGGCCGCCGTCCATCGCATGCCGAACTGGCGCGCTGGACCGCGCGGCCGCCCAGCCTGGCGCAGCTGGTCCTGCAGCGCGGCCAGGCGCGCAGCGACAACCCGGCCTTGCAGCTGGACTTCGGCGGCTACGCCAAGGGCGTGGCGCTGGACTGGGCGCTGGACCGCCTGCAACTGGCAGGCGTGAACGCCGGTCTGCTGAACCTGGGCGGCAATCTGGCTGCCGTGGGCGACGCCGGTGCGCGGCCTTGGCGCGTCGGCATCCGGGACCCCCACGGCCCGGGCCTGGTGGCGCAGATCGACACCGTCGGCCGGGAGGCCGTCGTCACTTCGGGCAGCTATGAGCGTTTCCGCCTGCTCGACGGCCAGGCCTTCACGCATGTGCTGGACCCGCGCACCGGCGCCCCGGCGCCTCAACTCGTCAGCGTGACCGTGGTCCACCCCAGCGCCGCCCTGGCCGATGCGGCCGCCACCGCGCTGCTGGTGGCCGGCCCGACAGCCTGGGCGCGCGTGGCGGCGGCCCTGGGCGTGGACCAGGTGCTGGTGATCGACCGGCACGGCCGCCGACGCGCCACGCCGCGCCTGCAGGCGCGGCTGCAGGCCGCGAGAGGCTGAGCACCGTGCACGGCGTCACGGCCCCGGGCCGCGACGCCCTCAAGCGCCGAAGCGGGGCGCCGATGGGCCGGAGATGGCCCGCCTTTCACCCCTTGTTCTCGGCTTCACGCTGGCGGCCCTGGCCGCACCGGCGGCGGCCGGCACGCACTGGCTCTGCGGCCTGTCGGCCGACCTGACGCGGCTGGTCTGCGTGGCCGACACCGACCCGCTCGAGCCCGACGCGCCCGAAGCCACCACGGCCGCCGTGCGTGGCACGCGTTTCCCGCTGGATCCGCGCCAGCGCTGGGTGGTCGACTTCTGGAGTCCGCCCACCGAAGGCGCCAGCGTCGAGTTCCTGGCCCGCGCCACCCTGTGCTACCGCAGCCCCGGCTGCAGCGTCAGCGTGGCGCTGCCGGCCTACCTGCAGGCCACGGCGGCGCGGCGCTGAGGCCCGGACCTCAGAGCAGCCGGAAGACGGCGATCGCCACCAGCGTCGGCGGCAGGGCTGCCGCCAGCAGGCCCAGGGGGTGGATGGCCTCATCGGCGAAGCGCACTTTCAGGATGGCCGCACCCGCCGGGTTGGGCGCGTTGGCGATGATGGTCAGGCCACCGCCCGTGACGGCGCCGGCGACCAGGGCCACCTTGAACTCGTCGCTCAGGCCCTCCACCAGCGAACCGAGGTAGGTGAGTGCCGCGTTGTCGGTGATCGCCGTCAGCGCCGTGGCGCCGAAGAACACCGCCTGCGCGTCCATCGACAGCAGCACCGGCTGCAGCCACCACTGCTGCAGCCCGCCCAGCACCACCAGGCCGGCCAGGAAGAAGGCCACCAGCAGCGCCTCGCGCAGGATGAGCGGGCTCTGGTGGCGCTGGTAGGCCGTGGTGAAGCCCAGGAAGAACAGGAACAGACCCATGAACAGTGGCGGATGGTGAGCGAACACCACCACGCCGGCCAGGAACAGCAGGTGTGTCAGCACCACCGAGGCGGGCACCGGTGTCTCCTGCGGTGCGGTCAGGGGCGGCGCCGCGGCCAGCTCCCGGCGGAACAGCAGCGTGGCCGCCAGCGCGTTCAGCGTCACGATCAGGGCCGCCTTGCCGCCGAAGGTGCTGAGCATGAAGGCCAGGTCCCAGTTCCACTTGGCCGCCACCATCAGCACCGGCGGCGCGGCATAGGGTGTGAGCGTGCCGCCGATCGACACGTTGACGAACAGCACGCCCAGCGTGGCGTACTTCAGCCGCGTGGACGCGTTGCCGGCCAGCACGGTGTCGCGCAACATCAGCGCCGCCAGCGTCATGGCCGCCGGCTCCGTGATGAAGGAGCCCAGCAGCGGCACCACGGCCAGGAGCAGGAAGTACATCGTCAGCGCCTGCGTCAGCGGCAGCGCCCGCGCCACGCCGCGCACCGTGCCGGCCGCAAGTTGCAGGATGGGGCGCGTGCCGGCCACCACCATGATGGCGAAGACGAACATCGGCTCGGTGAAGTTGCGCGACTCGACGTAGGCAATGGCCTGCTCGCCGCCGCTCAGGAAGAACATCGCCACCACCAGCACCATGGCCCAGATGCCGAACACCACCTCCACCTCGCCGAGCAGGTGGAACAAACCCGCGTGCCGCGGGTGGCGGTGCGCCAGGCCCTCGAAGAACTTGGTCGAGAAGGTGTGGATCAGCGCGACGGCGAACAGTGCAGCGCCGACCAGTTGCAGGGTCGTGGGGGAGGCGGACATGGGCGAGACCATAGCGCACGCGGGCATCGGGCCCGGGCATCATCGGGTCATGAACACGAACCGACACCGATCCCCGCCGGCCTGGCCGGCGTCGCCTTTCGGGCATGCCCATGGCTGAGGTCCTCTCGGTCGACATCGAGCGCTTCCCCATCGCCGGAGGCTTCACCATCTCGCGCGGCACCAAGACCGAGGCCGTGGTCGTGGTGGCCCGCGTGGATCGTGGGGGCTGCACCGGTCTTGGGGAGTGCGTGCCTTATGCGCGTTATGGAGAAACCGTGGACGGCGTGGCCGAGGCCGTGCGTGCCCAGGCCGGCGTCGTGGCCGCGGGCGCCACGCGCCAGGCCCTGCAGGGCCTCATGCCGGCCGGTGCCGCGCGCAATGCGCTGGACGCCGCGCTGTGGGCCTGCGAGGCGCGGGCCGCGGGCCGCCCGGTGTGGCAACTGGCCGGGCTGCCCGCCCCCGAGCCCGTGGTCACCGCCTTCACGCTGAGCCTGGGGGACCCCGGCCGCATGGCCGAGGCGGCCGCGCGTGCCGCCGACCGGCCGCTGCTGAAGGTGAAACTGGGCGGCGCGGGCGACGCGGAGCGCATCCGTGCGGTGCGCGCCGCAGCGCCACGGGCCACGCTGGTCGTCGATGCCAACGAGGCCTGGCGCGAGGCCGACCTGGACCGCCACCTGGCCGCCTGCGCCGAGGCCCGCGTGGCCCTCATCGAGCAGCCCCTGCCGGCTGACGCCGATGCGGTGCTCGAAGGTTTCGCGAGCCCCGTGCCGCTGTGCGCCGACGAGAGCTTCCACGGCCTGGAAGGGCTGGACACCGTCGCGCGCCGCTACGCCTTCGTCAACCTCAAGCTCGACAAGACCGGCGGCCTTACCGCCGCCATCGAGGTGGCACGCGAAGCACGTGCGCGCGGTCTGGGCCTCATGGTCGGCTGCATGCTGGGCAGCTCTCTGGGCATGGCGCCGGCTTTCCTGCTGGCGCCCTGGGCGCGCTTCGTCGACCTCGACGGCCCGCTGTTGCTCGCGCGCGACCGTGAACCCGGTTTCCGGTACAAAGGCAGCGAGATGCAGCCCGCCGGCCCCGGCGTGTGGGACTGAGGTGGTACAGTCAATGGGTCGCAGCAGAGCCTGAGCCCTTCGCCAGAAGATCAACGCTGCTGCGCCGAGATCGAGAGTTGATCTCCCTCCTGTGCGCCAGATGCGCCGGCCGCTCGCGGCCTCTTCATCTGGCCGCCGCCCGCCTGCAGCGAGTGACCCTGCAAGCCCGCCGCCGGACCGAGTGCTTTCGCCGTCCGCGCGCCCGTCGCGCTTTACCCCCAACAACACCAGCCGGCTGTCGCCCAGCGGCGGCTGCGCACCGTCCCTCAACGTCAACACCAGGAGCGAGCCCTTTGGCCAAGGAAGAACTCATCGAGATGCACGGTACGGTCGACGAGATCCTGCCCGACTCACGCTTTCGCGTGACGCTGGAAAACGGTCATCAACTCGTCGCCTACACCGGCGGCAAGATGCGCAAGCACCACATCCGCATCCTTGCCGGTGACAACGTCTCGCTGGAACTGTCGCCCTACGACCTGAGCAAGGGGCGCATCACCTTCCGTCACCTCGAACGTCGCGGCCCCGCGCCCACGTCGAACGCGGCGCGCCCGGCGCGCCGTCCCTGAATTCGGCGCCTCTCACGGGGCACCGTTTACCCGCTTCGGCCCTGCCGGAGCTCTTTACTGTACTGAGCAAGGAAATACGCAATGACTACCGAAACTGGAACCGTCAAGTGGTTCAACGAAGGCAAGGGCTTCGGCTTCATCGCCCCGGACAACGGCGGCAAGGACCTCTTCGCCCACTTCAAGGAAATCCAGGGCACGGGCTTCAAGACGCTGACCGAGAACCAGCGTGTGGAATTCGAAGTGGTGCAGGGCCAGAAGGGCCCGCAAGCTTCGAAGATCCGCGCTCTCTGAAAGACGCCATGCCTCCCGCCTTCGTCAGCGAGCCCCGCGGATGAAGGACCTCCAGGAGGCCACCGAGCGCATCTGCGAGCTCAAGGGTTCGCTGATCGCGCTGGATGCACTGATGACGGCGGTGCTGCATGCACTGCCCGAAGCCGAACGCCACGACGCGATGCGACGCTTTGCGATGCACGCGGAAGTGGCCCGGACCGTGCTCCTGCACGGGTCCGTCTCGGACCACACGATCGCCGCCTTCGAGCACGACGTGAAGCGGCTCGCCGCTTTTGGCGCCGGCAGCTGACGCTGCCTGTCGCCTCAGATCAAACCACCCCCGATCGCCCCCTTGCCGGCAACGGCCGCACCCGGTGACGCTTGCCGCGCGCGTTGCAGCGACTGCAACCACGCCGCGGCCTCGTCGAGCGGATGCCCTGACGGCAGCGCGGGCGGACGCCGTGCCTGCGCCGCCGCCAGAGCCGCGCCGGCTTCGGGGTCGCCCTGGAGCAGCCGCGTGTAGGCGAGGTCCAGCGCGGCTGCCCAGGCCGGCACGATCTGCCGGTCGCCGGGGCGCTCGAACACCTGCATGCGCTGCAGCAGCAGCGCCCGGCTTTTCGCCAGGTCGCCCTGCAGCCGGGCCAGCGCGCCCTCGGCGTGCGCCACGCGGCTGGCCAGCAGCGGGTCCTTGTCCAGGCGCAGGCCCGTGTCGGCCTTGAGTTGCGCCAGCGCGGCCGCAGCCAGACCTGCATCGTCCAGCAGCAGACCCACGCGCGCCAGGTTGACACCGACGTCGCCGCGCCCGTAGCCCAGCGCGCTGCCGCGCTGGCCCAGTTCGGCCAGCAGTTCGCGCGCCTGCCTGGCCAGCACGGCGGGCGGCGCTGCGGCGGCCTGCGCGCGTGCCAGCAGCACGTGCACCCGCAGCGGCAGCAGCACGGCCGGGTGGTCGATCTTCGCCGCGATGGCGCGCGCCAGGTTGTCTTCGCGCTGTGCCAGCGCACGTTGCGGCTGCCCGCTTTCAGCGAAGAAGCGGGCCAGTTCCTGGCGCAGGCCGGCGGCCATGTCGTTGCCCGGCCCCAGCAGCTTGTCCATCTCGGCCAGCAGCACGTTCGTGCGCTCTTCGATGCGGTCGTACTCGGCCAGGCGGATCTGCACGGCGATGGTGTTCCGCCGCAGCACCAGCAGGATGGTTTCACCGGCCAGCGCCGGATCGTTCCACCAGCGCTCGGTTTCCTTCAGCGCCGCCAGCCCCTCGCGCAATCGGCCCTGGCCCACGCGCAGCACCTGCAGGTGGTTCAGGTGGCTCAGGCGTTCGGGGCTGCCGGGCGCGTAGCGCAATTCGGTGATGCGGCCGGCCTCGGCCAGCATGGGGTCGGCGTCGTCCAGGCGGCCGACGCGGGCATAACTCGTGGAAAGCACGTACAGTAGCAGCCGGTAGTCGTCGCTGTCGGCGCCGAACTCGCTGCGGAAGCGCGCCACGCGCGGCTCCAGCAGCGCGATGGCCTGGTCGAACAGCCCCTGGATCTGCAGCGCACGCGCCTGGCGCCAGATGAGGTTCAGCGTGCGCCGATCGTCGTCGCCATAGCGCTGCGTGGCCATCTGCACCAGTTCGCCGTACAGCGGGATGGAGACGTCGAAGCGGTTCAGCTCGTGGTAGGTGTCGGCCATCACGCCGAGCAGGCGCACGCGCGTGTCGGGGTCGTCCTGGAACTGCCCCGGCAGCGACTTGCGGCTGGCCTCCAGCAACTGCAGCACGGTGGGCCATTCGCCGCCGTGGCGGTCGGGGCTGGCCGAGGCCAGAAGTTCGGTGAGGTAGGTGGTGACGCGGTCGGATTGCCGGGCCGCCGCTTCGGCGCGCCGCCACTGCCAGGTGGCCGCGGCCAGGCCCACGCTGAGGCTGATGCCCACGCCGGCCAGGCCCGCCGCCAGCCAGGCATTGCGCCGCATCCACAGGTGCGTGCGGTGGCGCCAGTGGTCGCGCCTCGCGCTGACCGGGCGATGCTCCAGCCAGGCCTGCAGGTCGTCCATCAGCGCGCGCACGCTGCCGTAGCGGTCGGCCGGCGTCTTGCGCAGCGCCTTGGCGATGACGGCGGCCAGGTCGCCGTCCACGCGCAGCCGGTCGGGCGGGCGGCCCGGGCCGAGTTCGGCGTCCTCGGCCGTCACCGCGTCGGCGCGCGACAGCACCACCGACAGCCGCCGCGGCTCGTCGTGCAGCACGGCGCGCTCGGCGGCCAGGCGCGGCGCGCCACGGGGCGCGAAGGGCAGGGTGCCGCTGACCAGTTCGTAGAGCATCACGCCCAGCGAGAACACGTCGGCCGCGGTGCCGATGGGGGCGCCCAGGATCTGTTCCGGCGCCGCATAGCCCAGCGTGAGGCCACGGCCCGTCTGGCGCGTCAGGTCGCCTTCGGTCCCGCTCTGGTCGTCGTCCAGCAGCCCGGCGATGCCGAAGTCCAGCAGCTTGGGTGAGCCGTCCTGCGTGACGATCACGTTGGACGGCTTCAGGTCGCGGTGCACGATGAGCTGCGCGTGCGCATGGTCCACGGCTTCGGCGATGCGCAGCATCAGCCGCACGCGCTCCGCCACTCCGGTGCCCGCGCGGCGCACGTGGTCGGCCAGCGGCGCGCCGTCCACGTACTCCAGCACCAGGTAGGCCTGCGAGCTGCCGTCGATGACCTCCACGCCGGCGTCCAGCAGCCGTGCCACGGCCGTGTGGTTCAGCCGCGCCAGCACGGCGCGTTCGCGCGCGAAGCGGGCGCGCAGGCCGGCGGTGCCGAGGTCGCTGCGCAGCAGCTTGATGGCCGCCTGTGCTTCGTACAGGCCGTCGGCGCGGCGCGCCAGCCAGACCTGCCCCATGCCGCCTTCGCCGATCTTGTGCAGCAGCTGCCAAGGGCCGAAGCGGCGGCCGGGGATGGCGAACTCCGCACCCGGGCCCGCGGGCAGGGCGCGCTCGAGCAGCGCGCCGAAGTCCTGCAGGCCGGGCAGCGGCGGCGGCGGCGCCTCTGCGCCGTCTTCGTCGTCGGGCTGCTGCGCCAGCAGCGTTTCCAGCTGCGCCGCCAGCGCGGCATCGCGCTCGCGCCAGCGGGCCAGCCAGGCCTGGCGCTCGGCCCGGCCCAGCGCCAGCGCCTCGTCGAGCAGCGCCGAGAGCTGCTGCCAGCGTTCGCGGTCGAGCGTCATCTCCCGGACAGACGCTTTCGCCGCGGCCCGGCGCCAGTCAAGGCGTTTCGCCGAGCAGCGCGGCCAGCAGACCGCGGGCCTTGATCAGGTCGCGGTTGATGGTGCGCTCGGAGACGCCGCGCAGCGCCGCCACTTCGGCGCTGGTGAGGCCGGCGAAGGTCATCATCTCCAGCAATTCGTGCAGCGGCGGGTCCAGCGTCTGCATGTGCGTCAGCGCGCGGTCGATGGCCAGCAGGTCGGCGGCCGAGGCCACCGCGGCGGGCACGTCCTCGGCATGCGACAGCGTGACCATGATCTGGTCGCCGCCGCGCTTGTCGCGCCCCTCGGCGCGCAGGTGATCGATGACGACGGAGCGCAGCACGCGTCCCACGTAGGCGAAGAACTGGCTGCGTGAAGCGCCCTGCAGCCCTTCCTGCTCGGCCATGCGCAGGAAGCCCTCGTGCACCAGCGCCGTGGTGTTCAGGCCCGGCAGCCCGCCGGAGTGGGCCAGCCGGGCCCGCGCCACGCGTTTGATCTCGGGGTACAGACGCGCGTACAGCTCCTGCAGGGCGGCACCCGAGCCCTGCTGCGAGTGCAGCAGCAGCTCGGTGATGGAGGCGGCGGCGGGGGAAGAGGGGGGCGTGCTCATGGTGGAGCCGCGATGGTAGCGACCCCTGCGCGCCTCAGCGCCGCCGCCGCCAGGCCTTCTCGGCTTCCACGGCGACGAACACCACCAGCGCCACACCCGCGCAGCTGGCCAGATCGCCCGCGCCCAGCGCCACGGTGCGGAACACCGGCTGCAGCACCGGCAGGTAGACGACGGCCAGTTGCAGCGCCAGCGTCAGCGCCACCGCGCCCAGCAGCGGCCGGTTGCTGAGCAGCCCCTGCGTGAACAGCGACTCCCGTTCGGAGCGTATGGCCAGCAGGTGCGCCATCTGCGCGAAGGTGAGCGCGGTGAAGACCATGGTCTGCGCCTGCGCGGCGGCCTGCGCGCCGCCTTGCGCCAGCACCCAGGCCTGCAGGCCCAGGCAGCCGGCGCCCATCAGCGCGCCGATGACCAGCGCGTGCTGCCACAGCCCGTGCGCCAGCACGCTTTCGCCGGGCGGGCGCGGCGGACGCTGCATCACGCCGCGCTCGGCCGGCTCGGCGGCCAGCGCCAGGCCCGGCAGGCCGTCGGTGACGAGGTTGATCCACAGGATGTGGATGGGCAGCAGCGGCAGCGGCAGGCCCAGCAGCGGGGCCGCGAACAGCACCCAGATCTCGCCCGAGTTGCCGGTGAGCGCGTAGCGCACGAACTTGCGGATGTTGTCGAAGATGCGCCGGCCTTCGCGCACGGCGGCGACGATGGTGCTGAAGTTGTCGTCCAGCAGCACCAGGCTGGCGGCCTCGCGGGCCACGTCGGTGCCGCCGCGGCCCATGGCCACGCCGATGTCGGCGCTCTTCAGCGCCGGCGCGTCGTTGACGCCGTCGCCCGTCATCGCCACCACCTCGCCGCGCGCCTGCAGGGCCTGCACGATGGCCAGCTTCTGCGCCGGGTCCACGCGCGCGTAGACGGCGGTGTGCGCGGCCGCCGCCGCCAGCGCCGGTGTGTCCAAGCGCCCCAGCTCGGCGCCGGTGAGCACCTCGCCGGGGGCGCCGCTGGCGATGCCCAGGTCGCGCGCGATGGCGGCCCCCGTGGCTGGGTGGTCGCCGGTGATCATCACCGGCCGGATGCCGGCGCTGCGGCATTCGGCCACGGCCAGGCGCGCCTCGGGGCGCGGCGGGTCGATGAGGCCCACCAGGCCCAGCAGTTCCAGGCCCTGCTCGAAGCCGTCGGCCTCCAGCGCACGGTCGGCAGGCCCGGCCGCGCGGCGGGCCACGGCCAGCACGCGCAGGCCTTGCGCCGCCCAGCGCTGGGCCAGCGCTTCGGCATCGCCCGGTGCCGGGCAACGCGGCAGCACGCTCTCGGGCGCGCCCTTCACCAGCCCGGTGAGCGTGCCGTCCACTTCGGCGTGCAGGGTGGTCATGCGCTTGCGTGCGGCGTCGAAGGGCCACTCGTGCACGCGCGGTGCCGCAGCGCGAACGGCGGCGACGTCCAGGCCGGCGTCGCGTGCGGCCACGAGCAGCGCGGTTTCGGTGGGGTCGCCGCTGAAGCCGCCCTCGGCCGGCGCGGCGTCGTTGCACAGCAGCAGCGCACGCCACAGGGCGGCGTCGCCTGCCGGCCCGGCGTGGTGCTCGCGCACGGCCATGCGGTTGAGGGTGAGCGTGCCGGTCTTGTCGGAGGCGATGACGGTGACCGAGCCCAGGGTCTCCACGCTGGGCAGGCGGCGCACCAGGGCCTGCACGGCGGCCAGGCGGCGTGCGCCCAGCGCCAGCAGCACCGACACCACGGCGGGCAGGGCCTCGGGGATGGCCGCCACGGCCAGGCTGATGGCGGTGAGCGCCATCAGCAGCGGCGGCTCGCCGCGCACGAGGCCCAGCACGAACACCGCCATGCAGATGGCGATGGCGGCGATGGACAGCTGCCGTCCGAACACCGCCAGCCGCTGCTGCAGCGGCGTGGCGCGCACCGGCGCGCTGCCCAGCAGCGCGGCGATTCGGCCCAGCTCGGTGCCACCGCCGGTGGCGACCACCAGGCCTTCGGCGCGGCCGTGCGTGACCAGCGTGCCCTTCCAGGCCATGTTGCGGCGGTCGGCCACGGCGTGTTCGCCGGCTTCCAGGTGGGCCTCGGTCTTCTCCACCGTGGCCGATTCGCCGGTGAGCGCCGACTCGTCCACGCGAAGCCTCGCCACGATGGCCAGGCGCAGGTCGGCGGGCACCTGGTCGCCGGCATCCAGCAGCACCACATCGCCCGGCACCAGGTGCTCGGCCGGCACGCTGCGTTGCTGGCCTTCGCGGCGCACGCGCGCGTGCGAAGGCGTCAGCTTCGCCAGCGAGAGCAGCGCCTGCTCGGCGCGCCACTCCTGCCACAGGCCAATGGCGGCGTTGAGCAGCACGATGACGGCGATGACCAGCGTGTCCGCCAGGTCACCGACGAAGCCCGAGATCACGGCCGCGGCCAGCAGCACCAGCACCATGAAGTCGCGGAAGGGGTCCAGCAGGCGCAGCAGCCAGGGGCGCGGCGGCGGCTCGGGCAGCCGGTTGGGGCCGTGCTGCGCCAGCCGCGATGCCGCTTCGGCCTCGGGCAGGCCCTGGGCAGGCTGCACGCCCAGATGCACGGCCACATGCTCGGCCGCGTGCAGGTGGGGAGCGACGTGCGGGCTCATCGTCGTCCCCATTGTGCGGCGCGCCATGGCGCGCCGACGCGATGTGGATCAGGGTTGCAGCGCTTCCTTCAGCCCCGGCGCGAACTCGGCGCCATGCCGCACCTGGGCGCTGGACGCCTTCACCGTGCCGCCGATGGCCTCGGCGCGGCCGCCCAGGCAGCGCGCGAGGAAGTTCTCCGTCACGGCGTTGAAGGCGATGTTGTTCGGCGGCCGCGCGAAGCCGTGGCCCTCGTCGGGGAACACGACGTAGGTGACGGGGATGTTGCGCGCCTTCATCGCGTCGACGATCTGGTCGCTTTCGGCGATGTTCACGCGCGGGTCGTTGGCGCCCTGGCCGATGAGCAGCGGGCGTTCGATGCGCGCGGCCGAGAACAGCGGCGAGCGTTCCTGCAGCAGCTTCTTGCCTTCTTCCGTCTCGGGGTGGCCCATGCGGCGGTACAGCTGCTGCTTGAACTCCTCCCAGTACGGCGGCACCGCCTTCAGCAGCGTGAACAGGTTGGACGGCCCGACGACGTCCACGCCGCAGGCGAAGACCTTGGGCGTGAACGCCAGGCCAGCCAGCACCGCGTAGCCGCCGTAGCTGCCGCCCATGATGGCCACCTTGTCGCGCGTGGTGACGCCGCTGTTCACGGCCCACTCCACGGCGTCCAGCAGGTCGTCGTGCATCTTGCGACCCCATTGCAGGTCGGCCGCGGCGATGTGCGCCTTGCCGAAGCCGGTAGAGCCGCGGAAGTTCACCGACAGCACGGCATAGCCTCGGTTGGCCAGCCACTGGTGGTAGCTGTCGTAGCCGAAGGTGTCGCGCGACCAGGGGCCGCCGTGCACGAACAGCACCATCGGCACGGGCCTCGTGGCCTTGCCGCTGCCGCCGGGGTCGGCGGCCTTGGGCAGCGTCAGGTAGGAGACCATCGTGAGTCCGTCGCGCGCCTTCAGCTCCAGCGCGTGCATGGGCACCAGCGGCGCGCCTTCCAGCTCGGGCCGCGTGACGAAGAGCTGGGTCAGCTTCTTCGCCGTGCGGTCGTAGAGCCAGCTGCTGACGGGCGCGGTGACGGCGTCCACCGCCAGCAGCCACTTGTCGTCGGCCTCGGTGCGCGAGGTGATGGTGAAGCCGCCGGCGATCTCCTTCTTCAGGAAGGCCAGGTCGGCGGCCACGGCGGGATCGATGGCCTGGTACTCGGGCTTCAGGTAGTTGGCCGAGAAGGCCTGGGCGCGGCCGGTGCGCGGGTCGAAGAGCGCGTTCTCGATGTCGGCGCGCTTGTCCTGTGCCAGCACGGTGGACTGGCCGCTGGCCAAGTCCTGCGCCACCAGCGCGGCGGTGTCGCGGCCGCGCGATTCGGCCCAGTACAGGGTCTTGCCGTCGTTGGTGAAGCCCAGCGGCGCGGTGGTCTGCGAATCCTCCAGCCCGACCTTCGAGAAGGCCTGCGCCTCGACCTTGTTGTCGGCGACGCGGAAGAAGTCGGTGCCGCCGTCGGGGCGCGAGCGCGTGGCCAGCCGCAGGTTCAGCTCGGCGTCGGCCAGGTAGCCGCCGTAGCCCTCGTTCTTCAGCACCAGCGTGAGCTTGCCGGTGGCCAGCTCCAACGCGTGCACGTCGTGGTAGCGCGCGTCGCGGTTGTTCACGCCGATGAGGATGCGGTCCTTGACCTTGGGGCTGATGGCGATCACGCGCACGGTGGTCTTCTGGAAGGGCGTGAAGGTCTTCACCGCGCCGCTGGCCACGTCCACGCCGTAGAGCACGAAGTTCTCGTCGCCGCCCTGGTCGTTCACGTACAGCAGCGTCTTCGAGTCCGGCGACCAGAAGCTGCCGCGGATCGGCCGGCCCTTCTCCTGCGTGAGCGGCCGCGCCTGGGACAGGTCGGCCAGCGGCGCCGCCCAGAGGTTGAGCACGCCGTCGCGCGGGGCCACCCAGCTCAGCCAGCGGCCGTCGGGGCTGATGCGCGCACCGACGCGGGTGGGGTTGCCGAAGAGCTTGCTGCGCTCGATCAGCGGCACGTCGGCGACGGCCGGCGCGGGGTCGACGGCGGGCATCGCGGTGCAGGCCAGCAGAAAGGGGGTGACGAGGGGCGTGAACAGCTTGCGGATCATGGGTCGCGTTCCCGGGGTGGCTGGTGACGCGGCGCATTCTGGCCCGCCTCGGGCGGCCGCCGCAGCGGCTTCCGGCGGATGCGGGGCCGCGGCGGACGAAGCGTCGGATCGCGCGACGAACGGCGGCGGCTGCTCAGAATCCGTTAAGCGGGCCGGCCGACCATGCCGGACATGAACTCACGCAAGACCCTCCTCCTGGCCGCCGCGCTGGCGCTGTGCTCGCTGGCCGCCGCCGCCACCACCCCGGCCGAACAGCTCTCCGGTTTCCGTGCTGCCGCAGGCGGCGTCCCTTCGGCCGAGCGCGGGCGCGGCTTCTTCACCGCGACCCATGGCCGCGAGTGGAGCTGCGCCAGCTGCCACGGCACCGCGCCGGTGAGCACGGGCCGGCATGCCGGCACCGGCCGCGACATCGCGCCGCTCGCGCCCGCGGCCAACGGCGCCCGCTTCGCCGACGCGGCCAAGACCGAGAAGTGGTTCCGCCGCAATTGCAACGACGTGCTCGGCCGCGAATGCACGGCCGGCGAGAAGGCCGACGTGCTGGCCTGGCTGCTGACGCTCAAACCCTGAAGGACATGACCATGCCCAGACTCCCCCGCTTCGCCGCCCTGCTGCTGGCGGCCGCCGCCACGGCGCAGGCCGGCGAACACCGTGCCCACGCCGCGGCCCCGGCCGTCGTGCAGCAGGAATGCGGCAGCTGCCACGTCGTCTACCCGGCGGCCTTGCTGCCCGCCGAGAGCTGGCGCGCGCTGATGGCCGGCCTGCCGCGCCACTTCGGCAGCGATGCCAGTGTCGATGCCAGCA
>JAEUPH010000059.1 GCA_016790395.1 Rubrivivax sp. | reverse complement strand
TCGATCTCGATGTGAACCTTGCTGCTGGCCAGGATCTCGGCCGTCAGATCGACGTCGCCCGGGTTGTCCTCGACCATCAACACGTGAATGGGGTGGGTCACAGCCTCGATCTCGGTGGGCTTCGGAGCGCCCCGGGCCGGGTGCGGGTCGCGAAGCGCGAAATGCTAGCAGCCTGCACCGCCAGCAAGGGCCTGCCAGCCTCCCGGGCTTTGCCGGCCGGGCGGTGGCCGCCGGCGCCCGCTCAAGCCGCGACGGCGATTGCCGATAGCCCGGACACGGACTACGCGCAGCCGATGGCGAGGTCCAACCCTCGCCCAAGTGCGCAGGAGGCGCCCCCCCGTGACCGACAACTTCGACATCCTCGTGGTCGACGACGACCCCACCGTGATCGTGGTGCTGGCTCGCATGCTGGAGGGTTTCGGTCGCCTGCGCTTCGCCACTTCGGGCACCGACGCCTTGCGCATGGCCGCCGAGGCCGTGCCCGACCTGGTGCTGCTGGACATCCACATGCCCGGCATGGACGGCTTCGAGGTCTGCATCGCCGCCAAGGCCACGCCGGCGCTGGCCGACGTGCCCATCATCTTCATCACCAGCCACGAGGAAGACGACGAGGAGGTCCGCGGCCTGACCCTGGGCGGCGCCGACTTCATCTGCAAACCGCCGCGCGCGCCGCAGGTGGTGGCGCGCGTGCGCATGCACCTGCGCATGAAGCAGATGGCCGACGCGCTGCGCAATGCGGCCTACCTCGACGCCCTGACCGGCCTGGCCAACCGCCGCCAGTTCGAAGAGACCCAGCCGCGTGAGTGGGCCCGCGCCCAGCGCAGCGGCGCGGCGTTGTCGATGCTGATGATCGACATCGACGCCTTCAAGCACTACAACGACCACTACGGCCATCCGGAGGGTGACCGCTGCCTGCAGGCCGTGGCGCGCGCCATCCGCCAGGCCGTGCACCGGCCGGCCGACCTCGCCGCCCGCTATGGCGGCGAGGAGTTCGTGGTGCTGCTGCCCGAGACCGACGCCACCGGCGCCCGCTTCCTCGCCCAGCAACTGCTACAGGGCGTGGAGGCGCTGCAGATTCCGCATGCCGCTTCGCCGGTGGCGCCGCACGTGACCTTGTCCATCGGCGTGGCCAGCTGCGAAGGACGCGCCGCCCTGAGGCCCTGCGCGGCGGCCGACCTCACCGGCGCCCGCGCCCTGCTGCGGCCCGAGGCCCTGCTGGCGACGGCCGACCAGGCCCTCTACGACGCCAAGACGTCGGGGCGGCGCCGGGCCTGCTTCCGCAGCCTGTGGCCGGGGCCTGAAGCGATCGAAACGCCCGCGCTGCACGGCGTGCCGGTTGCGCGGGCCCCCGGCTTCCCGCCGGCGGCCTTCGCGCGCGCCTGAGCGCCTGCATGATGACCGGACGCCACCGGGTCCTGCTGGTCGAGGACAACCCGGGTGACACCCTGCTGACCTGCGAGCGGCTGTCGGCCGAGCCGGAGTCGGCGCTGCACATCGACGCCGTGCCCACGCTGGCGGAAGCCGTGGCGCTGCTGGCCAGCGAGAGCTTCGACGCCGTCCTGCTGGACCTGGACCTGCCCGACTCGCTGGGCCTGCAGACGCTGCGGCGCGTGCGCGAGGTGGCCGGCGACGCGCCCGTGGTCGTGCTGACCGGTCGCAACGAGCCCGGCTTGCGCCCGCAAGCCCTGGCGGCGGGCGCGGAAGACGTGTTCGACAAGGACGAGGCCTCCAGCCGCCTGTTCTACCGGGCCGTGCTCTACGGCATCGAGCGCAACCGGGCGCGCGCCGAGCACCGCCGGCTGGAGGCGCTGCTGGACGCCATGCCCGACGCCGTCGTCGTGGTCAACGCCGCTGGCGCCGTGCGCTACGTCAACCAGGCCGCAGTGGATCTCTTCGGCATGCCCCGCGAAGAGCTGGAAGCCGAACGCCTGACCTTCTCCACCCGTCCCGACGAACCGGTGGAGATCACCATCCGGCGCCCCGGCGACCACTGCGTCTGCGAGATGCGCGCCGTGCAGACCACCTGGGACGGCGAGCTGGCGCAGCTGGCCTCGGTGCGTGACATCACGGCGCGCAAGCTGGCCGAGCAGCTGCGCACGCACAGCGCCGAGCTGAAGCTGCAGAACCAGCGCATCAGCGAGGCCAGCCGCCTGAAGGGCGAGTTCCTGGCCACCATCAGCCACGAGATCCGTACGCCGATGAACGCCATCGTCGGCCTGAGCTACCTGCTGGAGCACACGCGGCTGGACACCGAACAGGCCGACCTGCTGGCCAAGGTGCAGGTTGCCAGCCGCACGCTGATGGGGCTGATGAACGACGTGCTGGACCTGTCCAAGATCGAGGCCGGGGAGGTGCTGCTGGAGAGTTCACCCTTCGACATGCCCGAGCTGCTGCGTGAACTGGGCCAGCTGATCGCCCCGTTGGCGCGCGGCAAGCCGGTGCAGCTGGTGATCGAGCCGCCACCCACGCTGCCGCAGCGCCTGTGCGGCGACGTCACGCGCATCCGCCAGATCCTCATCAACCTGCTGGCCAACTCCATCAAGTTCACGGACCGCGGCGAGGTGCGGCTCTCGGTGGCCCGCCTGCCGCGTGCGGACAAGCTCGTCGACCTGCAGTTCACCGTGCGCGACACCGGCATCGGCATGTCGCCCGATTCCCTGCAGCGCATCTTCCGCCGCTACAAGCAGTCGGACGCCACCATCACGCGCCGCTTCGGCGGCACCGGGCTGGGTCTGTCGATCGTGCGCCAGCTCGTCGACCTGATGGGCGGCGACGTGCAGGTCAGCAGCCAGATGGGCCTGGGCAGCGAGTTCCGCGTGACCCTGCCGCTGAGGCCTGCGGCGGAAGCGGCCGACGGTGCAGCCGGCGCCGCACCCGGGCTGCGACTGCTGGTGGCCGAGCCGGGGCCGGACCGCCGACCCGGGGTGCGGCCGCTGGCACGGGCCATGGGCTGGCAGGTGGAGGCGCTGGAGTCGGTGGCCGCCATGCTGGCGCGCCTGAAGACCAGCGCCTGGCAGGCTCAGGTCCCGGACGCGCTGCTGATCGACCCCCAGCCCGGCGACGCGGAGGCACTGCACGAGCTCGTCCGCCTGCGCGCGGCGCGCGGCCGCCGCGTGCTGCCGCCCATCGTCGTGGTGACCGACGCGGACACGCCCGAATCCGCGGACCTGCTGGCCGACGCCAGGCTGCCGCGGCCGGCCACGGCGGCCGCCCTGTTCAATGCCCTCAACGGGGTGCTGGTGTCCCGGGGTGGCGCGCGCGAGCGGCTGGCCTGCTTCACCAACCTGGAAGCCACGGGCGCGCAATGCCTGGCCGGCGTGCGCGTGCTGGTCGTCGACGACAGCGACATCAACCGCGTGGTGGCCAGCCGCATCCTGGAGCGCGAGGGCGCCGTCACCCGCGGCTGCGGCAGCGGACGCGAGGCGCTGCAGGCGCTTCGCCAGGACCCGTCGGTGGACCTGGTGCTGATGGACCTGCAGATGCCAGAGATGGACGGGGCCGCCGCCACGCGGGCCATCCGTGGTGAGCTGGGTCTGGCGCAGCTGCCCATCGTGGCCTTGACGGCCGGTGCGCTGGAGGCCGAACGCCAGCGCGCGCGCGACGCCGGCATGGACGACTTCATCTGCAAGCCGCTCAACCCCTTCGCGCTGGTTGTCGCGGTGCGTCGCCATGTCGAGCGCACCAGCGGCCAGGCCATCGCCCTGCGGCCGCGTGCGGCGGCGCGCGAGCGTGCCGCCGCCAGCGCCTGGCCGGCGATCGAAGGCATCGACGGCGCTGAAGTGGCGCGGCGGCTGGACGGCGACGCGCCGCTGTTCCTGTCCTTGCTGGGCAGCCTGCTGTCCGAGTACGCCGATCTCCGCGCCGAGCACCAGCCCCTGCCTGACGACGACGCCGGCCGCCGGGCCCTGGGCGCCCGTCTGCATCGACTGCGGGGCAGCGCCGGGATCCTGGGCGCCACCACGGTGCACCGCCTCGCCACCGAGCTGGAAGGGGGCTTGAAGCAAGCCGCCACCGTGCCCGAGCTGCGCGCCCGGCTGGCCCCCCTGGTGGCGGCCCTGGTGGCGGCCCTGGACAGCCTGGACCGGCACGCTCGGCCCTGGCTGGACGCCAAGAAGCCGCCCGCCGGCGAGGAAGACGACTGCTGTTCGTCGGAAGGCCCGTCGCCGGCCTGCGTGAAGCAGCTCATGGACCTGTTGCAGACCCAGGACCTGCAGGCCCTTCGTGTGTTCAGGTCGATGTCGGTGGCCCTGCGCGGTGCCCTGGCGCCCGAACGCTACGCAGGCCTGCAGAAGGCCATCGAAGGCCTGGAGTTCCGCAACGCCGCCGCCTTGTTGCAGCACCTGGCCGAGGCGGCCTGAGGCGCGCGCGGCAGGCCTACTCCCACTCGATCGTCGCCGGTGGCTTGCTGCTCACGTCGTAGGCCACGCGGTTGATGCCGCGCACCTCGTTGATGATGCGGCTGCTGACCTTCTTCAGCAGCGCATACGGCAGCTCGGCCCAGTCGGCCGTCATGAAGTCGCTGGTCTCCACGGCGCGCAGCGCCACCACGTAGTCGTAGGTGCGGCCGTCGCCCATCACGCCCACGCTCTTGACGGGCAGGAAGACGGCGAAGGCCTGGCTGGTCTTCTCGTACCAGCTGCGGCCATCGGCCGGGTCCACGCTCGCGCGCAGTTCCTCGATGAAGATCGCGTCGGCGCGCCGCAGCAGGTCGGCGTATTCGGCCTTCACCTCGCCCAGGATGCGCACACCCAGGCCCGGGCCCGGGAAAGGATGCCGGTAGACCATCTCGTGCGGCAGCCCCAGCGCCACGCCCAGTTCGCGCACCTCGTCCTTGAACAGGTCGCGCAGCGGCTCGAGCAGCTTCAGGCCCAGCGTTTCGGGCAGGCCGCCGACGTTGTGGTGGCTCTTGATGGTCGTCGCCTTCTTGGTCTTGGCGCCGCCCGACTCGATGACGTCCGGGTAGATCGTGCCTTGGGCCAGCCACTTGGCGTTCTGCAGCTTCTTCGCCTCGGCCTGGAACACTTCCACGAACTCGCGGCCGATGATCTTGCGCTTGGCCTCGGGGTCGCTCACGCCCTTCAGGTGGCCCAGGAACTGCGCGCTGGCGTCCACGTGCACCACCTTCGCGTGCAGGCGGCCGACGAACATGTCCATCACCATCCGGCCCTCGTCCAGGCGCAAGAGGCCGTGGTCGACGAAGACGCAGGTGAGCTGGTCGCCGATGGCGCGGTGGATGAGCGCGGCGGCCACGCTGCTGTCCACGCCGCCCGACAGGCCCAGGATCACCTCCTCATCGCCCACCTGCTCGCGGATCTTCGCCACGGCTTCGGCGATGTGGTCGCGCATCACCCAGTCGGGCTTGGCGCCGCAGATGCCCAGCACGAAGCGCTCCAGCAGCTGCCGCCCCTGAACCGTGTGCGTGACCTCGGGGTGGAACTGCACGCCGTAGTAGCCGCGGGCCTCGTCGGCCATGCCGGCGATGGGACAGCTGGGCGTGCTGGCCATGAGCTTGAAGCCGGGTGGCAGCGCGGTGATCTTGTCGCCGTGGCTCATCCACACCTTCAGCATGCCGTGGCCTTCGGCGGTGCGGAAGTCCTCGATGCCGTCGAGCAGCTTCGTGTGGCCGTGCGCGCGCACCTCGGCGTAGCCGAACTCGCGGTGCGTGCTGGCCTCCACCTGCCCGCCCTGCTGCACGGCCATGGTGAACATGCCGTAGCAGATGCCCAGCACCGGGATGCCCAGGTCCCACACCACCTGCGGCGCGCGCAGTTCGTGTTCTTCGTAGGTGCTGGCGTGGCTGCCGGACAGCACGATGCCTTTCGGCGCGAACTCGCGGATGAAGGCTTCGCTGACGTCGTTCGGGTGGATCTCGCAGTAGACGTGTGCCTCGCGGATGCGACGGGCGATGAGCTGCGTGACCTGCGAGCCGAAGTCGAGGATCAGGATCTTGTCGTGCATGGCGGTCGTCCGGGGGAGGTCAGGATTCGGTTCAGGCGGCGGCGGCTTCGAGTGCGCGCTGCGCGCGCCGGCCATGGGCCCAGGCCAGCGCCAGCGCCGCGGCCTGCAGCGCGGCGCCGAAGTACAGCGGCGCGCCGATGGCCCAGTGGCCTTGCGGCAGGTGCGAAACGGCCGTCAGCAGCCCGGCGCCGACCACCGGGCCGAGGACGGCTGTCAGGCTGTTCAGCGAGCTCACGGCGCCCATGGCCTGGCCCTGGGTGCGCGGGTCTGCGGCGGCAGAGACCATGCTCTGGATGGCGGCATTGATGGTGTAGCCGAAGACGTTGGCCACGATCACCGCGTACATCACCCAGCCGGCCGAGGCCGCGCCCCAGCAGAGGTAGGCCAACGTCGACGAGGCCAGCCCGAGAACGGCCAGCCGGCGTGGCGGGAAACGCTTGAGCAGCTTGCCCAGCAGCCAGCCCTGCACGATCACCGACATCACGCCCACGGCGGCCAGCGACCAGCCGTTGTCCTGCGTCGTCCAGCCGAACTTGAAGGTGGCGTACAGCACCCAGACGCTGTACAGCACGCCCTGGGCCAGGCCCGAGCAGGCGATGACGCCGACCAGCAGCCCCACACCCTTCAACTGCGCCAGGTTGCGCAGCGAACTCAGCGGGTTCACCGACGACCACGACACCCGGCGCCGCCGCTCCGGCGGCAGCGACTCCGGCAACACGAAATAGCCGTAGGCGAGGTTGACCAGCGCCAGCGTGCCGGCGACGTAGAAAGGCAGGTGCAGGTCGATGGCGCCCAGCAAGCCGCCGAGTGCCGGCCCGACGATGAAGCCGATGCCGAACATCGCGCCCAGCATGCCGAAGCGCCTGGCGCGATCCTCCGGCGCGCTGATGTCGGCCACGTAGGCATTGGCCACGGCCGCATTGGCCTGCATCGCGCCGCCCACCAGGCGCACGGCGATCAGCATCCACAGCGCCGTGGCCAGGGCCGTGGCGAAGAAGTTCAGCGCCAGGCCGCAGAAGCCGATCAGCATCACCGGCCTGCGCCCGAAGTGGTCGGACAACGCGCCCAGGAAGGGCGAGCCGAAGAAGTTGGCGATGCCGAAGGCAAAGCTCACGACGCCCAGCCAGAACGCGTGGTCGGTGGGGTTGCCGGTGAAGCTGCCGATGAGCGCCGGCAGCACCGGCACCATGACGCCGATCGACACCATGTCGATCAGCACCGCAGCCATGATGAAGCCCATGCCCGCGGCACGCTTCGGCGCGGCGCCTCCCGGGCCGGCGGGGTTGGCGTCGGCCGTCATTCCATGCGGTAGTTCGGCGCTTCCTTCGTGATCTGCACGTCGTGGACGTGGCTCTCGCGGATACCGGCCGCGGTGATCTCGACGAACTCGGCCCGGGCGTGCAAGTCGGCCACGGTGGCGCAGCCGCAATAGCCCATCGAGGCCCGCAAGCCGCCAGCCATCTGCGTGATGATGCTGACCATGGTGCCCTTGTACGGCACGCGGCCCTCGATGCCCTCGGGCACCAGCTTGTCGGCGTTGGGGTTGCTGGTCTCGTCGTTTTCCTGGAAGTAGCGGTCGGCCGAGCCGGCCTTCATGGCGCCGATGGAGCCCATGCCGCGGTAGCTCTTGTAGCTGCGGCCCTGGTAGAGGATGACTTCGCCCGGCGCCTCTTCCGTCCCCGCGAACATGCCGCCCATCATCACGGTGCCGGCACCGGCGGCGATGGCCTTGGCGATGTCACCCGAGTAGCGGATGCCGCCGTCGGCGATGAGCGGCACGCCGCTGCCCTTGAGCGCGGAGGCGACGTTGTCGATGGCGGTGATCTGGGGCACGCCCACGCCAGCCACGATGCGCGTGGTGCAGATGCTGCCGGGGCCGATGCCCACCTTCACGGCGTCGGCGCCGGCTTCCACCAGTGCCAGCGCGGCCGCGCCGGTGGCGATGTTGCCGCCGATCACGTCCACCTGGGGGTAGTGGCGCTTGACCCAGCGCACGCGCTCGATCACCCCGGCGCTGTGGCCGTGGGCGGTATCGACCACGATGGCGTCGACGCCGGCCTTCACCAGCGCGTCGACGCGCTCTTCGGTGCCCTCGCCCACGCCGACGGCGGCGCCGACACGCAACTTGCCCTGGGCGTCGCGTGCGGCGTTCGGGAAGTCGGTCTGCTTGGTGATGTCCTTCACCGTCATCAGGCCGCGCAACTCGAAGGCGCCACTCACCACCAGCACGCGTTCCAGGCGGTGCTTGTGCATCAGCGCCTTGCCTTCTTCCAGCGAGGCGCCTTCCTGCACGTACACCAGACGCTCGCGCGGCGTCATGATCTCCCGCACCGGGGCGTCCAGGCGCGTCTCGAAGCGCAGGTCGCGGTTGGTGACGATGCCGACCACCGTCTTGCCTTCCAGCACCGGAAAGCCCGAGACGCCATGCTGGCGGCCGAGCGCCATGACCTCTCGCACGGTGGCCGTGGGCGCCACCGTGATGGGGTCGCGCAGCAGGCCCGACTCATAGCGCTTCACGCGCGCCACTTCGGCCGCCTGCTGCTTCGGCGTGAGGTTCTTGTGCACGATGCCGATGCCGCCTTCCTGGGCGATGGCGATCGCCAGGCGCGCTTCCGTCACCGTGTCCATGGCGGCGGACACCAAGGGCAGGTTGAGCGCGATGTTGCGGGTGAAGTGGGTCGAGAGGCTGGTGTCGCGGGGCAACACCTGGGAGAACGCCGGCACCAACAACACATCGTCGAAGGTGAGCGCTTTGCCGAGTAGGCGCATGCAAGGGCTCCAGACGCAAAAGCGGATTATAGGAACGCGGCCTGCGACTTCCTTCACGCTGGCCGACCCCGGGGCCGGTGCGTCTCACGGGTGGTGACAGTCCCGGGGTGACGGCCGGGCGTGGCGCCCTACACTTCGCGCATGCTGCTCTGCCCCACCCCGACCCTGCGAGCCCTGGCCCTGGCACTGGCCCTGGCCGCCGTCGCCTCCGCGGCCCAGGCGCAATGGAAGTGGCGCGACAAGAGCGGCCAGGTCAACGTCAGCGACCGTCCGCCGCCCATGGACGTGCCCGACAAGGACATCCTGGCCCGCCCCACGCCCGAGAGCGTGCGGCGCGCGCCACCGGCCACGCCCGCCAGCGGCGCTGCGTCCGGCCCCACCCGGGGCCCGCTGGAGCGTGACCTGGAGCAGCGTCGCCGCGCGGCCGATCAGGAGCAGGCCGCCAAGGCCAAGGCCGAGGAGGAACGCCTGGCCTCCCAGCGAGCCGAGAACTGCCGGCGCGCCCGCAGCCACGTGGCAGCGCTGGAATCCGGCCAGCGCATGGCCCGCATGAACGACAAGGGCGAGCGCGAGGTCCTGGACGACCGTGGCCGGGCCGAAGAGATGCGGCAGGCCCGCGAGGTGATCGCCTCCGACTGCAAGTAGGCGCCGGGCTTCAGCCCCGGGCCGCCTTGTCGCGATGGCGCCGGTAGCGCTGCCGGCGCGCCTCCTTGGGATCGACGGTCAAGGGCCGGTAGATTTCTATGCGGTCGCGCGCCCGCAGCACCGTGGCAGCATCCCTGGCCTTGCCCCAGATGCCGAAGCGCAGCCCCTCCGACGGCAGGCCGTGGCGCTCGGCCATCCCACTGGCAAGCAGCGCCTGCGCCAGCGTGGCGCCGCTCGGCAGTTCCAGCGCCTGCAAGTCCACCAGCCCCGGGCCGGCACAGTAGACGAGTTCGACCGTGACCGTCTCAGCGCGGTCCATAGACGTCCTCGGCGCGCCGAACGAAGCAGTCGACGAAGGTGTTGGCCACGCGGTCGAAGACCGGGCTGACCACGGCTTCCAAGGTGAGACTGGAGAAGGCGTAGCGCAGGTCGAACTCGATGCGGCAGGCCTGCTGCTCGCTGCCGGGCCGCCCGATGGACTTGAAGAACCAGGTGCCGTCCAGCATCGAGAACGGCCCGTCGACGAGCCTGACCTCCACCGACTCGCCCGGCTGGTGCGTGTTGCGCGTGGTGAAGGCGTGGCGGATGCCCATGTAGTGCAGGCCCAGGCGCGCCGTCACCCCGTCCTCGTGCGACTCGATGATCTGGGCCTTGTCGCACCAGGGCAGGAAATGCGGGTAGGCATCGATGCCCGTCACCAACTCGTACATCTCGCGAGGCGTGTACCAGAGCAGGACCGACTTGCGCACGTGCTTCATACAATCCGGCGATTCTAGGAGTGCGCGGGACCTCCCTTGCGGGCTCGCCCCTGCGGCCCCACCTTCGCTACCACCATGGCCCTGATCGCCGAAAACCGCCGCGCCCGCTTCGAATACCACATCGAGGAACAGTTCGAGGCCGGCGTGGTGCTGGAAGGCTGGGAGGTCAAGGCCATCCGCGCCGGCCAGGTGCAGCTGACCGACGGCTACGTGCACCTGCGGGACGGCGAGCTCTACATGATCGGCTGTCGCATCAACGCGCTGCGCACGGCCTCCACCCACGTCCACCCCGAGGCCGACCGGACCAAGAAGCTGCTGATGCACAAGGCCGAGATCCGCCGGCTCATTGGCAAGGTCGAGCAGAAGGGCTTCACCCTGGTGCCGCTGAACCTGCACTACAAGGGCGGCCGCGTGAAGGCCGAGATCGCGCTGGCCAAGGGCAAGGCCCAGCACGACAAGCGGGAGACCGAGAAGAAGCGCGACTGGGACCGTGAGAAGGGCCGGCTGATGCGGCACAAAGTCTCAGCCGGCGCCAAGGGCTGAGGCCGGCCCGACTTTCCTCCCTCCTATGGGGTATCCCCCCTCGATCGAAGTCCCGTGACAGTCGGGTCTGTCGTCGTCAACAAACGCTCGCATAACGGTCCATACCGTAGCATTCGCTACGCGCTGTGACACCGGAGGGAGTGCCCATGGCACCGGCGAGCGGCCAATGGAGGGCATCGATCATGCCGAAGTGCGTCTGCTTTTCCGGTCAGCGGGTGAGTGCGGCCTGGTTGGGGCTGCTGGTCTGCCTCTGGCTGGTTGCGTCCATCGCCGTTCGTCCCGCCAACGCGGCGCTGCCCGTGGCCGAGCCCCGCCATGCGCTGGTGATCGGCAATGCCACCTATGCCAATGCGCCGCTGGTGAACCCGGCCAACGACGCCCAGGCCGTGGCCACGGCGCTGCGCAAGGCGGGATTTGCCGTCGACCTGCGCCTGAATGCCTCGCAGCGGCAGATGCAGGACGCCGTCACCGCCTTCGGCGACAAGCTCAAGGGTGGCGGCGCCGGCCTCTTCTACTTCGCCGGCCATGGCGTGCAGATCAAGGGACGCAATTTCCTGATGCCGGTGGGCGCCGAGATCCAGCGGGAGGACGAGGTCGCCTACAAGGCCGTCGACGTGCAGCAGGTGCTGGACAAGATGGAGACGGCCAAGAACCGCATCAACATGGTGGTGCTGGACGCCTGCCGCGACAACCCCTTCGCGCGTTCCACGCGCTCCGGCGGCGGCGGGCTGTCGCAGCTCGACGCCCCCATCGGCTCGCTGGTGGCCTTTGCCACGGCCCCCGGCAGCGTCGCCAGCGACGGCCGCAATGCCAACGGCCTGTACACCCAGCACCTGCTGGCCAACATCGAGCGGCCGGGCACGCCGATCGAGGAAGTCTTCAAGCGGGTGCGCCTGGGCGTGCGGCTGGACAGCAACGGACAGCAGGTGCCGTGGGAGAGCACCTCGCTGGAAGGCGACTTCTACTTCTTCCCGCCCGCACCGGAACCGAAGACCGGCACCACCACCTTGCCGGCCCCACCGGCCCTGGAACAGATCACGCGCGCCGAGCGCGCCTATGAATCGTTGCGCAAGGGCCAGCTGGAGGATGCCGAGCGCGTGTTCCGGGCCCTGGCCGGCAGCTCGCACCCGGAAGTGGCCTGGATGGGACGCGAAGGGCTGGCCGAGGTCAGTCTGGCCCAGGGCAACTCGCAGGCGGCGCTGGCTGCCGCCAACGAGATCATCGCCAAGGCGCCGACGCGCAGCGCGGCCTACCTCATCCGCGGGCGTGCGCTCGCAGCGGCCGGCCAGGTGCAGGAGAGCCAGGCCGCTCTGCAGCAGGCCGCGGCACCCACCACGTCCGCGGATTTCTCCTGGCAACGTGCCAACGCCCTGGTGGCCGTGGGCAATCTGCAGCGCCGGCAGGACCCCCAGGCGGCCGTGCAGACCTACGAGCGCGCAGCGCGCGAAAACCGACAGTCCGTGGAAGCGCTGTCCAATCTGGCCGTGGCGCTGAACGAGACCGGGCAAGGCGCGCGCGCCAAGGCCGTGCTCGAACGTGCACAGGCCCTGGATCCGGCCGACCCGGTCACCAGCGCGCTGCTGCGCCAGACCACCGAAGCCATTGCCGACAGCCAGGACCGCGCACGCCAGCAGTTCATCGACGACTCGGTGAAGGAACTCGCGGCACGCTTCCGCAATCCTCCGCCGCGGCCGGCCTCGGCCGGTGCTGCCGACGACTGGACCTCGCCGGCGCTGGCCCTGTCCATCCTGCCGCTGCAGGACCAGACCTTCGGCGGCGTGGGCGGGCGCATCGGCCTGGAGACCTTGCTGCAGCAGGAGCTGATCCGCGAACTCCAGGCGCGCGGCTTCACCATCGTCGAGCGTCGCCTGCTGGACAAGGTGCTGGCCGAGGTCAAGCTCGGCTCGTCGGAGCTGGCCGACCAGGACACGCAGATCAAGCTGGGCCGGCTGCTGGCTGCTCGGCTGATGGTCTCCGGTTCGCTGGTGCCGGCCGGGGGCGGGTTGGCCGCTTCGGTGCGCGCGATCGACACCGAAACCACGCAGCTGGCGCTGGTCCGCACCGAGCGTACGACGGGCGCCTCGCCCAACCCGACGCAGCTGGCCGCGTCCATCGCCGATGCCGTGGCTGCCACGGTGGCCGAGAAGTACCCGCTGAAGGGCCGTGTCGTCTCGGTCGACGCCGGCCGCGCCATCATCAATCTGGGCAAGAAGCATGGCGTGGCGGTCGGGCGCCAGTTCAACGTGCTGGGCAAGGCCGAGCCGATCGAACTCAACGGTCGCATCCTGGGATACAAGGAAAGCCAGGTCACGCAGGTGACGGTGACCGAGGTCGACGAACTCTTCTCCTACGCCCGCCTGGCCGACGCCCGGGCGCCGCTCGAGAAGAACCAACGGATCATCGCCCGCAAGGAATGAACGCTCCGGCCGCCGCGACACACACGCCAGCCCGCCTCTGGCGCCGGGTGCTGGGCGGCGTGTTGCTGTCGGGCGCGGCCGCAGCCTTCGCACAAGCGCCGGCGGCGCTCCCGGCCGTGGTGGTGTGGGACTTCGACAACCAGACCGCGGTCTCCGCGCTGCCGGCCGAGCGCATCGACTTTCTCCGCCGCGCGCTGTCGGAGAACCTCACCGGCGCACTGCTGCAGGTGCCGGGTCTGCCCGTGGTGGAACGGCAGCGCCTGAAGGATCTGCTGGCCGAGCAGAAGCTCTCCGCCGGGACGCTGGCCGACGATGACGCCCGGCTGCGGCTCGGCCGCATCGTGGGCGCCGCGCGCATGGTCTTCGGCGGCTTCTTTGTCATCGGCGAGGCCGTCCAGGTGCATGTCCGGGTCATCGACACCGCCACCGCCCGCGTGGTGTTCTCCGACGAAGCCACCAGTTCCCTGGACGCGGTGATGCAGCAGGTGGAGCCGATGAACCGGCGCCTGGTGCAGGCCATCGGCGGCGCGGCCGGCACCGCACGCGCCTGGCCGGCCGAGGCCTGGGTGGCCTACGACCGCGCGCTCGCCCAGGCCGACGCGGGACAGTACGACGCCGCCGTGACCGCGCTGCAGGCCTTGCTGGCCCGGCACAAGGACTTCGCACCTGCCGAACGTCAACTCGTTGCGCTGCTCGAGCGCATGGCCCGCCGCTGAGGCGCGAAACACCGACAAGAACTCCGATGCCCACACTGCCCCGCACCCTGCGCCTTCGGGCCGCGCCGCTGGCCTCGCTTCTGGCAGCCGCCCTGCCCCTGCTGGCAACGCCGGCGGCGGCCCAGTCGCCGCCGGACGCCGGCCGCCTGCTCGAACAGACCCAGCCGCCGCCGCGCCCTGTGCTGCCGCCGGCCCAGGCGCCGCGCGTCGTCGAGCCGCCCGTTCGTCCCACCATCAACATGCCTGCCGGGGTGACCGTCACGCCCAGCGCCTTCCGCATCACCGGCGCCAGTTCCTTCCCCGTCGAGACGTTGACGGCGCTGGTGCAGCCCTACGTCGGCCGCAAGCTGGACCTGGCCGGCCTGAACGAAGCCGCCGGCACGATCACGCGCCATTACCAGGCTGCCGGCCACCTGCTCACCTACGCCTACCTGCCGGCCCAGCGCGTGGCCGACGGCGTCATCGAGCTCGCGGTGCTGGAAGGGCGCATCGAAGCGACGCAGATCGTCACCGCGCAGGAAGTCCGCTTGCGCGACGAGGTCGTGCAGGCCCACGTCGAGGCGCTGGCCGGCCAGGTGCCGCTTCGCCAGGCGGACGTCGAGCGCAAGCTGCTGCTCCTGAACGACATCCCGGGCGTCACCGCCCGTGGCGCTTTCACGCCGGGCGCCACCACGGGGGGTGCCGACATCATCGTCTCGGTGGCCGAGGAAGAGCCGCTCGACCTGAAGCTGGAACTGAACAACCACGGCAGCCGTTCCATCGGCGAATACCGCGCCGGCCTCAGCCTTCAGCTGCGCGATCTGTTCGGCTGGGGTGACCAGACCACGGCCCGCGCGCTCACGTCCAGCAAGGGCGGCCTGGTCAGCGGCACGCTGGCCATGAGCGTGCCCGTGGGCGGCGATGGCTACCGCCTGGGGGCCAGCCTGTCACGGCTGACCTACCAGCTGGGCGGCGACTTCCGCTCGCTCGGCGCCGCTGGCAACGCCAACACCTTCGGCATCGACGCCAGCTACCCGCTGGTGCGCAGCACCGACCGCAACCTCTGGATCAAGGCCGCCTACGAGCAGAAGCGGCTGCGTGACGACATCCTGGTCACCGGCAGCAGCAACCCCAAGCGCAACGACGTCTTCGACCTCACCCTGAGCTTCGATGCCCGCGACCGCTTCGGCGGCACGGCCGGCAGCCTCACGGGTTCCATGGGCGACCTGAAGCTCCAGAACGACGCGCGGCGCGCCGACGACACGCTGGGCATCGCCCGCGAGTACCGCAAGGCCACCATGCAGCTGGTTCGCCAGCAGGCGCTCTCGGGGCCTTGGAGCCTGTATCTGCGCCTTGCAGGCCAGGCCAGCGGCGGCAACCTCGACAGCTCAGAGAAGCTGGGCCTGGCCGGCCCCGGCATGGTGCGCGCCTACGCGCCTGGCGCCGCTTCGGTGGACCAGGGCGCCTACCTGGGCGCCGAGCTGCGCTATGTGCGCGACTACGTCGGCGGCAGCTTCGTCTGGGCGCTCTTCCACGAGGACGCCCAGGGCCTGATCAACCGCCGCCCGCCGGCCAGCCTGTTGGCCGGCAACGAGGTCAAGCTGGGCGGTAGCGGCCTGTCGGTGCAGTGGAGCGGCGGTGACGTCGGCCTCAGCGCATCGCTGGCCTGGCGCAGCCGCCGCGCCCTGGGTGCGGAAGGCAGCGACACGCAGCCGAGGCTGTACCTGCAGATGGTGGTCACGCCCTGAAGGCGGGACCGACAGCGACTCCGGAGACTCCCATGCCCAGCCGTCACCACGCCGCCCTGCCCGCCCCGCGCCGCGCCAAGACCCAGCGCAAGCGCCCGGCGCCCAGGCGTCGCATCTCGCGCCTGCTGGCCTGGCTGCTGGCCGCCTGGCTGGGCAGCGCCGGCTGGGCGATGGCGCAGGTGCCGCCGAATGCGCTGCCCACGGGGGCGCAGGTCAGGGTCGGCGCGGGCACGCTGGCCCAGACCGGCAACCTGCTCGTCATCCAGCAGACCACCGACCGGCTGGGCCTGGACTGGCAGAGCTTCAACATCGGCAGCGCGGCGACGGTGGAGTTCCGCCAACCGGGCGCCGGTTCGGTGGCGCTCAACCGCGTGCTCGGCAACGACGCCAGCCGCATCTATGGCCAGCTGAAGGCCAACGGGCAGGTCTTCCTCACGAACCCGAACGGCGTTCTGTTTGCGCCGTCGGCGCGTGTCGACGTCGGCGGCCTGGTCGCCAGCGCACTCGACCTCTCCCAGCAGGACTTCGCCGAAGGACGCCTGCAGTTCAACGCCACGGGCGTGCACGGCAGTTCGGGCAGCGTCGTCAACCAGGGCCAGCTGCGGGCCAGCGCGGGCGGCTACCTGGCGCTGTTCGGCCAGCAGGTGGCCAACGAGGGCGACATCTCGGTCGATGCCGGCACGGTGGTGCTGGCCGCCGGCCGCTCGGCCACCGTCAGCATCAGCGGCAACGGCCTGCTGTCGGCCGTCGTGGGCGCGGGCACGGTGCCCGGCCAGGTGGACAACGCCGGGCGCATCGCCGCCGACGGCGGCCTGGTCACGCTCTCGGCCAAGTCGGCGCAGGACATCGCGGCTTCGCTCGTCAACAACAGCGGCATCGTGCGCGCCAACGCGCTGGTCGAGCGCGGCGGCGAGATCTGGATCACCGGCGACCAGGTGGCCACCAGCGGCAGCCTCGCGGCCGCGGCACCGGCACGGGGTGACGCTGGCCGCATCATGGTGCTGGGCGACATGCAACGCGGCAGCGCGAAGATCGACGGCACGCTGGACGTGAGCGCGGCCGACGGCCGCGGCGGCTTCATCGAAACCTCGGCGGCGCGCGTCGACATCGCCGACAGCATCCGCTTCAGCGCCCTGGCGCCGCGCGGCCTGACGGGCACCTGGCTCGTCGACCCCAACGACTACACCATCGCCAGCAGCGGCGGCAATGAAACCGGCGCCGCGCTCTCCGCGCGGCTGGCCGGCGGCAACATCCAGATCCGCACGGTGGACGTGGGCACGCCCGGCGGCAACGGCGACATCTTCGTCAACGACGTGGTCACCTGGTCGGCCAACCGCCTGACGCTGACGGCCGAGCGCAACATCGCCGTCAGCCAGCCGATGAACGGCTCGGGCACCGCGAGCCTGGCCTTCGAGTACGGCCAGCAGGCCAGCGGCGTGGGCAGCTACAGCATCGGCGCGCCCGTCAGCTTGCCTTCGGGTGCCAACTTCAGCACCAAGTCGAGCACGGCGGCGGCGGTGAACTACACCGTGATCACCAGCCTGGCCGGGCTGCAGGGCATCGACTCGGCACTCACGGGCAACTACGTGCTGGGCGCCGATATCGACGCCACGGGGCAGGCCTTCACGCCGATCGGCAACGAGAACAGCGCCAGCACCAGCATCGCCAATTCCTTCAGCGGCCGCTTCGACGGCCTGGGTCACAGCATTACCGGGCTGGCGCCCAATGCCACCGTCGCCAGCGGCCTGTTCGCTTCGTTGACGGGCGCCGAAGTGCGCAACCTGTCCATCGTCGGCGGCACCTTCACGGGCACCACGGTGATCGGGTCGCTGGCCGGCACCACCGAGGGCAACACCCGCATCAGCCAGGTCACGAGCTCGGCCACGGTGACTGCGGCGGCCAATGCCGTCGCCGGTGCGGCCACGGGCGGCTTGGTGGGGCGCGCCAATGGTTCGGGCTCCATGGCCGACAGCAGCAGCAGCGGCAACGTCACGGGCGTCGCGAACTCCGGCTCCACGGGCGGCCTGGCGGGCGAGTTCGCGATGACGGCGGGCCAGAGCGGCAACTCGGTCAGCGGCACCGTGACGGGCGGCACCTACGTCGGTGGCCTGTTCGGCTGGTACAACTCGGCGGCCGCCATCACGAGCGGCAGTTTCAGTGGTGCCAGCGTCACCGGCGTGACCTGGGTCGGCGGCCTCGTCGGCTACATCAACTCGACGGCGGCCATCACGGGCGCCTCCGCGGACAACCGGCTCACGGTCGGCGCCAGTGTCACGGCCACCGGCGGCGCCGGTGCCGCGGGCGGCCTGGCCGGGCGCACCAACGGCGCCGTGAGCAACGCGCGCGCCACCGGCAACGTCAGCGGCCCGGGCGAGGTGGGCGGCCTCGTGGGCACGGCCAACGGTGCGAGCGGCTTCACCGATGTCAGTGCCAGCGGCACGATCACGGGCGCCGCCTCGGCTGGCGCCATCGGCGGGCTGGTCGGCTTCTACAGCAACAGCGGTGCGCTGACGCGCGGTACGGCCAGCGGCAACGTCAGCGGCGGCGCCGAGACCGGCGGCCTGGTCGGCCAGTTCAACAGCAACGGCAACATCGTCTCGGGCACGGCCAGCGGCAACGTCAGCGCCACGAGCACCGGCGATGCCGGCGGGCTGGTGGGCTACATCAGCGGCTCGGGCAGCCTCAGCAACAGCAGCGCCACCGGCAACGTCACCGCCGCGGCGGGTGCCGACGCCGTCGGCGGCCTGGTGGGCGAGCTCATCCTGACCGGCGGCGTCGTCAACAGCAGCAGCGGCAGCGCCGGCAGCACCGTCTCCGGCGGCACCAACACCGGTGGGCTGGTCGGCCGGGCGACGACCAACACCGCCTTCGTTCACGACCCCGGCAACGGGGCCGTGATCAGCTTCCGGGGCGCTTCTGTCAGCGGTGGCAACAACGGGGCCACGGGTGGGCTCATCGGCCGCAGCAACGGAACGGCGGCGCTGACCGGCTTGAGTTCATCCGCCACCGTCACCGGCACCGGCATTGCCGGCGGCCTGGCGGGTGTGACGACGGGCAATGTCACCAACGGCACGGCCACCGGCAACGTCACGGGCACGTCCTACGTCGGCGGCCTGGTCGGCCAGGCGGCCGGCACGGCCACCACCATCGACAACGGCATCGCCAGCGGCACGGTGCTGAACACCAGCGC
>JAEUPH010000351.1 GCA_016790395.1 Rubrivivax sp. | reverse complement strand
ATGTCCTCGTCGCGCCGGTCGCCCGGGCCGGCGACGACGACGATGCGCCGGCCGCGCACCTCCAGCCGCTGCGCCAGGTCGGCCATCGCGCCCACGGCGTGGGCGTTGTGCGCGTAGTCGAAGATCACCTTGAACGGGTGCTCGTCCCACACGTTCATGCGGCCCGGCGCCTGGAAGAAGGTGCTGTCGAAGGTGCGCAGGCCCTGGCGGATGGCGTCGAGCTTGATGTCCAGGCTGAAGGCCATGGCCGCCGCGAACATCGCGTTCTGCACGTTGTGCATGGCGCGGCCTTCCAGCGTGGCCGGGATCAGGTGCGTCCACATCAGCGGGATGTGCCGGCCCTTGTCGTAGAGCGTGATCATCTGCCCGTTCACGCCCGCCTCCAGCGCACAGGCGCGGCCGCCGGCGCGGATGTGCTCGCGCACGACCTCGTGCTTCGGGTTGACGGTGACGTAGCAGAGGTTCTTCGCGTCGGTGTGCGCCGACATGCGGATGACGTTGTCGTCGTCGGCATTGAGCACGGCGCAGTCGCGCGCCACCTCCACCAGGATGCGCTTCACCTCGGCCAGCTGCTCCAGCGTGTCGATGCCCTTCATGCCCAGGTGGTCGCTCTTCACGTTGAGCACCGCGCCCACGTTGACGTAGGGCACGCCCATGCCGGCCCGCAGCAGGCCGCCGCGCGCGATCTCCAGCACGGCGATGTCCACCTTGGGGTCGGCCAGCACCATGCGCGTGGCCACCGGCCCGGTCATGTCGCCTTCCACGGTGCGCTGGCCGTCGATGTAGACGCCGTCGGTCGTCGTCAGGCCCGGCGTGAAGCCGGCCATCTTGGTGATGTGGGCCAGCATGCGCGCCGTGGTCGTCTTGCCGTTGGTGCCGGTGAGCGCGGCGATGGGCAGGCGGCTGGGCGTGCCGGGCGGGAACAGCATGTCGATGACGGGCCCGGCCACGTCGCGCGGCGTGCCGATGCTCGGCGCCACGTGCATGCGGAAGCCCGGCGCGGCGTTGACCTCGCAGATGCCGGCGCCGGCGTTGCTCGCGTCCTTGTAGCTGAGCGCGATGTCGGGGCACAGGAAGTCCACGCCGCCCACGTCCAGCCCGATGGCGGTGACGGCGCGCACGGCCATCTCGCGGTTGTCGGGGTGGATGATGTCGGTCACGTCGGTGGCCGTGCCGCCGGTGCTGAGGTTGGCGGTGCTGCGCAGCGGGACCACCTGGCCGGCCTCGGGGATGGCGTCCGGGGTCAGGTCTTGCCTTTTGAGCATCTCCTCGGCCTGCGCGTCCAGCTCGATGCGCGTCATCACCTTCTCGTGGCCGATGCCGCGCCGCGGGTCCTGGTTCACGAGGTCGATGAGCTGCCGCACGCTGTGCACGCCGTCGCCCAGCACCTGGCCCGGCGTGCGCAGCGTGGCCGCCACCAGTTCACCGCCGACGACGAGCAGCCGGTGGTCCTGCCCCTGCAGCAGCGTTTCCACGAGCACGCTGCTGCTGTGCTCGGCCGCCGCGGCGAAGCCGGCGCGCACCTCGTCGGGCGTCTTCAGGCCCACGGTGATGCCGCGGCCGTGGTTGCCGTTGTAGGGCTTGGTGACGACCGGGTAACCCAGCCGTTCCGCGGCGCGCACGGCGCGGTCGGCGCTGCGCACCAGCTCCTGGCGCGGCACCGGCAGGCCGCAGTTGGCGAGGATCTTGTTCGTCTCTTCCTTGTCCTGCGCCAGCTCCACCGCGATGTAGCTGGTGCGGCCGGTGACGGTGGCCTGGATGCGCTGCTGGTACCTGCCGTGGCCCAGCTGGATGAGGCTCTGTTCGTTCAGGCGCAGCCAGGGGATGTCGCGCTCCACCGCGGCCTTCACCAGCGACGCGGTGGAGGGGCCCAGGGCGCGCCGCTGCGCATAGCGGATGAAGTCGTTGCGCGCGGCGTCCCAGGCCCAGTCGGCCGGCACGCTGGCTTCGGGGCGGAGGGCTTCCGGGAGCAGCGAACACAGCAGCTGCACGGCCAGCTCTCCGGCCTCGATGCCTTCGTCGCGCTGCTCGTACTCGTAGACCACGGTGTAGACGCCGGGCCGGCCTTCGATGCTGCGCGTCTTGCCGAAGGTGACGGCCTCGCCGGCGATGTTCTGCAGCTCGATGGCCACGTGCTCGAAGACGTGGCCCAGCCAGGTGCCTTCGCCCTCGCGCATGCGGCGGATGAAGCCCCCGGGCTCGCGGTAGCTGCAGCCGTGCTCGTGCAGGCCGGGCAGCGCGGCCACCAGGGCGTCGATGTAGGCCGGCCCCAGGCGCGCGGTGGGCCATTCTTCCAGCGCGCCGAGGTCGAGCACGACCTTGATGACCGGGAAGTGCGCGTACAGCGACGGGCCGACGTAGACGTTGCGTTCCAGGATGCGCATGCGCGTGCCTCGTGCGGTGAAGCGGTGGTGGAAACCTTATACCTGCTGTTGCGCCGCCCAGGCCTCGGCCACGGCGCGTGGCTCGCGCAGCGACTGCGTCCAGACGGCGCGTTCAGCTTCCGGCAAGGGCGCGGCGGCGGCCAGCATCTGTTCGTGCGCGCGGGCCAGCAGCGCGGCGGCGCGTGCGACGTCGCCTTCGGCCAGCGCGACGCAGTGGCAGGCCCAGAACAGGCGCATCGCCAGGGGCTCGTCGGGCCGGGCCGGCTGCGCGGCGGCGGCCTCGGCCGCCGGCAGCAGTGCAGTGGCCAGCGTGCGTGCCTCGTCCAGCCGGCCCTCGGCCAGCGCCAGGTGCACCAGGGCCGCGTGCGGCCTGGCGCCGTCGCGGCGCTGCATCTCGGCATCGTGGCGCGCGAAGTGCGCGCGCGCGGCCTCGCCCTGGCCCAGCAGCACCTGCACTTCGCCCAGCTGGGCTTCGATGGCTGCGGCCAGCGCGGCATCCTGCGACGCGGTGGCGCGTGCCAGTGCCTCCTGCGCCGTGGCCAGCGCCTGCTCGAGGGCACCGCGCTCCGACTGCACCATCGCCAGCGCCAGCAGCGTGTAGCCCTCGCTGCCGCGGTCGCCGATGGCGCGCAGCGTCTTCAGCCCGGCGTCCAGCCGCTCCTGCGCCTGTTCCAGCTGGCCGCATTCAAGAGCCAGCCCGCCCAGGTTCGATTGCATCCCGCCCTGCAGGCGCAGGTGGCCGCCGGCCTCGGCGGCGGCCAGCGCTTCCAGCATGCGGGCCCGGCGGCCCGGAAAGTCGCCCTGCAGGCGGCACAACTCGGCAGCGCGGTTCAGCACCACCACCACCATGTCCAGCCGGCCGGCGGTGCGCGCCAGCGGCAGGGCGGCGTCCAGCGCCGCGCCGGCGGCGTCCAGCTCGCCCAGGAAGATCAACGCCTGCCCCTTGTTGGCCAGCGGGGAGAGCTGCAGCGCGGTGTCGCCCAGCGTCTCGGCCAGCGTGATCGCGCGCTCGGCCTCGGCGATGGCAGCGCGGAACTCGCCGGTCACCAGCAGCAGCTGCGCCTGTGTCGCGGCCGCGCGCGCGCCGTGGCGGGTGTCACCCGAGCGCGCGGCCAGCGCCAGCATGCCCTCCACGTCCTGCCGCTGCGCGTCGCGCAGGCCCAGCGCGTTGTGTGCCGCCATGCGCTGGTCCAGCAGGTCGAAGCGCAGCGCCAGCTCGCCGTCGGGCAGCAGCGCCAGCGCCCGCTCCACGTGCTGCAGCACCGCGGTGAAGGCGGCTGCGGCCAGCGCGCGGGCGGCGGCGCGCTGCCACCAGGTGGCGGCCTGCTGGGCCTCGCCGGCGCGCTCCCAGTGCTCGGCCACCAGCGCCAGGTGCTCGTCGATGCGGCCGCCGCTGGCCTGCACCAGCCACTCGGCCGTGCGGCGGTGCCAGTCGCGCCGCTCGCGCCGCAGCACGGTGTCGTAGGTGGCCTGGTGCAGCAGGTGGTGCTTGAAGGCGAACTCCTGCGCGCCGGCAAAGGCCGAGTCCGCATGCGGCACCACCAGCTCGCGGCGCGTCAGCGCCGCGATGCGCTGTGCGGCCGCTTCCTCCAGGTGGCGCAGCGTGCTGTCCCAGTGCACGTGGCCGACGACGCTGGCCTGCTGCAGCGTGCGCCGCTCCGCCGCGTCCAGCGCGTCCAGCCGCGCCTGCAGCACGCCGGCCAGCGTGGGCGGCACGCGCAGCGCCGACAGTCGCGCCAGGTCCACCCGCCACGGGCCGTCGGCCGGCGCGACGATGACGCCGTCGTCCAGGCACATGGCCACCAGCTCTTCCAGGTGAAAGGGGTTGCCGTCGGCGTGCTGCAGCAGCAGTTCGCGCAGCGCCAACGGCGGCGCGGCCACATGCTGCAAGAGGGCATCCAGCAAGGTGCCGGCCACCGCCGCCGGCAGCGGCGCCAGCACGGTGGCCGCTTCGCACCAGGCGGGCCGCCGTTCCCGCAGCGCCGGCCGTGCGAAGACGGCCAGCAGCACGGGCACGCCGGCACAGGCGGCGGCGAGGTGGTCGATGGCGTCCAGCGAGCCTTCGTCGGCCCAGTGCATGTCGTCCAGCAGCAGCACTTGCGGGGCCTCGCGGGCCCGTGACTGCAGCCATTGCGCCAGCGCGTGGAAAGCGCGCTGGCGAAGCTGCCGCGCGTCATGCGCCAGCGGGCGCACCTGCGGGTGCTGGGCGAAGTCCAGCCCGAGCAGCTGGCCCACCAGCGCCGTGGCTTCGTCGCCCTGCGCGCCCAACCCGGCGCCGAACAGCGCGCCCAGCTTGGCGCGCGCGGTGTCGGCGTCGTCGCTGTCGGCCAGGCCGCCCTGCGCCGACAGCCAGTGGCGCAGCACGCCATAGGGTTGGTGCAGGCCGTGGCGCAGCGCGCGCGCGCGGTGCACCGGGCCGCGCGTTGCCAGGTCGGTCTGTACGGAGGCCAGCAGGCGGCTTTTGCCCAAGCCCGCGTCGGCCAGCAGCGTCAGGCGCTGCAGCCGGCCGGTGGCGAGCACCTGCTCGAAGGCGCCGTGCAGCGCCGCGCGTTCGGCCTCGCGGCCCACCAGCGGCGTGACCAGGCCTTCCACGCCACGCTGTGCCGTGCCCGCCGCGGCCGCGAGTTCGCCGCGCACGATCCACGTCGGCAGCGGCGCGTCCAGGCCCTTCACCTCCAGCGGCGCTTGCGCTTCGGCGTCGAAGAGGCCACGCACCTGGCGCCAGGTGTCGCGGCTGATGCGCAGGCCGCCGGGCGGCGCCGTCTGTTCCATGCGTGCCGCCACGTTGACGGTGAGGCCGCGGATGGCGCCGTCGCCGTCCACGCCGCCGCCCAGCAGCGCCGGGCCGGTGTGGATGCCCACGCGCACGTCGGCGATGGCGTCGGCCCCGGCCAGGCGCCGCGCCCGTTCGCCCAGGGCGCGGCCTTCGGCCAGCAGCGCCAGCCCGCTGCGCACGGCGCGTTCGGCGTCGTCTTCGGCCGCCTGGCGTTCGCCGAACACGGCCAGCAGCTGGTCGCCGGCGTACTGCATGACGCGGCCGCCGTGCGCTTCCACCACGGCCGTGCAGCGCGCCAGCGCGCCGTCGATGAGTTCGTGCAGGTCTTCGGGGTCGAGCCGGCGCGACAGCGCGGTGAAGCCCACCACGTCCATGAAGAGCACGGTCACCGGGCGCAGCACCTGGGCGGGCGCCTGCTCCGGCGCGGCGGCGTCCTGCAGCGCGGCCAGGCGCTCGCGCAGCGGCGCCAGCGCGGCGTCCACCAGCGCGCTGCCCAGCACGGCGCGCTGGGCTTCCAGGCCCGCGATCGCGGCTTCCAGCTGCGCCCGGGCTTCGTCCATGCGGCGCTTACTGCTTGGGCGGGTTCAGCGTGCCCGCGTCGGCACGGCGCGTGTGCAGGTTGAAGGTGGAGCCCTGCGTCAGGATGTGCAGCTTCAGGCCCAGCAGGCACACCGGCCGGCCTTCCTGCACCGTGTCCATGCTGCTGAACTGCACCTCGGCGGCGTCCACCACCGTGATGCCGCCGGAGCCTTCCACGTGCACGGTGTTGTCCGGCGCGATGAAGGCGGCGGTGTCCTCGTCCAGGCCGATGCCCACGGCGAAGGGGTTGTAGGCCAGCGCGGTGAGCAGGCGGCCGAGGCGGTCGCGCTGGCGGAAGTGCTGGTCGATGATGAAGCGGTTGGTCAGGCCCATGCCCGGCGCCAGGCGCACGCTGCCGGCGATGGGCGTGCTGCCCTCGTCGCCGAAGGCGATCATGTGCTCGCTGATGAAGGCCGCGCCGGCGCTGGTGCCGGCCACCGGCACGCCGGCGGCGTTGAGCTGGCGGACGGTCTTGGCCACCGGCGTGCCGCCGATCAGCGTGGACAGGCGCAGCTGGTTGCCGCCGGTGAAGAAGACGCCGGTGGCACGCTGCAGCACGTCCAGCCGGCCGGGTTCGTCGCAGTCGCGCCGGGTGTCGAAATCCAGCGAGGTCACGCGCGCGGCGCCCAGCTCGCCGAAGATGCGCTCGTAGCGCGGCCCGGTGGCGCGCATCTGGCTGGCGGTGGGGATGACGACGATGTCGGCCTCGCGCCCGCCCGCCAGCTTCACGAAACGCTGCAGGATCTGCGGCGAGTTCTCTTTTTCCTCGGCGCCACCGATGGGGATGATCCAGCCGCGTTCACGGCCTTCGGCCACTCTGCTTGCACACATGGGTGTGCATTGTGTCAGCGGCTTCAGTCGATCTTGGCCCCCGAGGCCTTCACCACCTGCGCCCACTTGGCCGTCTCGGCGGCGATGAACTTCGCGAAGTCCGCCGGTGTGTTGCCGCTGGGGATGGCGCCCTGCGACTGCAAGCGCTCCTTGATGGCGGGCTGCGCCAGCGCCTTGGCCACCTCCTGCTGCACGCGGTTCACCACCTCGGGCGGCGTGCCCGCCGGCGCCAGCAGGCCGAACCAGGAACTGGCCTCGTAGTTGCGCAGCAACGCGCCGCCGGCCTCGGCGATGGTGGGCAGCTCGGGCAGCGCCGCGCTGCGCTGGCCGCTGGTGACGGCCAGTGCCTTGAGCTTGCCGCTCTTGATGTGCGGCATGGCGCTGGGCAGGTTGTCGAACATCAGGTCGACGTTGCCGGCGATGAGGTCGATGAGCGCCGGCCCGCTGCCGCGGTAGGGCAGGTGCAGCATGAAGGTGCCGGTGAGCGTCTTGAAGAGTTCGGCCGAGAGGTGGATGGAGGTGCCGTTGCCCGAGCTGGCCACGTTCAGCCGGCCCGGGTTGGCCTTGGCGGCGCGGATGAGGTCGACCACCGTGTTGACGTTGTACTTCTGCGCCGAGGCCGGGTTCACCACCAGCACGTTGGGCACGCCGGCCACCAGCGTGACGGGGACGAAGTCCTTCACGTGGTCGTAGGGCATCTTCGGGTACAGCGCCGGGTTGATGGCGTGCGTGCCCACGGTGCCCATCAGCAGCGTGGTGCCGTCGCCCGCGGCCTTGGCCACCTCGGCGGCGCCGTTGTTGCCGCCGGCGCCGGGCTTGTTGTCGACGACGAAGGACTGGCCGAAGGCGCGTTGCAGTTCGGGCGCGATGGCGCGCGCCAGGATGTCGGTGGTGCCGCCGGCGGCGAAGGGCACGACGATGCGCACCGGCTTCGTGGGCCAGGCGGCCTGGGCGCGAGCCAGGCCCGCCCAGGCGGGCAACGTGGCGGCGGCAAGCAGGGTTCTGCGGTTCAAGGACATGGGCGGTCTCCGGGTTCTTCGTGCTGTCGGAACAGGGCCGCCAGTGTGCCCGCCGGGACGCGCCGCGCCAGCCGGAGCATCCCTACAGCTTCAGCTCCAGCCGCAGCTGCCAGTTCACGTAGCTCGGGCCCGTGCTGCGGCCCGTGGTGCGCTCGGTGTCGCCGCTGGCCACCTGGACGTCGGTGACCGTGGTGGTGCTGAAGTCGCGCGGCACCAGGTTGTTGGCCAGCAGCCGCAGACCCACCGTGGGGCTGAAGGTCCACAGCGCGAAGCCGTCCCACACGCGCTTGGTGCTGGTCGTCACCGTCTGCTCGGCTTCCAGGCGCGTGGTCGTGGCGGGCACCCAGTTCAGGTTGCCGCCCAGCGTGAGCGGCAGGCTGCGCAGCCGGTAGTCGGCCCCCAGGTTGGCCGTGGCCTTGGCCTGCTGGTCCAGCCGGTTGTCGGGGCCGGGCACCGATTTCACGCGCGAGGTGTAGAACGACGCGTTGGCGCGCAGTTCGACCGGCAGCGCGCCCTCCACGGCCTGGTCGAGGCGGAACTTGGCCTCCAGCTCCAGCCCGCTGGTGGTGGCCTGGCCGATGTTCTGCGCGCGCCGCACCCAGCGGTCGAAGGGGCTCCAGGACACCTGCTCCTGCGCGATCTGGCTGCGGATGAGGTTGCTGATGTTGCGGCGGAAGAGGTTGGCGCTGAGCACGCCGCCGCCGTCGAGGTAGCGCTCGGCCGCGATGTCGATGCCGGTGGCCAGCTCGGGCTTGAGGCCGGGGTTGCCGGCGCTGTCGGGGCTGGTGCGCGGGTTGGGGCCCAGCGCGGGGTCGTAGTCGCGGTTGATCGAAGGCCGCGCGATCAGGTTGCCGGTGCTGGGGCTGCGGTAGCTGCGCGTCAGGCTCACGCGGATCTGGTCGCGCTTCTTCGGGTCGGGCTTCCACACCGCGTGCAGCAGCGGCGTCCACACGCTGGTGCGGTTGGTGGGCCGCGATTCGGCGCCGTCCTGGCCGGTGTCGCCGCGCGTGGTGATGCCTTCCCAGCGCAACCCGGCATGGAAGCCCCAGCTCGGCGACGGGTTCCACTCGTCCTGCACGAAGGCGGCCAGGCGCAGCGTGCTGGCCTGGAGGTTGTCGCCGAAGTCGGTGAGCAGCGGCCTGCCGTCCTGCAGGTTGATGCGCGTCTCGGTGCGGCGCGCGGCGTCGATCTCGCCGCCGCCGACCAGGCTGTGCTCGCCGCCGGCCTCGCCGCCGCCGCTGACGCCGGAGGCCTTGAGGTTCAGCGTCAGGTTGTCCTCGCGCGAGCGGGTGTGGTCCTCCAGCACGCGGCGCGGCGTGGCGCCGCCGTTGTCGTACTCGTGGCGCAGTGAATCGCTGCGGCCGATGCCGCGCCCGGCGTTGCCCTGCAGTTCCAGGCGCACCGCGCCCAGGCGCTGGCGGTACTGCGCCCCCAGCCGGGCGTTGGTGAAGCGGCTCTCGCCGTGGCTGTCGCCGAAATCGTAGAGGTCCAGCGTGGTGGGCCGCACCACGGGCTGCTGCTGCGTGAAGCGGGCGTCGGTCTTGGCCTCGGTGTGGAAGACCATGGGCATCAGGGTCAGCGAGTCGCCGCTGCCCTCCACGCCCAGCCGCCACTGCAGGCGGCCGCTGAGGTTGGCGCCGAGGCGGTTTTCGTCGGTGCTGCTCTGGCTGCTGCGCTTCTCCAGCAGCGCGCCGGTGGCCAGGTCGGTCACCTCGCTGCTGCTGCTGCCGCCGGTGCGCCGGTGCGGGTTGAACAGCGAGCCCGAGAGGTTGTAGATGAAGTTGTCGATGCTGTCGTTGTGGGTCCAGAAGACGCCGCGGCTGACCTGGCCGTTCTCGACGCCCAAGCCCAGGCGCAGGTCGTTCAGCCGCCGCTTGAAGCCTTCGCGCGTGATGATGTTGATGGTGCCGGCGATGGCACGTGCGCCGGTCTCGGCGGTGGGTGCGCGCAGGATCTCGATGCGTTCCACCTGCTCGGGCGTCAGGCTCTCCAGGCTGAAGCCCGGCGGGATGCGCTGGCCGTCGATGAGCAGCTGCGTGAAGCCGCCGCCCAGGCCGCGCATGCGCGGCGGCCCGCCGCGGCCGGGCGCGCCGGGCGTGGTGACGCCGGGCAGGCGGCGCAGCACCTCGCCCAGCGTGGCGTCGCCGAACTTGTCGATCTGCTCGCGGCCGATGACGATCTTCGAAGCCGTGGCGCGGCGCCGTTCATCGGTGTCGGAGTCGCGGCCGCCGGTGATCTCGATGCGCTGCGGCGCGGCGGCGGGCGCCGAGGCCGCGCGGGCGGGCGCGGGGGCCGAGGCGGCACGGGCCGGTGCGGGCGCCGAGGCGGCGGGAGCCGGCTGGGCCAGGGCCACGGCGGCGGACGAAATCAGATTCAGCGCCAGCAGCGGGCGCAGGGTCACGGGCAAGGGCATGGTGCCGATTGTCCCGAGTGCGCGGCCACCGGCCAGTGCGCTGCGACGGGATTTGCGAAACTTTGCGACGAAGTGCGGCAGGACGCCGACGCGGGTTAGTCTCTGCGGCCTCGAAGCCCCGCAACAGAACAAGGAGTTGCCGATGAAGACCCGCGCTGCCGTGGCCTGGAGGGCCGGCGCCCCGCTGACGATCGAGACCGTCGACCTTCAAGGCCCGCGCGAAGGCGAGGTGCTGGTGGAGGTGAAGGCCACCGGCATCTGCCACACCGACCACTACACGCTCAGCGGCGCCGACCCCGAAGGCCTGTTCCCCGCCATCCTGGGCCACGAAGGCGCGGGCGTGGTGGTGGACGTGGGCGCCGGCGTCACGTCGCTGAAGCCCGGCGACCACGTCATTCCGCTCTACACGCCCGAGTGCCGGCAGTGCAAGTTCTGCCTCAGCCGCAAGACCAACCTGTGCCAGAAGATCCGCAGCACGCAGGGCCGCGGCCTGATGCCCGACGGTTCCAGCCGCTTCAGCATCGGCGGCCAGCCCATCCTGCACTACATGGGCACCAGCACCTTCGCCAACCACATCGTGGTGCCCGAGATCGCGCTGGCGAAGATCCGCGAGGACGCACCCTTCGACAAGGTCTGCTACATCGGCTGCGGCGTCACCACCGGTGTCGGCGCGGTGCTGTTCACGGCCGAGGTGGAAGCGGGTGCGAACGTGGTGGTGTTCGGGCTGGGCGGCATCGGCCTGAACGTCATCCAGGGCGCGAAGATGGTGGGCGCGGGCAAGATCATCGGCATCGACATCAACCCGGCGCGCGAGGCCATGGCGCGGCAGTTCGGCATGACGCACTTCATCAACCCGAAGACGGTGGAGAACGTGGTCGACGCCATCGTGCAGCTCACCGACGGCGGCGCCGACTACAGCTTCGAGTGCATCGGCAACACCACCACCATGCGGCAGGCCCTGGAGTGCTGCCACAAGGGCTGGGGCAAGAGCGTGATCATCGGCGTGGCCGCGGCGGGCCAGGAGATCAGCACGCGGCCTTTCCAGCTGGTCACCGGCCGCGTGTGGCTGGGCAGCGCCTTCGGTGGTGCGCGCGGCCGCACCGACGTGCCGAAGATCGTCGACTGGTACATGGACGGGCGCATCCGCATCGACGAGCTCATCACACACCGCCTGAAGCTGGAAGACATCAACGAGGGCTTTGCGCTGATGAAGCGCGGCGAGTCGATC
>JAEUPH010000210.1 GCA_016790395.1 Rubrivivax sp. | reverse complement strand
AGCAGGTTCAGATCGAGCGTCCTGAAGTTCAAGGCTTTTGCGCCGCATCAAATACGAACGGCTCATATCTTACATGCGCAATATTCACTTGAAAGGTACTAGTGAATACCCGAATATGACGTCACTGCCTCTCGACCCGAGAGGGCTGCAAAGGAAGTTCGAGATGACCACCGTCACCGTCCACACCCCCGTCGCCGTCGGCACCCCCCGCGCCGCGATCATGGCCGCCAGTCTGTTCACGGCCTTCCTGGGCTGGATCCAGAACAGCATGAACGTCCGTACCGAAAACCGTGAAGTGACCGACCGCGCCGCCGAAGCCGCCGCCGTTCGCGAGTACGCGAACCGCTTCGCCAGCCACGACCCGCGCTTCGCAGCCGACCTGCTGGCCGCCGCCGATCGCCACGAGCGCCTGGCCGACCAGCACGTTCCCTACGTCTGAAGCGCCTTCAAGCGGCCTTCAGGTGCGTCCCCGCGCCTGAAGCCTGCAACATCAGGTGGCCGTAGAGATCACGCGGGTCGGCCAGCCTGGGCATGAGGTCCAGCGCTTCGCCCAGCTTCAGTTCCCGGGCCAGTGCTGCCACCAGCCGTAGCGCGGAGAAGTCCTCCAGCGCGAAGCCGACCGAATCGAACACCGTCACCTGCCGGGCGCTGCGGCGCCCGGGCGCCTGGCCTGCCAGCACCCGCCACAGCTCGGTGACGGGAAAGTCGGCCGGCATCTGCTGCAGGTCGCCCTCGATGCGCGTCTGCGGCTCGTACTCCACGAACACATCGGCCGCGGCCAGCACGGCGGGGTGCAGCTCCGTCTTGCCCGGGCAGTCCCCGCCCACGGCGTTGAGGTGCATGCCGGGTTCCAGCATCTCCGGTGTCACGATGGTGGCGCTGCGCTTGTCGGCGGTCACGGTGGTGACGAGGTCGGCGCCGCGCAGCGCCTCGGCCACGCTGGCGCAGACGCTGACGCGCAAGCCGGGCAGGCCCCTCAGGTGCTCCCGCACGCGGGCGCTGGCGGCGGGGTCCACGTCGAAGAGGCGGATCTCGTCGATACCCAGCAGGTGGTGGAAGGCCAGGGCCTGGAAGTCGCTCTGCGCGCCGTTGCCGATGAGCGCCATCGCCCGCGCGTCGGGCCGCGCCAGGGCGCGGGCCGCCATGACCGACGTGGCGGCCGTCCGCATGGCCGTGGTGAGCGTGAGCTCACTCACGAGGATCGGTTGACCTGTCGCCACTTCGGCCAGCACGCCGAAGGCCATCACCGTAGGCAGGCCGAAGCGCCCGTTGCGCGGATGGCCGTTCACGTACTTGAAGCTGTAGTGGGTGGCGTCGGCCACCGGCATCAGTTCGATCACCCCGTCCTGCGAGTGGCTGGCCACGCGCGGCACCTTGTCGAAGTCGGGCCAGCGGCGGAAGTCGGCGGTGATGGCCGCTTCCATGAGGCGCAGCACCTCCGGCAGGCCGTGGTGGGCGACGATGCGGGCGATGTCCTGGGTGCTGATCAGGGTGGTCATGGGAGCCTCTCTTTCGATGGCCCGCATCTTCCCGGCGGCCGCAGACAATGAGAAGCGCCAGTTTTGCCACCGTTTCACCAGGAATCTGGCAATTCGGCAGCCCTCATTGTCAAATTGCGAGAATGGACTCCACCGACCTGCAACTCATCGCGCTGCTGCGGCAGGACGCCCGCACCACCGTCGCCACGCTGGCTGCGAAGCTGGGCGTCTCGCGCGGCACCGTCACCAACCGCGTGAAGCGGCTGGAAGACGACGGCGTCATCACCGGCTACACCGTGCGCCTGCGGCCCGACACCGAGCCCAACCTCATCACCGCCTGGATGAGCATCACGGTGGACGGCAACCAGACCCGTGAAGTCATTGCTCACTTGTTGGGCGAACCCGGCGTGGCCGGCCTGCACGACACCAACGGCCGCTGGGACCTGCTGGCCGAACTGCGCGCGGCGAACCTGCAGGAACTGGCCTCGGTGCTGGAGCGGGTGCGGTTGATCAAGGGCATTGCCGGCACCGAGACCAGCATCCACCTCCAGACCTACAAGGTGACTTGAACGGCCCCCAGGTTTGCCGCGTCGCGGCTTCGCCACCCCCCAAGGGGGCTCGTCCCGGACCGGGAAACCCGGATCCGGGTCGCCTAGATGCAGCGGCCGCCATCGACCTCCATGCACACACCCGTGATCATCGACGCCTCGTCGCTGCACAGGTAGCAGGCCGCGTTGCCCAGGTCCTCGGGTGTCGAGAAGCGGCCCAGCGGGATGGTGGACAGGAACCTGGCGCGCATCTCGGGCGTGTCTTCGCCCATGAAGGTCTTGAGCAGCGGCGTTTCGCCCGCCACCGGGTTGAGCGCGTTGACGCGGATGCCCGAAGGCGCCAGCTCCACCGCACTGGCGCGCGTGGCCGTGATCACCCAGCCCTTGCTGGCGTTGTACCAGGCCAGCCGCGGCCGCGGGCTCACGCCGGCGGTGCTGGCGATGTTCAGCACCACGCCCTTGATGCCGGCACCGTCCTTCGCCTTGAAGCGCGGCACGGCCTCGCGCATCGCCAGGTAGACGGCCTTCATGTTGACGGCAAAGAGGCGGTCGAACTCCTCTTCCGGCAGGCT
>JAEUPH010000349.1 GCA_016790395.1 Rubrivivax sp. | reverse complement strand
GCTGCTGCCCCGCGAGCGCGTCAACGGCCTGCTCGACCCCGGTACGCCCTTCCTCGAGATCGGCCAGTTCGCCGCCTACGGCATGTACGGCGGCGACGTGCCGGCCGCCTCGGTGATCGCCGGCATCGGCCGCGTCGAGGGCGTCGAGTGCATGATCGTCGCCAACGACGCCACCGTGAAGGGCGGCACCTACTACCCGATGACGGTCAAGAAGCACCTGCGTGCCCAGGAGATCGCCCAGCAGAACAAGCTGCCGTGCATCTACCTGGTCGATTCCGGCGGGGCGTTCTTGCCGAAGCAGGACGAGGTCTTCCCCGACCGCGACCACTTCGGGCGGATCTTCTTCAACCAGGCCAACATGTCGGCCGAGGGCATCCCGCAGATCGCGGTGGTGATGGGCTCGTGCACCGCCGGTGGTGCCTACGTGCCGGCGATGAGCGACGAGACCATCATCGTGAAGAACCAGGGCACTATCTTCCTGGGCGGCCCGCCGCTGGTGAAGGCCGCCACCGGCGAGGTGGTGAGCGCCGAAGACCTGGGCGGCGGCGATGTGCACACGCGGCTGTCGGGCGTGGCCGACCACCTGGCCGAGAACGACATGCACGCGCTGGCCATCGCGCGCGCGACGGTGGGCCACCTGAACTGGCGCAAGGCCGAACAGATGAAGCTGCAGCCGCCGCGCGCGCCGCTGTTCGACCCGGCCGAACTGCGCGGCGTGCTGCCGACGGACGAAGCCGGCTTCACCAGCCGCAAGCCGTTCGACGTGCGCGAGATCATCGCCCGCGTCGTCGACGGCTCCGAGTTCGACGAGTTCAAGGCGCGCTACGGCGCCACGCTGGTGACGGGCTTCGCGCACCTCGAAGGCATGCCGGTGGGCATCATCGCCAACAACGGCGTGCTGTTCGCCGAGAGCGCGATGAAGGGCGCGCACTTCATCGAGCTGTGCTGCCAGCGGCGCATCCCGCTCGTCTTCCTTCAGAACATCACCGGCTTCATGGTCGGCCGCAAGTACGAATCCGAGGGCATCGCCAAGCACGGTGCGAAGATGGTCACCGCCGTGGCCACGGCCACGGTGCCGAAGTTCACCGTCATCATCGGCGGCAGCTTCGGCGCCGGCAACTACGGCATGTGCGGCCGCGCGTACTCGCCGCGCCTGCTGTGGATGTGGCCGAACGCGCGCATCGGCGTGATGGGCGCGGAGCAGGCCGCCAGCGTGCTGGCCACGGTCAAGCGGGACGGCATCGAGGCCAAGGGCGGCACGTGGAGCGCCGACGAGGAATCCGCCTTCAAGCAGCCCATCCTCGACCAGTTCGGCCACCAGTCGCACCCCTACTACGCCACCGCGCGCTTGTGGGACGACGGCGTCATCGACCCCGCCGACACCCGCCGCGTGCTGGCGCTGGGCCTGTCGGCGAGCCTGAATGCGCCCATCCCGGAGGCGCCGCGCTTCGGCATCTTCCGCATGTGAGGGCGCGCACGTGACCACGCTCGACATCCGCCGCCCCAGCGCCCACGTGGCCGAGGTGTGGCTCAACCGCCCCGAGGTGCGCAACGCCTTCAACGACGGCGTCATCGCCGAGCTGACGCAGGCCTTCCGCACGCTGGGGGCCGACCCGCAGCTGCGCGCCATCGTGCTGGGGGGCCATGGCAAGGCCTTCTGCGCCGGGGCCGACCTGTCCTGGATGCGTGCCATGGCCGACTACACCTGGGAGCAGAACCAGGCCGATGCCGAGGGCCTGGCCGAGATGCTGTGGGCGATCTGGTCCTGCCCCGTTCCCGTGGTGGGCCGCGTGCAGGGCGACTGCTACGCCGGCGGCGTGGGGCTGGCGGCGGTGTGCGACGTGCTGGTCGCCGCCGAAGGTCTGCACTTCTGCCTCAGCGAAGCCAGGCTGGGCCTGCTGCCGGCCACCATCGGTCCTTACGTCGTGCGGGCCCTGGGCGAGCAGGCGGCCCGGCGCTACTTCGTCACCGCCGAACGCTTCAGCGCGGCCGAGGCGCGGGCCCTGGGCTTCGTGCACGAGCTGGTGGCGCCCGAGGCGCTGGATGCCAAGGTGGCCGAGATCGTGGCCGCACTGGTGGACAACGGCCCGGCCGCGGTGAAGGCCTGCAAGCAGTTGGTGAAGGACGTCGCCGGCCGACTGCCGGACGCCGCGCTGCGCGCGGAGAGTGCGCGCCGCATCGCCGACATCCGCGCCAGCGCCGAGGGCCGCGAAGGCGTGCAGGCCTTCCTGAACAAGCGGGAGCCGGCATGGCGGACCTGAGCCTGCCGGCCGTGGCTGCGCTGGACGTCGGCCAGCTCATCGCCATCGCGGCGGCGCTGGGCTGGGCCAGCGGGCTGCGCCTGTATGCGGTGGTCTTCATCACCGGTGCCGCAGGCTACCTGGGCTGGGTGCCGCTGCCCGCCGGCCTGCAGGTGCTGCAGAACCCGGTGGTGCTGGGCCTGGCCGGGCTGCTGGCCGTGGTGGAGTTCGTGGCCGACAAGATCCCGGTGGTGGATTCGTTGTGGGACACGGTGCACACCTTCATCCGCATTCCGGCCGGCGCCGCACTGGCCGCCGCCACCTTCAGCGGCGTCTTCGGCACCGATCAGGCGACATGGAGCGTGGTCGCTGCGCTGTTGGGCGGCACGCTGGCCGCCGGCGCGCACGCGGCCAAGGCCACCACGCGCGCGGCGGCCAACACCTCGCCCGAACCCTTCTCCAACATCGGGCTCTCGCTGCTGGGCGACCTGGCGGTGCCGGGCCTGCTGTGGCTGAGCTGGGCGCACCCGATGGTCTTCTGGCCCGTGCTGGCCGCCTGCGTGCTGGTGGCGCTGGCGCTGCTGGTCGTGCTGTTCAAGTTCCTGCGCGCCCTGCTGCGCCGCCTCGGCGGCCGCGGGGCGCCTGCTGCTGCCTGAGGTGGGCATGTTCAAGAAGATCCTGATCGCGAACCGTGGCGAGATTGCCTGCCGCGTTGCCGCCACCGCGCGGCGCCTGGGCATCCGCACCGTGGCCGTGTACTCGGACGCGGACGCGAACGCGCGCCACGTGCGCGCCTGCGACGAGGCCGTGCACGTGGGTGGCAACGCGCCGAAGGACAGCTACCTGCGCACCGAGCGCATCCTGGAAGCCGCGCGTGTCACCGGTGCGCAGGCCGTGCACCCGGGCTACGGTTTCCTCAGCGAGAACGAAGGCTTCGCGCAGGCCTGCGCCGACGCGGGCCTGGTCTTCATCGGCCCGCCGGCTTCTGCCATCGCCGCCATGGGCAGCAAGAGCGCGGCCAAGGCCTTGATGGAGAAGGCCGGCGTGCCGCTGGTGCCCGGCTACCACGGCGACGACAACGATCCCGCCTTCCTGGCGGCGCAGGCGGCGCGCATCGGCTACCCGGTGCTCATCAAGGCCAGCGCGGGCGGCGGCGGCAAGGGCATGCGGCGTGTCGACAAGGCCGAGGACTTCGCGGCCGCGCTGGCCTCGTGCCAGCGCGAGGCGCAGAACAGCTTCGGCGACGCCCACGTGCTGGTGGAGCGCTACGTCACGCGGCCGCGGCACATCGAGATCCAGGTCTTCGCCGACAGCCTCGGGCATTGCGTCAGCCTTTTCGAGCGCGACTGCTCCGTGCAGCGCCGCCACCAGAAGGTGCTGGAGGAAGCGCCGGCACCGGGCATGAGTGCCGCGCGCCGCGCCGAGATGGGAGCGGCCGCCGTGGCCGCCGCGCAGGCCGTGGGCTACGTGGGCGCGGGCACGGTGGAGTTCATCGCCGAGGAAGTGGACGACGGTGACCTGAAGTTCTACTTCATGGAGATGAACACGCGGCTGCAGGTGGAGCACCCGGTCACCGAAGCCATCACCGGGCTGGACCTCGTGGAATGGCAACTGCGCGTGGCCGCCGGCCAGCCGCTGCCGAAGACACAGGAGCAATTGGCCATCCGCGGCCACGCCATCGAGGCGCGCCTGTGCGCCGAGAACCCCGATGCCGACTTCCTGCCCGCCACCGGCACGCTGCACGTGGCCCGCTGGCCGCAGCACGTGGCCTTCGAGCGCAGCGATGCGCTGCCGCGCGTGGACAGCGGCGTGCGCGAAGGCGACGCCATCAGCCCCTTCTACGACCCGATGATCGCCAAGCTCATCGTCTGGGGCGAAGACCGCGCGCAGGCACTGGCGCGGCTGGACGCGGCGCTGCGCGACACCCACCTCATGGGCCCGGCCAACAACGTGGCCTTCCTGCGCCGCGTGGTGAATTCGCGCGCCTTCGCCTCGGCCGACCTGGACACGGCGCTCATCCAGCGCGAACACGCGGCGCTGTTCGAGGCGCCGCCGCTGCCCAGCGAGCAGGCCGCCGCCGCCGTGGCCGCGCACGTGCTGGCCGGCGAAGCGGCGCTGGAAGGCGCCGACCCCTGGTCCCGCCGCGACGGCTGGCGCCTGCACGGCGGCGCCCGCCGCCGGGTGGAACTGCAGCGCGACGGCCAGCCGCTGCCCGTGACGCTGGAGCGCCTGCACGACGGCGCCACGCGCCTGGCCGTGGCCGGCGAGAACTTTGCCTTCACGGCCCAGGCCTTGGGCGGGGGGCGGCACGACGTCCGGCTGGGTGACCACCGCTTCAGCGCCACCGTCTACGCCGAGGGTGAACGCTTTGCCGTGTTCACCGACCAGGGCGCGGCGGTGCTGGCCGAGTTCGACCCCCTGGCCCATGCTGCCGACGGTGCCGGGTCGGAGGGCCGACTCACCGCGCCGATGCCCGGCAAGGTGATCGGCTTCCTGGCCGCCGTGGGCGAGCGGGTGGCGCGCGGGCAGCCGCTGGCCGTGATGGAGGCGATGAAGATGGAGCACACCATCCACGCGCCCCACGACGGCGTGGTGGAAGAGTGGCTTTACGCGGTGGGTGACCAGGTCACCGAAGGCGGGGAACTGCTGCGCCTGACGGCTGTCCGGTGAGCGGGCACTACTTCAGCGGCACCTGCTGCCGGGCGACGCTGGCCGCCGGAGCGGACTTGTCCTGCCCGCCCAGCCCGCCGAACAGCGAGCTGAGGAAGCGCGAGGCCGAGAAGCCCGAGCTGGGCGCGCCGGCGGGGCGGTCGGGGTCGGCCAGGGCCGCGCGGCGGAAGCGCTGGGCCAGGGCGGCGAGGTCGGTGTCGCGCATGGCGTCGCAGACCAGCAGCACGTCGCGGGCGTACAGCCGGTCTTCCACCATGCGTTCAGGGTCCACCGGGCTGCCCAGCTCACGCTTGAGCAGCTTGTCGATGTGGCGGGCGATGCGGAGGCAGCGGCGGGTGTTCATGGCGTGCTCGCAGTTTGCGCCCGGGACCACCCAGGCACCATCCCCTCAAAGGTTGATCGGTGGCACGGCGGCGCGCCGCCGGTGCGAACCTGTCTAATGCGGTACGCCTGAAAAGCGTACGGGAAAGATCACCATGCTGCCAACCCATGTCACCCTGGTCGAGGTCGGCCCGCGCGACGGCCTGCAGAACGAGGCCGCGCCGGTGTCCACAGCGCAGAAGATCGAACTCATCCATCGGCTGCAGGCCGCCGGCTGCCGCGAGATCGAGGCCACCAGCTTCGTCAGCCCGAAGTGGGTGCCGCAGATGGCCGACGGCGCCGCCGTGATGGCCGGCATCGAGCGACAGGCCGGCGTGCGCTACTCGGTGCTCACGCCGAACATGAAGGGCCTGGAAGCGGCGCTGGCGACCCGGCCTGATGAAGTGGTGGTGTTCGGCGCCGCCAGCGAAGCCTTCAGCCAGAAGAACATCAACTGCAGCATCGAAGAGAGCATCGAGCGCTTCCGCCCCGTGGTGGCGGCCGCGCACGAGGCCGGCGTGAAAGTGCGCGCGGCCATCTCCTGCGCCCTGGGTTGCCCCTACCAGGGCGAGGTCTCGCCCGACGAGGTGGAGCGCGTGGCGGTGCTGATGAAGGCCATCGGCGTCGATCATTGCGGCGTGGCCGACACCATCGGCGTCGGCACGCCCCGGCGCGCCCGGGCAGCGCTGGAGCGCGCGCTGAAGCACTTCCCGCTGCACGAGGTGAGCGGGCACTTCCACGACACCTACGGCCAGGCGCTGGCCAATATCCTGGCCTGCCTGGAGATGGGCGTGCACGTGTTCGACACCAGCATCGCCGGCCTGGGCGGCTGCCCCTATGCCAAGGGCGCCACCGGCAACGTGGCCACGGAAGACGTGGTCTTCATGCTGCGCGGCATGGGCATCGAAACGGGCATCGACCTGGACGCCCTGGTGGACGCCGGCGGCTACATCAGCGGCGTGCTGGGCCGTGCGCCGGTGTCGCGCGCCGGCAAGGCGCTGCTGGCGAAACGGGGCCAGGCGGCATGACGCTCGAAGACCGTCCCGAAGGCTTCCAGCGCGTGAGCCAGGCGCTGGCCCTGCGCGGCCACCCTCACGCGCCGCTGTGGCTGGACGTGCCCGCGCGCACCTCGCAAGAGGCGGCCGACGCCCTGGGCGTGGGCGTGGGTCAGATCGCCAAGAGCGTGATCTTCAGGCGCAAAGCCGCCGAGGGGGCGGTGCTGGTGGTGGCCTCCGGCGACCGGCGCGTCGACGAGAAGCGCGTGGCCGCACTCACCGGCCCGCTGGGTCGCGCCGATGCCGACTTCGTCAAGGCCGCCACCGGCTTCTCGATCGGTGGCGTCTCGCCGCTGGCGCACTCCGGCCCGGTGCTGACGCTGATCGACCGCGAGCTGTTCCGCTTCGATCTCATCTGGGCGGCCGCCGGCCACCCCAACGGCGTGTTCCGGCTGAGCCCCGACGAACTGGTGCGCCTGACGGGCGCGCCGGTGGAAGACGTGGTGCTGGCGCCATGAGCCCACCCGTGCCATCGCCCTGCACCAACGTCTGCCGGATGGACGCTGCCACCGGCTGGTGCGCGGGCTGTCTGCGCACGATCGACGAGATCGTGGCCTGGTCGCGCCTGTCGGACGACGCCAAGCGCGCCGTCTGGGCCCAACTGCCGCAGCGGCGGGTGCAGTGGGACAGCCGCGCCGTTCGCGACCCGGGGGCACCATGAAGCCCATCGTCTTCCACTTCGACCCCATCTCGCCCTTCGCCTGGCTGGCCTTCGAACGCCTGCCGCAGGAGCTGGCGGGCCTGAGTCACGCCGTCGAGTACCGGCCGGTGCTGCTGGGCGCGCTGCTCAAGCAGCATGCGCACAAGGGGCCGGCGGAGATCGAGCCCAAGCGACAGTGGACCTTCCGCCACGTTCAGTGGCTGGCGCAGCACCACGGCATCCCGCTGCAGACGCCCGCCCAGCACCCCTTCAACCCGCTGGCGCTGCTGCGCCTGGCCGTGGCCTGCGGGCCCAACCGGCGTGTGGTGGAGGCCCTCTTCCGCCACGTCTGGTGCGGCGGCGGCGCCGACGCCAACGAGCCCGAGCGCCTGGCGGCGCTGCGCGAGGCGCTGGCGCCTGCGCGCGACCCCGATGGCGAGGACGTGAAGGCCGAACTGCGCGCCCACACCGAAGCAGCCATCGCCGCAGGGGTCTTCGGCGTGCCGAGCTTCGAACTCGAGGGCCGGGTCTTCTGGGGCCTGGACGCGCTGCCCATGCTGCGCGAAGCCCTGCAGGGCAGCGCCTGGTTCGCAGGCCCGGCCTGGGACGAAGCCGCGCAGCCGCGCCCCGGTCTGCGTCGCTGAGCGGCTACTGCGCGCTGCCCGTCACCCAGGCCTTCCGGATGAGCGCGCCGCAGGCCGCCGATTCGGCGCCGCTGCCGCCCAGGTCCACCCGCGCGACGATGCCGTACCAGCGCTTGCTGGCGTCCACCCAGGGGTAGAAGCCGAAGGCGCCGGCGCTGCTGAAGGCGCCGTCGCCGCTGGCCGGATCGGCTTCCACCCAGTGGCCGATCGAGTAGTTCCAGCTCAGTGGTGCCGGCACCGGCGTGGACACCGCGGTGGCGCAGGTGGCCGGGTTGGTGCAGGTGGCGTTGCTGCCCAGCAGCGCCGCGATGCGCAGCTGATCGCCCAGGATCTTGCGCAGGAACAGCGCATAGCTGGCGGGCGAGGTGCGCACGCCGCCGGCCAGCTGCGGCTGGGTGTAGGCCAGCACGATGTCGGTGCCCAGCACGCGGCGTACCTCGGCCGCCAGCGCGGCGTTGTCCAGCGCGCCCAGGTTCATCCCCGGGGCTGCCAGGTTGGCATGCACCTGCATGTGGCCGCCGTTGTAGAAGAAGCGGTCCACGTGGGCGTCGGTCCTCAGGCTGTTCGTGCCGCGCGCGGCGCACGAGGCCACGGTGTCCGGGGGCTCGCAGCCCGAGAAGCCGAAGTTCGTGTAGCCGCTGCGGAAGCTGAGGAAGCGCACGTCCTCGGCCGTCAGCGCGCCGCCGCGCCGCTCGGCCACGTAGGCACCATAGAGCCACTTCGAGGCCGACGCGATGTTCATCACCGTGTCGGCGTCGTAGGAGAGCAGGCCGCCGGCGGCCTGCACCGAGCCGCCGGCCTGACGCTGGGTCTTGTCGCCGATCTCCCAGTAGAAGGGTCGCACCAGACTGCAGGCGTTGCTGCCGTTCTGCGCCGTCGCCGTGGCGGCCTGGGTGCGCGTGGCCAGGCTGGGGCCGGTGGGGTCGGGCGCGTCGCCACCACCGCCGCCGCAGGCCGCGGCGGCCAGCGTGAAGACCAGGGCCAACAGGTGTCGGGTTCGCATCGAAGTCATGCTCGGGGCGGGATGCCGGTGATGACGAACTTGTAGCAGCGCCCTCCGCCGGCACGATGTCTGCCGCGCAAAGCAGGCCGTGGGCGGCCTCTTTTTCGGGCCTAGGGAAAACACCGAGTCGCTTCGCCGCTTGAGGCCGGATCGCCCAGCGCCACCCAGCAGCGCGGCCGCGTGCGGTGCCGCTCGGCGGGGACCAGGAAACGGGCCTTGTCAGCCCCCGTTGGATTCGCGTCAGAGCGCGGTCAGTGCCCCCACCGACATTGCGGCCAAGCCGGCTTCACCCAAGCCGTCAATCTTCCGTTGGAGGCAGACATATGGACGACGCACTCGCAAAGCGCATCGAATCGCACCCTTCGTACCAGAAGCTCAAGGCGCGCCGCACCAGCTTCGGCTGGTGGCTCGCCCTGGCGATGATGGTCGTGTACTACGGCTTCATCCTGCTGGTGGCCTTCAACAAGCCGCTGCTGGCCACCCGCCTCGGCGACGGCGTCATGACGCTGGGCATGCCCATCGGCCTGGGCGTCATCGTCTTCACGGTGGTCATCACCGCCATCTACGTGCGCCGCGCGAACGCCGAGTTCGACACGCTGGCCGCTGAAGTCAACGCATCGGTGCTGAAGTGATGAAGACCAAGAACCTCCTCATTGGCGGCGCTCTCGCGCTGCTCGCCGCCGGCGCCTTCGCCGCCGGTGCCGACCTCGGCCAGGCCGAGAAGCAGGCCACCAACTGGACGGCCATCGGCATGTTCGGCGCCTTCGTGGTGTTCACGCTGTGGATCACCAAGTGGGCGGCCGGCCGCACCAAGAGCGCGGCCGACTTCTACACCGCCGGTGGCGGCATCACGGGCTTCCAGAACGGGCTGGCGATCGCGGGCGACTACATGTCGGCGGCGTCCTTCCTGGGCATCAGCGCCGCGGTGATGACCAGCGGCTTCGACGGCCTGATCTATTCGATCGGCTTCCTCGTCGGCTGGCCGGTGGTGACCTTCCTGCTGGCCGAGCGGCTGCGCAATCTGGGCAAGTTCACCTTCGCCGACGTGGCCGCCTTCCGCTTCAACCAGACGCCGGTGCGCATGTTCGCGGCCAGCGGCACGCTGGTGGTGGTGGCCTTCTACCTGATCGCGCAGATGGTGGGCGCGGGCCAGCTGATCAAGCTGCTGTTCGGCCTGGAGTACACCTACGCGGTGATCATCGTCGGCGTGCTGATGATGGTCTACGTGCTCTTCGGCGGCATGACGGCCACGACCTGGGTGCAGATCATCAAGGCCATCATGCTGCTGGGCGGCGCCTCGTTCATGGCCTTCATGGTGCTGGTGCAGTTCGGCTTCAGCCCCGAGGCGATGTTCGCCAAGGCGGTGGAGATCAAGACCGGCATCGCCGCCAAGGGCGGCAAGGATGCGGCCACCGCGGCCAAGGAGGGCTTCTCGATCATGGGCCCGGGCGGCTTCGTCAAGGACCCGATCAGCGCCATCAGCTTCGGCATGGCGCTGATGTTCGGCACCGCCGGCCTGCCGCACATCCTGATGCGCTTCTTCACCGTTCCCAACGCCAAGGAAGCGCGCAAGTCGGTGCTGTGGGCGACCACGTGGATCGGCTACTTCTACATCCTCACCTTCATCATCGGCTTCGGCGCCATCGTGTTCGTGCTCACGAACCCCGGCTTCCTCGATGCGAAGGGTGCGCTGCTGGGCGGCAACAACATGGCCGCCGTGCACCTGGCCAACGCCGTGGGCGGCAACGTGTTCCTCGGCTTCATCTCGGCGGTGGCGTTCGCGACCATCCTCGCGGTGGTGGCCGGCCTCACGCTCAGCGGCGCCTCGGCCGTGTCGCACGACCTGTACGGCACCGTCATCAAGAAGGGCAAGGCCGACAGCAAGGACGAGCTGCGCGTCTCGAAGATCACCACCGTCTGCCTGGGCATCGTCGCGGTGGTTCTGGGCATCGCCTTCGAGAAGCAGAATATCGCCTTCATGGTGAGCCTGGCCTTCGCGATCGCCGCCAGCGCCAACTTCCCGGTGCTGCTGATGAGCGTGCTGTGGAAGGGCTGCACCACGCGCGGCGCGGTGATCGGCGGCTTCCTCGGCCTGATCAGCAGCGTGGCGCTGACGGTGGTGTCGCCCGCGGTGTGGGAAGCCACGCTCGGCAACCCCAAGGGCTCGGCCTGGTTCCCCTACACCAGCCCGGCGCTGTTCAGCATGACCATCGGCTTCGTGGGCATCTGGCTGTTCTCCATCCTCGACGGCAGCCGCCGCGCGGGTGAAGACAAGGCCGGCTTCCTGGCGCAGCAGGTGCGCAGCGAGACCGGCATCGGCGCCGCCGGGGCCTCCGGCCATTGAACGACGCCGGCGCAGCGCCCCCCGGCGAGCGGCGCCCGACGCCGGGCGCCGCCGCAGACAGCCAGCGCGAGATGCTCTCGCTGGTGACGGCGCGGGTGCGCGACGCCTATGTGCGCAAGCCGTTCTACGTGGACGGCGCGCAGGATCTGGTGAGCGTGTGCCGGCAGCTGGCCGAACGCCATCTCACCCACGCGCTGGTGCGCGACCGCGGCCCGGCCGGTGAGCGGCTGGGCATCTTCACCACCACCAACCTGCGCGACGCGCTGCTGCGGCCCGAGCCGCCCTCGCAGCTGCCGGTGCGCGAGGCGGCGCGCTTCGACATCGTGGCGGTGCAGGCCGACGCCGACCTGTTCGAGGCGCTGTGGCTGATGGTGCGCCACCGCGTGCACCGCCTGCTGGTGAAGGACGGCGAGGCCGTGCTCGGCGTGCTGGGCCAGCTCGACCTGGTGAGCTTCGTCGCCAACCACTCGCACATCATCGGCGTGCAGATCGACGATGCCGCCGGCGTGGACGAGCTGGCCGCCGCCTCGGCGCGGGTGGACCACCTGGTGCGGCTGCTGCACGGCAGCGGCATCCGCATCGAGCGCGTCACGCGCCTGGTCAGCGAGCTGAATACGCGCCTGATCGCGCGGCTGTGGAGCCTGATCGCGCCGCCCGAGCTGGTGGCCAACTCCTGCCTGCTGGCGATGGGCAGCGAAGGCCGCGGCGAGCAGATCCTGAAGACCGACCAGGACAACGCGCTGCTGCTGCGCGAAGGTTTCGAATTCGCCGCGCTGGCCGAGGTGGCGCAGCGTTTCAGCGCGGCGCTGGTGCAGCTGGGCTGGCCGCCCTGCCCGGGCGGCATCATGCTCAGCAACCCGCTGTGGCGCCACACGCCGGCCAGCCTGCGCGAACGCATGCGGCTGTGGATCTACGGCCAGGGGCCCGAGGCGGCCGAGGGGCCGATGCACCTGGCGATCTTTTTCGACGCTGCCGCCGTGGCGGGCGACGCCACGCTGCTGGAGGCGGCGCGCACGCAGCTGGCGCAGCTGCTGTCGGGCGCCGACACCTACCTGGCGCGCTTTGCCGCCGCCGCCGACCAGTTCCAGGAGCCCGGCGGCTGGTTCAGCCGCCTGACCAGCAAGCGCGACGAGCAGCCGCTGGACCTGAAGAAGCTGGGCACCTTCCCGATCGTGCACGGCGTGCGCGCGCTGTCGCTGCAGTACGGCGTGCGCGCCCCGAGCACCGGCGAACGGCTGGCGGCGCTGGTGGCCGCCGGCCGGCTGGACGAACCGCAGGCGCGCGACCTGCTGGAGGCGCTGCACCTGCTGATGAGCGTGCGCCTGACGCACCAGCTGGCCCAGCGCGAGCGCGGCGAGGCCGCCAGCAACGAGGTGCGGCCTTCGGAGCTTTCGACGCTGGAACGCGAGCCGCTGCACGATGCCTTGGCCATCGTCAAGCGCTTCCGGGCCTGGCTGCGACAGCATTTCCGCTTCGACACCTTGTAGACGATCCGACAGAACAAGAACCACGGCAGGCACCGGGCTGACACCAGGAGACAGACATGAAGGGACCTTCGGGGCTGCTCGCGCAGCGCCTGCTGGCGCTGCTGGCGGCCGGCGTGGCGCTGTTCAACTTCCCGCTGCTGAAGCTGGCGCTGCCTGAGGGCGCGGCCACGCCGGGCCCGTCGGCCGGGCCGGCCGCCACCTGGCTGGGCTGGCCGCCGCTGGCGCTGGCGCTGTTCGCGCTGTGGGCCTTGTTGATCGTGCTGCTGGCCGTGCTGATGGAACGCGGCGGCGGCGACTGACGCGCGCAACGGGAAGCCGCCGTGTCACCGACCCTGGTGCTGGGCGCCTCGCTGGCCTATCTGCTGGCGCTGTTCGCCGTCGCCTGGTGGGCCGACCGGCGCGCCGGCCAGGGCCGCTCGGTCATCGGCAACGCCTGGGTCTATGCCTTGTCGATGGCGGTGTACTGCACCGCCTGGACCTACTTCGGCAGCATCGGCCGCGCCGCCAGCGGCGGCGTGTGGTTCCTGCCGATCTACCTGGGGCCGATGCTGGCCATGGTGGGCGCCTGGCTGGTGCTGCGCAAGATGGTGCGCATCGCGCGCCGCTTCCGCATCACCAGCATCGCCGACTTCATCGCCAGCCGCTACGGCAAGAGCCGGCTGCTGGCCGGGCTGGTGACGCTGATCGCGCTGGTGGGCGTGGTGCCCTACGTGGCCCTGCAGCTGAAGGCGGTGGCCAGCGGCTATGCCGTGCTCACCGGCCAGCCGCAGGCCGGGCAGGCCGGTTCGGGCACGGCGCTGCTGGTGGCGCTGCTGCTGGCGGGCTTCACCATCGCCTTCGGCACGCGCCACCTCGACAACACCGAGCGCCACGAAGGCATGGTGGCGGCGGTCGCCGCCGAATCGGTGGTGAAGCTGGTGGCCTTTCTCGCCGTGGGCGCCTTCGTCACCTGGGGCCTGTTCGGCGGCCTGGGCGACCTGTTCGGCCAGGCCCTGGCGCGACCCGAGCTGGCGCGCGTGCTGCAGCCCGCGGCCGGCGGCTTCGCCTTCGACGCCTGGTTCGCGCTCACCGCGCTGGCGATGCTGTCGGTGATCCTGCTGCCGCGCCAGTTCCAGGTGATGGTGGTGGAGAACGTCGACGAGCGCCACATCCGCCGCGCCGCCTGGGTCTTTCCGGCCTACCTGCTGGGCATCAACCTGTTCGTGCTGCCCATCGCGATGGGCGGCCAGGTGCTGGGCGTGGCCAACCCGGAGACCTACGTGCTCTCGCTGCCGTTGGCAGCGGGGGCGCAGGGGCTGGCGCTGCTGGCCTTCGTGGGCGGGCTGTCGGCGGCCACCGGGATGGTGATCGTCGAGGCCATCGCCGTCAGCACCATGGTCTGCAACGACCTGGTGCTGCCGCTGCTGCTGCGCGCCAAGGCGCTGGCGCAGCGCGACCTCACCGGACTGATCCTGGCCGTGCGCCGGCTGGTGATCGTGGCCCTGCTGCTGCTGGGCTGGGCCTACTTCCGCATCGCCGGCGACGCCTA
>JAEUPH010000274.1 GCA_016790395.1 Rubrivivax sp. | reverse complement strand
CAAGCCGGATCTGCGGCAATGTTCCGGCCCTCGCTGTTCCAGGCCACGGCGCCGGCACCGATGGACGGCCAGGCGGGACCAGGGGTGCGATGATTCGCCCCGCTGCATGAATTCCGCGCCGAACCCGACCGATTCCTCCCTCTTGCTGTGGCTGGTGGCCGCGGTGGTGGCCATGCTGGGCGCGCATGTCGCGCTGCGCTGGGCGCTGCTGGCCCGTCGCGCCACGCCGCTGTGGCGTCAGTGGCCGGCGCTGCTGGCCGCCGGCACGGCCTTCGGCATGGCACTCACCTCGGCCATGCTGCTGGCCACGGCTGCGCAAGGGCTGATGTTCCCGATCGGCTACCAGCCGCTGTGGGTGGTGGGCCTGTGGCTGGGCACCTGGTTCGCGTGCATCCCGCTGTTCATGGCGCTGGCCGCCAGCGAGCGCTGGTGGGTGGTGGTGCCGGTGGCGGTGCTGCTGGCCGGCGTGGCCGTGGGTCAGCAGCTCGGGTGGCTGACGGCGGCCGGCTTCCGCCCCGGCATCGTGTGGCGCCCCACGCCGCTGGCGGCGGGCGTGCTTCTGGAAGTGATCGGCCTGGCGGCGGCCGCCTGGATCGTGTTCACGCCCGTCGCCCGGGACAGCCAGCGCCGCCGCTGGTGGATGCTGGGGGCGGCCGTGATGGCCGGCCTCAGCGTGGCCGGCGGTCAGGAACTGCTGTCCGTCGCGGCCGGGCTCGAGTACCAGGTGGATTCGATCTACCGCAACCGCGTGCCCAACTCGGTGCTGTGTCTCGTCGCCGGGGTGCTGGCGCCGCTGGGGCTGGTGCTGGCGTCGGTGGATCTCATGCTGCGCGCGCCGCTGCGCAGTGGCTCCTCGGGCGACGGCACGCGGCGGCGCCGCAAGCGCCGGCACCGCATCCGGGCCCTCTGAAGCGCGCTTGGCCGGGCTTTCCTAGAATCGGGCCATGACCGCCCGACCCCACCCGACGGCCCCGCGCTTCACGCGCGGCGGCGCCCTGGCCGAACTGCTGACCCAGCGCATCGCGATCATCGACGGCGCCATGGGCACCATGATCCAGCGCCACAAGCTCACGGAAGCCGACTTCCGCGGCGCGCGCTTCACGGACCACCCGACGGACCTGAAGGGCAACAACGACCTGCTGGTGCTCACGCGCCCCGACGTCATCCGCGAGATCCACGCCCAGTACCTGGCCGCCGGCGCCGACCTCATCGAGACCAACACCTTTGGCGCCACGCGCGTGGCCCAGGAAGACTACGGCCTGGGCCACATCGCGCGCGAGATGAACGTCGCCGCGGCGCGCGTGGCCCGCGAGGCCGCCGACGCGCACGCCACGCCCGACCACCCACGCTTCGTCGCCGGCGCCCTGGGCCCGACGCCGCGCACCGCCAGCATCAGCCCCGACGTCAACGACCCTGGCGCGCGCAACACCAGCTTCGACGAACTGCGCGACGCCTACCGCGAACAGGCCGAGGGGCTGCTCGAAGGCGGCTGCGACCTGTTCCTGGTGGAGACGATCTTCGACACGCTCAACGCCAAGGCAGCCATCTTCGCACTCGACGAGCTGATGGAAGAGACCGGCGAAAGGTTGCCCGTCATCATCAGCGGGACCGTCACCGACGCCTCGGGTCGCATCCTCAGCGGCCAGACCGTGGCCGCCTTCTGGCACAGCGTGCGCCATGCGCGGCCCCTGGCCATCGGCCTGAACTGCGCCCTGGGCGCCGCGGTGATGCGGCCCTACATCGAGGAACTCTCCAAGGTCGCCGCCGACACCTTCGTCAGCTGCTACCCCAATGCCGGCCTGCCCAACCCGATGAGCGAGACCGGCTTCGACGAGACGCCGGAGGTCACCGGTTCGCTGATGGAGGAGTTCGCCAGGAGCGGCTTCCTCAACATCGCCGGCGGCTGCTGCGGCACCACGCCGGCGCACATTGCCGAGATCGCCAGCCGCGTGGGCCGTTACCGGCCGCGCAGCCGGCACGATCCGCTGTTCAGCGGCCTGCTCGCGGCTTAGGGGGCGGCGGCCTATGATGGGCCGCACCCTTCCGTCGAGCGCCGCCCCATGAAGCTTGCCCTGCTGCCGCTGGCCTGTGCGCTGGCCCTGGCCGCCCTGCCCGCCACAGCGGCTTCGGCCGCCGACCCCATCCTCCAGGAGCTGGAGCAGGAGAAGGCGGTCGACAACGTCTGGAAGGCCTACTTCCCGAACCTCCAGGTGGCCCGTCGGGCGGCCATCAGCTTCCACGGTCAACTGCTGGAGGCCGACTACGCGGCCGGCTTCCTGGTGCTGCAACTGGACGCCGCCGACATGGACCGGCTGCGTGCCTTCGGCTTCCGCTTCGAGCGCGCCACCGAATTCATCCAGCGCCGCAACCGCGCGCTGACGCAATTCCAGATCGCCCGCGCCCAGCGGGTGCCCGGCGCGCCCGAAGCGCAGGCCATTCCGGGCTACGCCTGCTATGAGACGGTGGAGGAGACCTTCAGCGCGGGCGATGCACTCATCGCCGCCAAACCTCAGCTGGCCGGCTGGGTGAATGCAGGCAGCTCCTGGCTGAAGACGCAGGGCGCCGGCGGCTATGACCTGAAGGTGCTGAAGCTGACCAACGCCGCGGTGGCCGGCAGCAAGCCGAAGCTGTTCGTCAACGCCGCCATCCATGCGCGCGAGTACACGACGGCGCCGCTGGTGCTGGAATTCGCGCGCTGGCTGGTGAACGGGCACGGCACGAACGCCGATGCCACCTGGATCCTCGACCACCACGAGGTCCACCTCATGCTGCACACCAACCCCGACGGCCGCAAGAAGGCCGAGACAGGGCTGTCATGGCGCAAGAACGTCAACAACGACTTCTGCGCCAACACCAACACGCGCGGCGTCGACCTCAACCGCAACTTCAGCTTCAGCTGGAACAGCACTGGCGGCCAGGGCAGCAGCGGCTCGGCCTGCAGCCTCACCTACCGCGGCCCGGCCGCCGCCAGCGAACCCGAGACCCAGGCGGTGGAGAACTACATCCGCAGCCTGTGGCCCGACCGCCGCGGCCCCGGCCTGAACGATGCTGCGCCGGCCGACACCAGCGGCATCCACCTCGACATCCACAGCTTCAGCCAGCTGGTGCTGTGGCCCTGGGGCCAGACCGCCACGCCAGCGCCCAACGGCCCGGCCCTGCAGACCCTGGGCCGTCGGCTGGCGTACTTCAAC
>JAEUPH010000198.1 GCA_016790395.1 Rubrivivax sp. | reverse complement strand
CTCCATCAGGTCGAACACTTCGTCGGCCTTGGCCTGGCCGATCTCGTTCTTCGCCGCGCCTTCGCGGAAGATCGTGCGCTGCTGCGCCATCTCCTCGGGCTTCTTCTTGCCCATGGCGCGGCGCAGCAGGTCGGCGCCGCCCAGCGAGTAGCGGCCCAGGATCTGCGCCGCCTGCATCACCTGTTCCTGGTACACGAAGATGCCGTAGGTCTCCTCGAGCACCTGGCCGAGCAGCGGGTGCGGGTAGACGATCTCCTCCTGCCCGTTCTTGCGCCGGCAGAAGCTCGGGATGTTCTCCATCGGCCCCGGGCGGAACATCGCGTTCAGCGCGATCAGGTCCTCCAGCCGTGTCGGCTTGGCCTCGCGCAGCATGCCCTGCATGCCGCGTGATTCGAACTGGAAGATCGCTTCGGTGCGCCCGTCCGCGAACAGCCGGTAGACCTTCGGGTCGTCGAAGGGCACGTTCTCGAAGGCGAAGTCCTGCTGGCCCGGCTTGCGGCGGATGAACTCCTTCGCGAGTTCGAGGATGGTCAGCGTCGCCAGGCCCAGGAAGTCGAACTTCACTAGGCCGATGGCCTCGACGTCGTCCTTGTCGAACTGGCTCACCGCGCTGTCGCTGCCCGGCTGCTGGTAGAGCGGGCAGAAGTCGGTGATCTTGCCCGGCGCGATGAGCACGCCGCCGGCGTGCATGCCGACGTTGCGCACCATGCCTTCGACGCGCGTGGCCAGGCTCAGCAGCTCAGCCACCTCCTCCTCGGCCTTCTCGCGCTGCTCCAGTTCGGGCACCTCCTCGCGCACGTAGATGACGCCGCCGTCCTTGTCCTTCGGATCGTCGGGCACCGGCGCCAGCGTGTAGGTCTTGCCCGGCAGGCCCGGCACCAGCTTGGCCACGCTGTCCACGTGCCCGTAGCCCATGCCCAGCACGCGGCCCACGTCGCGCAGCGCGGCCTTGCTGGCCATGGTGCCGAAGGTGGCGATCTGGCTCACGGCTTCGCGGCCGTACTTGTCCTTCACGTACTCGATGACGCGGTCGCGGTTGCCCTGGCAGAAATCGATGTCGAAGTCGGGCATCGACACGCGCTCGGGGTTGAGGAAGCGCTCGAACAGCAGCGCGTACTGCAAGGGGTCGAGGTCGGTGATGAACAGCGCATAGGCCACCAGCGACCCCGCACCCGAGCCCCGGCCCGGCCCCACCGGACAGCCGTTGGCCTTGGCCCAGACGATGAAGTCCGAGACGATGAGGAAGTAGCCCGGGAAGCCCATCTTCACGATGGTGTTCAGCTCGAACTCCAGGCGCTCCACATAGCGCGGGCGCTCGGCGTCGCGCTTGGCCGGGTCAGGGTACAGCGCCGCCAGCCGCTTCTCCAGGCCCTCGGCCGAAGCCTGGCGGAAGTAGGCCTCGATGGGGATGCCCCCAGGCGTCGGGAAGTCCGGCAGGCGCGGCTTGCCCAGCGTGAGCTTGAGTGCGCAGCGCCGTGCGATGGCCAGCGTGTTGAAGAGCGCCGAAGGCAGGTCGGCGAACAGCGCTTCCATCTCGGCCTGCGTCTTGAAATACTGGTCGCGCGTGAAGCGCTTGACGCGGCGCGGATTGGCCAGCGTCTCGCCTTCGGCGATGCACACGCGCGCCTCGTGGGCGTCGAAGTCGTCGGCCTGCAGGAACTGCACCGGATGCGTGGCGACCACCGGCAGCTGCAGCGCCGCGGCCAGGCGCACGGCGGCGCGCACGTGCGCCTCCTGGCCCGGCAGGCCGGCACGCTGCAGCTCGACGTAGAAGCGGCCCGGGAACAGCGCGGCCAGGTCGCCGGCCACGGCCTTCGCGCGCTCGGCATCGCCGGCGGCCAGCGCCTGGCCCAGCGCACCCTGATCGGCGCCGGACAAGGCGATCAGCCCGCCACCCAGCGACTGCAGCCACTCCCACTTGACCCAGGCCTGCGCGCGCTGCGCGTTGCCCACCCAGGCCCGCGCCAGCAGTTCGCACAGGTTCAGGTAGCCGGGGCGGTCCTGTACCAGCACCAGCAAGCGGCTGGCTTGCTTCTCGCCCGCGCCGGGCCAGGGCTCCATGATGAGGTCGGCGCCCAGCAGCGGCTGCACGCCCTTGCCCTGGCAGGCCTTGTAGAACTTGACGGCGCCGAAGAGGTTGTTGAGGTCGGTGATGGCCAGCGCCGGCTGGCCATCGGCGCGCGCCGCGGCGGCGACGTCGCCGATGCGCAGCGTGCCATCGACGACCGAGTACTCGGTGTGGATCCGCAGGTGGACGAAGGGCATGCGGGGCATTCTAGGCAGCACCACCCTGAGCCCGCGCAAGGCGGCGCGCCTCGGCGCCGTGCTAGCGTCCGGGCATGCCCCTCGAGCTTCTGGAGATCCTGGCCGGCTTCGGTGTCGGCCTGCTGGTCGGGCTCACCGGTGTCGGCGGCGGCGCGCTGATGACGCCGCTGCTGCTGCTGCTGTTCGGCGTGGCGCCTGCCACCGCCGTGGGCACCGACCTCTGGTTCGCCGGCATCACCAAGATCTTCGGCAGCGCGGCGCACGCGCGGCGCGACAGCATCGACTGGGAGGTGGCGCGCCGGCTCTGGACGGGCAGCCTGCCCGCCGCGGCGCTGACGCTGGCGGCCATGCACCTGGCCGGCACGGGTGGCCACCGCGACAGCACCATCACCACCGCGCTCGGGATGGTGCTGCTGCTCACCGCCGCCGCCATGCTGGCGCGCAACCACCTGCACAGGCTGGGCCGACGCCTCAGGCTGGCCGAGCCGGGGCGTTTCAAGCGGCTGCAACCGGCCGCCACCGTGGCGGCAGGCGCCGTGCTGGGCGTGCTGGTCACGCTCACCTCGGTGGGTGCCGGTGCGCTGGGCGCGGTGATGCTGATGGCGCTCTATCCGCTGCGCATGAGCCCGGCCCGGCTGGTGGGCACCGACCTCGTGCACGCCGTGCCGCTGACCCTGCTGGCCGGTCTGGGCCACCTGGCCATGGGCCATGTGCAGTTCGCCCTGCTGGGCCTGCTGCTGATGGGGGCCATCCCCGGCGTGCTGCTCGGTGCGCGCCTGTGCGGACGCCTGCCCGAAGCCTGGCTGCGCTCGCTGATCGCGGCCGTGCTGACCTTCAGCGCCCTGCGCCTGCTGCGCTGAGGCGACAGGCGCGGTTCCTAGAATCCGGGCCATGGCGGCCTTCCTGATCCGCACCTTCGGCATCCTGCTGATGCTCACGGCCCTGGCCGTGGCGCTGTCGCGCGCGCCCGACCGCCCGGTGCAGACGCTGGTGGCGCGCTGGGCGCCGCCGCCTTCGGACTTCGTGGAGGTCAAGGGCCAGGTCGTGCACCTGCGCGACGAGGGCCCGCGCCACGACGGCGAAGGCACGCCACCGCCCATCGTCCTCATCCACGGCACCTCGGCCAGCCTGCACACCTGGGAAGGCTGGGTGCGGGCGCTGAAGGGCCAGCGGCGCGTCATCAGCTTCGACCTGCCGGGCTTCGGTCTCACCGGCCCCTTCGGCGGGCAGTACGCACCCGACGACTACCGCGGCGAGACCTACGCCGCCTTCGTGCTGGACCTGCTGGACGCGCTCCAGCTCAAGCGCGTGGTGCTGGGCGGCAACTCGCTGGGCGGTGAAATCGCCTGGCGCACGGCACTGCGGGCGCCGCAACGCCTGGCGGGACTGGTGCTCGTCGATGCCCTGGGCCCGGCCTTCACCCCGGAACAGGTGCCGCTGGGCTTCACCATTGCGGCCGTGCCGGTGCTGGGCCGCATCAGCGAGCACCTGCTGCCGCGTGCGCTGGTGGCGCAGAGCGTGCGGCAGGTCTATGGCCAACCCGGGAAGGTGAACGACGAGCTCGTCGATCGCTACTTCGAGATCACGCTGCGCGAAGGCAACCGCCGCGCGCTGGGCCTGCGCCTGCAGCAACTGACGCTGGGCGAAGGCGCCGAGCACGTGGCCACGCTGCGCCTGCCCACGCTCATCCTCTGGGGCGGGCGCGACCGCCTGGTGCCCCCGGCCATCGGGCGCTGGTTCCACGAACGCATCGCAGGCAGCCGGCTCGTCGTCTTCGACGAACTCGGCCATGTGCCGCAGGAGGAAGACCCGGCGCGCACCGTCGCCGAGCTGAAGGCCTTCCTCGGCCCTTGAACCGCGCCGGCCGTGCTCAGGCCGCCGCCGGCTCCATCGCCTTGGCGGGCTTCTTCGCCACCAGGTTCAGGCTGATGGGCGTGCCGGCCAGCTTCATGTCGCTGGTGTCGTCGAACAGGCCGTGGCGCACCACGCGCTGCAGGTCCTCGAAGCCGGCCTCGTAGAGGAAGGCGGAGAGGAAGTCCTGGTTCAGGCCCACGCGGTGGTAGTCGTGCGGGTCGAGATGGCCGCCGAAGATCATGCGCATGACCTGGAAGCGCTGGTTGATGTCCAGCCGCTGCCGCTGCAGCAGCAAGGCGGCCAGCGCGTCCAGGTCGGGCACCGACAGGCGCAGCGTGCCGCCGGGCGCGAGCACGCGGAACCACTCGCGCAGCGCCGCCAGCAGGCCGTCCTTGTAGTCGAAGTGCTCCAGCACGTGCGAGGCGTAGACCTCGGCGAAGCTGCCATCGGGGAAGCGCGCCAGGTCGACGGCGTCGCCGACATGGTCCACCGCCGGCCCGGCCTGGATGTTGAGGATCTCCCAGCCGGGGCGGGCGTCGCGCCCGCCCACGTGCAGCTTGCGTCCGGTGTCGTTCATGCGTGTGTCCTCGGGTGTCAGGTCCTGGGGGCCGCTCAGTGGCTGGTGGCCTCGGCAGGCAGGTGCTCGGGCGCGAGCCCGGCGCGCGAGCGCGCGGCCATGCGTGCGAACAAGGCCTCCAGTTCGCGGGTGTAGCGCGCGGTGTCGAACAGCGGCAGCGCCATGCGGCGCTCCACCAGATGGGCCTTGTAGCCGGCGGCCAGGCCCGGCTCGGTGGCCAGGGCCACCAGGGCGCAGGTGTAGTCCGCCACCGTGCCGAAGGCCAGCTCGGCCAGGCCCGCGGCGTTCAGCGCGCTGGCCGCCACGCGGGATGCGAAGTCGTTGCCGTAGCAGGTGACCACGGGCACCCCGGCCCACAGCGCGTCGGCGGCGGTGGTGTGCGCGTTGTAGGGCCAGGTGTCGGCGAAGACATCGGCCAGCGCCAGGCGCGAGAAGTGCTGATCGAAGGCCACGTTGGGCGCGAAGATCACACGCACCGGGTCCACGCCCCGCTCGGCGGCGGCGCGGCGCACGTTGTCGTGCAGCTGCGCGTTCGTCTCCTTCAGCCACAGCACGGCGTGCGGCACGCGGCGCAGCACCTCGCACCAGGCGCCGAAGGCCTCGGGCAGGATCTTGTAGGTGTGGTTGAAGGCGCAGATCACGAAGGCCTCGTCGGGCAGGCCGGCTTCGGCGCGCGCCATCGGCTGCGGCAGCGGACGGCCGCGGCCGTTGGGCTGCAGCGTCAGCGGCATCTGTGCCAGCTTCTCGGTGTAGAGGTCCGCCAGTTCCAGCGGCGTGACGTGCGGGTCGCCGATCAGGTAGTCGATGAACTCGGCGCCGCTGGTGCCCGGGAATCCGAGGTAGTTCACCTGCACCGGCGCCGGGCGGCGCGCCACGATGCCCATGCGCGTGCCGCGCGTGTGGCTCATCAGGTCGACCAGGATGTCCACGCCATCGTTGCGGATGCGCTGCGCCGCCTGTTCGTCGGAGAGGCCGCGCACGTCGACGAAGGCGTCTCCGGCGGCCTGCACGCGTCGGCGCAGGGGCGAACCGTCATCGGCACCCGATGAGTACAGCCGCACCTCGAAGTGCTGGCGGTCGATGGCCTCCAACACCTCCACCAGCAGCTGCGACACCGGATGGTTGCGGAAGTCGAAGGACAGGAAGCCCAGCGTCACCCTGGACTTGCCCGCCCGCGAGCGCGGCTCCACGGCCGGCAGCGGGTTCGCGCCGATGGTCAGCGCGCGCGTCTCGATGATGGCCGCCTTGCGGTGCAGCTCGCCCGGCAGCGGCAGCGACAGCAGCGCAAAGCTGGCGCAGGTGCGCGCGGCGGTGTCGGGCGTGGCGGCCAGCAGTTCGGAGATGCGCGCGACGTCATCGTCCAGGCCGCTCCAGTCCATCACCTGGCGCTTCTCGAAGGAGGCGCGCGACCAGGCGTCCAGGTTGCCGGGCTGCAAGGCCAGCACCGTCTGCATGCACGCCACGGCCTCGCGGCGCAGGCCGCGGTCGCGGCAGCTGTCGGACAGCAGCGCGTGCGCGCGCACGTTGCCCGGGTCCACCGACAGGGCGCGCAGCAGCACGGTGATGGCCTGCGGGTGCCGCTGCAGCGACTGCAGCGCCGCCGCGAACTGCAGCCGCGTCTCGACGTCGGCCTCGCCCATGTCCTCCAGCCGCGAGAACAGGTCCGCAGCTTCGGCGTAGCGGTGCTCGTGGACACAGCAGTCGGCCAGGATGCGCAGGGCCAGCGGGTGTTCGGGATGCAGTTGCAAGGCGCGGCGGGCGGCAGCCTCGCAGCGCCGGAAGGCGCCGGCGCGGCGCTGGGCGTGCGACAGGTTCAGCCAGTAGACGACGTCGTCGGGCGCGGCGCGCGTGGCGCGGCCGAAGGCGCGGGCGGCCTCGCGCCACTGGCTCTCCTGGGCCAGGTCAATCCCATGCTGCCAGTGCTGCTGGCCGCGGGGGGGAGTGGCAATGTCGGCGCGGTTCATCGGGCGTTCTCCTGCGGGCTGGACACTTCGTGGCGACCGGCCCTCAAGAAATGGCGGGCCGTGGCCGATGATCTCCGGCCCTGCACGGGGCCCAGGGCCGGAAATGACGGGTGACCCCCCCTCACTTCAACGCGACAAGACCCTGCGGGCGCGATCCGGGCTAAAGGTTTTCCGGCAACCGACGAAAACGGTCCCAACGCGGTTGCGAAAGTGGCTGCGGGGTCCGGACCAGAACGGGCCGAGGTTCGAACGGCAGGTCAAGCCGGGCGGGCACGGCAGCAGCGAGGCCCGGGCGAGTTCCGACAAGGCAGGGCTCCGCAAGGGGTGATGTCGAGACGGAGATGCCCAGCAGGCGCCGGAAGCAGTGAAGGACCTGCGGTACCTGCCAGGCATATGCCTGTGGTCATTTACTGAACGGAGAGATTCCATGCCCCAAACGATCAACACCAATCTGGTCTCGCTGAATGCGCAGCGCAACCTCAGCACCAGCCAGTCGTCCCTGGCCACCTCGATGCAGCGCCTGTCCTCGGGTCTGCGCGTCAACAGTGCCAAGGACGACGCCGCCGGCCTGGCCATTGCCGAGCGCATGAGCGCCCAGGCCCGCGGCATGAACGTCGCGATCCGCAACGCCAACGACGCGATCTCCCTGGCGCAGACCGGTGAAGGCGCGCTGGGCAAGATCAGCGACATCTTCCAGCGCATGCGTGAACTGGCCGTGCAGGCCAGCAACGGCACCAACGCCGCCGCCGACCGCGTGAGCCTGAACCAGGAATACGTGCAGCTGGCCCAGGAAGCCACCCGCACGCTGGGCGGCACGCAGTTCAACGGGCTGAACATCCTGGCCTCGGCCACGGACGCCACCTTCCAGATCGGCGCCAACAACTCGACCAACCTGGACCGCATCACCGTGGCCGCCTTCGACTGGACGTCCACCAGCAACGCCGGCATCACCGACGTGCTGGGCTCGGTCGTGCTCTCGGGCACCGACGTCGGCGCCTACAACGCCACGACGAGCGCCTACACCGCCGGCACCGACGGCCCGACGAACCTGATCACGGACGTGGCCGGCGCCCGTACCGCCATCACCAACCTGGACTCGGCGATCAACTCGATCAACAGCCAGCGCGCCACCTTCGGTGCGGTGCAGAACCGCTTCGAGAACGTGGTCGCCAACCTGATGGTGTCGGTGGAGAACCAGAGCGCCGCGCGCAGCCGCATCATGGATGCCGACTACGCGACGGAAACCAGCAACCTGTCGCGCGCCAACATCCTGCAGCAGGCCGGCAACGCGATGGTCGCGCAGGCCAACCAGCTGCCGCAGCAGGTGCTCGCGCTGTTGCGCTGACACCCCGCCACGCGCCCCTCACGACGGGGCGCGCCGCCCCGACAAGGCCCGCCCCACCCGGCGGGCCTTTTCACTTTCCGGCCGCCTAATGCCGGGGATTTCGGGTTCTTTTCGGGCTGATGCCCGGGCCGCCGCGGCCGTAATCTTCTTGCCAGCGCTTCGATCGTTCTTGCGGTTTGAGCCGCAACCCGAACACTGGATGCCCACCGGCAAGGAGATCCCGAAATGCCCCAGACGATCAACACCAACCTGGTCTCGCTGAACGCCCAGCGCAACCTCAGCACGAGCCAGGCCTCGCTGTCCACCTCGATGCAGCGCCTGTCCTCCGGGCTGCGCGTGAACAGCGCCAAGGACGACGCCGCCGGCCTGGCCATCGCCGAACGCATGCACGCCCAGGTGCGCGGCATGAACGTGGCCATGCGCAACGCCAACGACGGCATCTCGCTGGCGCAGGTGGGTGAAGGCGCGTTGGGCAAGGTCAGCGACATCTTCCAGCGCATGCGCGAACTGGCGGTGCAGTCGGCCAACGGCACCAACAGCGCCGCCGACCGCGTGAGCCTGAACCAGGAGTACGTGCAGCTGGCCCAGGAAGCCACCCGCACGCTGGGTGGCACGCAGTTCAACGGCATGAACATCCTGGCCACGGCCACCGAATCGACCTTCCAGATCGGCTCGAACAACACGACCAACCTGGACCGCATCACGGTCTCGTCCTTCGACTGGACGTCCACCAGCAACGCCGGCATCACCGACGTGCTGGGCAGCAACATCCTGTCGGGCACCGACATCGGCGCCTACAACGCCACGACCAGCGCCTACACCGCCGGCACCGACGCGCCCGCCAACCTCATCACCGATGTCGCCGGCGCGCAGGCCGCCATCGCCAACATCGACGCGTCGCTGAACTCGATCAACAGCCAGCGCGCCACCTTCGGCGCGGTGCAGAACCGCTTCGAGAACGTGGTCGCCAACCTCATGGTCGCCGCCGAGAACCAGAGCGCCGCGCGCAGCCGCATCATGGATGCCGACTACGCCGCCGAGACCAGCAACCTGTCGCGCTCGCAGATCCTGCAGCAGGCCGGCAACGCGATGGTCGCGCAGGCCAACCAGCTGCCGCAGCAGGTGCTGTCGCTGCTCAAGGGCTGATCGCCATGCCCGGCGGGCTCAAGTTCCGCCGCAACCTGCCGAAAGGGGCCTGAAGGGGCCGGCATCCCAGCCGGTTCGTCGGGCCCCTCGCCTATTTTCCGGAGCACACCATGGCCTCCTTCACCTCGCTGGGCGTGGGCAGCGGCCTCGATCTGAACACCATCGTCACGCAGTTGGTGGCGCTGGAGCGCCAGCCCCTGGTGGCGCTGCAGAACAAGGCCAGCCAGCTCAACTCGCAGATCTCCTTGTTCGGCAAGGTCAACAGCCTGTTCAGCGGCCTGCAGACGGCTGCCAACAAGCTGACCGACACCACGCTGTGGCAGAAGTCCACCGTGGCCAGCAGCAACAGCAGCGTGGTCACCGCCACGGGCACCACCGGCGCAGCCGGCAGCTACGCCGTCACGGTGCAGAACCTCGCGGGCAACCAGACCGTGGCCCTGGACACCGCCCTGTCCGACGCCGAGGCCCTGGTGGGCCAAGGCACGCTGAGGCTGCAGCTGGGCAGCTGGAACGCGGACCAGAGCGAGTTCACCGCCAAGAGCGGCAGCGCCGAGCTGTCCATCGACGTCACGGCCACCGACACCCTGGCCACGCTGCGCGACAAGATCAACGCCGCCGGCGGCGGCGTCACCGCCTCGCTGGTGACCGACACCACCGGCGTGCGGCTGGCCCTGCGGTCCGAGAGTTCGGGCATGGAGAACGGCTTCCGGCTGAGCGTGGACGACATCGACGGCAGCCTGATCGACACCGTCGGCCTCTCGCGCTTCGCCTTCGACCCTGCCGTCACCACCAGCGGCCTGGTGCTCAAGCAGTCGGCCGCCAACGCGCGGGCCATCGTCAACGGCATCGCCGTGGAGTCGGCCAGCAACGAGATCTCCGGCGCCGTGGACGGCGTGACGCTGACGGTGCTGCAGGAAAGCGCCACCGCCACCCAGGTCACCGTCAAGCGCGACAAGGACGCCGTGGTGGCCGCGGTGAAGACCTTCGCCGAGGCCTACAACGCGGTGGTCAGCTACCTGGCCGAGCAGACCAAGTACGACGCCGGCAGCAAGGTCGCCGGCGCGCTGCAGGGCGACAGCACGGCCGTCGGCCTGATGTCGCAGCTGCGCGGCGTGCTCAACGCCAGCTCGGGCGCATCGGCCAGCTTCCCGCGGCTGTCTGACCTGGGCCTGGAGGCCCAGCGCGACGGCACGCTGGTGGTGGACACCGCCAAGCTCGACGCGGCCACGGCCGACCTGGACGAACTCAAGAAGGCCTTCGGCAACGCCGACAGCCTGGACGCCAGCAACAACGGCTTCGCGCGCCGCTACGCGACGCTGGCGACCCAGGTGCTGGGCACCGACGGCGCGCTCAACACGCGCACCAGCAGCCTGCAGAAGCTCGTCAGCAAGAACAGCGACGAGCAGGACAAGCTCAACGAGCGCGTGGAGCGCGTGCAGGCCCGCCTCGTGGCCCAGTACACGGCGCTGGACAGCAACGTCGCGAAACTGAACTCGCTGTCCAGTTACGTGACGCAGATGATCGCCCAGATGAACAAGTCCACCACCTAGTTCACGGACGGATTGCACCACTCAAGAGCGCCGGGGGCGGGCCGATAAGTTGGGTATCGCACAAACGATGCCGCCCCCAGCGCCCATGTTCACCAGCCCCTACGCTCCTCGCGCCGCCCGCGCCGCCCGCCCCGCCGGGCTGTACCAGCAGGTCGGCGTCGAGTCACAGCTCGGTGATGCCTCGCCCCACCACCTGGTGGCGATGCTCTTCGAAGGCTGGATGGAAGCCGTGGCCCAGGCCCGGGGCGCCATCCGCAAGCAGGACGCGCTGGCCAAGGGCCAGGCCATCGGCCGCGCCGTGCGCATCATCGAGGAAGGCCTGCGCGCAGGCCTGGACCTGCGCGCCGGCGGCCGCCTCGCGCAGGACCTGAACGACCTCTACGGCTACCTCACGCTCAGGCTGACCCAGGCCAACCTGCGCTCGGACGAACAGGCGCTGGACGAGTGCGTCCGCCTGCTCAAGCCACTGCAGGACGCCTGGGCCGCGATCGCACCCGCTGTCGCCGTCCGCTGAATCGAACCACTGGATTCCCCATGGACCCGCAACTCCTGAGCTACTACGAAGCGATTGAACGAGCCAGCGCCGACATGCTGGCGGCGGCACGCGCCGGCAACTGGGACGAAGTCGTCAAGCTCGAGGGTGCCTGCGTCCTGCTGATCAGCCAGCTCAAGCACGCCGCCCAGGCGCCCGAAGCGCCCCCGGTGGCGGCCGACCCCCAGGCGCTGGAAGCCGCCAAGGTGAAGTCGCGCATCATGCAGCGCATCCTGGTCAACGACGCCGAGATCCGCCACCTGGCCGAGCCCTGGCTGCAGGACCTGGACGACACGCTGGCCGGCCGGCCCCACCGCAGCCTGCACTAGGCACCCCGGACCGCGGCCATGTTCCAGGACACCCGCCCCGCCGAGCTCGGCCCCGACAGCAGCCCCGACGCCTGGGGTGACTTCCGCGTCGGCGACCCGCGTGAACGCCTGCGCCTGCTGCGCGACCTGCGCGACGGCGGCACGCCCATCAACCTCAACGCCCCCGACGGCAGCGCACTGGCGGTGACGCTGTGGACGGTGGACGAGCAGCACGGCCGTCTCAACTTCGCCACCCAGACCGGCCTGCCGCAGCTGGACCGCCTGATCGACGCCGACGAGGCCGTGGCCGTGGCCTACCTCGAGAGCGTGAAGCTGCAGTTCGACCTCTCCGGCTTCACGCTGGTGCGTGGCCAGGGCAGCGCGGCGCTGCAGTGCGGCCTGCCGCGCGAGATCTACCGCTTCCAGCGCCGCGGCGCGTACCGCGTGCGTCCGCGCGGCCACCAGGTGCCGGTGGTGACCTTGCGCCACCCGGCCCTGCCCGAGATGCAGCTGACGCTGCGCGTCCTGGACCTGTCCATCGGCGGTTGTGCGCTGTGGCTGCCGCAGGACGTGCCCACGCTGCAGGCCGGCACCCGGCTGGCCAGCGTCACGGCGTCGCTCGATGCCGAGTCGCGCTTCGAAGTGGGCCTGGTGCTGCAGCACGTCAGCGCGCAGGGCGAAGGCGGCGCGCGGCTGGGCTGCGAGTGGCAGGGCCTGTCGCCGCCCGCCGAGAGGCTGCTGCAGCGCTGGATCGACCGTTCGCAGCAGCGCTCGCGCCTGCTCACCTTGCGCTGACCATGACCACCGCCCTGCGCCGCCGCGGCTTCACGCTCGTGGAGCTGATGGTGGCCTGCGTCATCGTCGTGCTGCTGGCCGCCACGGCCGTGCCCTCGATGCGTGGCGATGCGCTGCGCGCCGCCCGTTCGGATGGCGTGCAGGCCCTGACACGCCTGCAGGCGGCCCAGGAGCGCTACCGCACGGCGCATGGCCTGTACGCGGTGGACCTGGGCACGCTCGGCGGCGTGGCCCTCGTCAGCGAGCAGGGCCGCTACGCGCTGCACGTGGAAAACACCGGCCCCGAGTCCTACACGGCCACCGCGCTTGCGCGCGGCGCCCAGGCCCGCGACACGGCCTGCCTGGCCCTCACGCTGGAAGTCCACCAGGGCTTTGCGCGGCCCGGGCCGAACCCGCAATGCTGGAACCGATGAAGACCGCGCGCCCACCCCGCCGCCGCACCCGCGGCCTGACCATGCTGGAGCTGGCCATCGTGCTGGCCGTCATGGTGGTGCTGGCCAGCCTGGCGGTGCCGACGCTGGGCGCGCGGCTGGAGCGACAGCGCGTGCGCAGCGCCGCCGAGGCCCTGGCTGGCGACCTGGTGGAAGCGCGCTACGAAGCCACGCGCCGCGGCCGGCCGCTCTTCGTGGAGACCCGCCTGGGCGCCGACTGGTGCTGGGCCGTCGCCACGGCGCCGGGCTGCGAGTGCGGCGCCCCCGCCAGCTGCCAGGTGCAGGCCACCCACAGCGCCGACCACCGCGGCGTGCGCCTCGTCGGCGGCCTGGCCGTGCGCCTGGACGCGCAAGGCCTGCCGCAGGAATCGCAGGCAGCGGCGCTGGAAACCTCCAAGGGCGAAAGGCTGCGCGTCGAACTCACGCCGCTGGGCCGCCCGCGCATCTGCGTCGAAAAGGGCCACTGGCCCCAGTTCCCCAACTGCTGATCCGCAGGCGCTCCAGGCGCTAGACCTGCATGTTCATGATGTCCGAATAGGCCTGGGCGAGGCGGTTCCTCACCTGCAGCACGGCCTGGAAGCCCACCTGGGCCTTGGCCATGGACATCATCGTGGTTTCCAGGTCCACCGTCGGGTTGCCGAGCAGGAACTCGCGGCGCAGGGTCGCGGCCTCGTTCTGCGTCTGGCTGACGTCCTTCAGCGCGTTGTCCATGGCGGCGCGGAAACCGCCGGCCTCGGCCGCCTCGGCGCGCGGCGTGCCGTCAGGGCGCAGGCCGGCGCGCGCGACGGCAGCGTTGAAGTCGAAGGGCTTCAGTCGCAGGTCGTTCATGGCGCGGAGGGTGGCAGTCGGTTTTCCACGGCGTCACTGTAGGGCGGCAGCGGCCTTCGGAAGGCGCGATCAGGCGCGCTTTCCTCGCGCTTCTTCCCCTTAGGTCCCGGCCCCGCCAGGCGAACAATGGCCCCGAACCCGGAAAAGCCGCCTGCCCCCAACGCGCCCCATGGACAACGCCGTCGCCACCGTCGCCCCCACCCCGCTCGTGCCGCTCGGCCCGCCCCCCGCGCCGGGCCTGGCCGAGCGCTGGCAGGCCATGCCCGTGCGCCTGCAGCTGGGCGCCGTGTTCGGGCTGGCCGCACTGATCGCGGTGCTGGCCTTCATGTTCGTCGGTGCGCGCGACAGCGACTACCGCCCGCTCTTCCCCACACTGTCCGAGAAGGACGGCGGCCAGGTCATCGACCGCCTGGCGCAGATGAACGTGCCCTACAAGTTCGCCGAGGGTGGCAGCGTGATCCTGGTGCCCAGCGGCCGCGTGCACGAGCTGCGCATGAAGCTGGCCGCGCAGGGCCTGCCTTCGGCCGGCGCCGGCGGCGGCGCCATCGCCGGCTACGAACTGCTGGACAAGAACAGCTTCGGCCAGACGCAGGGCCAGGAACGCATGAAGGTGCAGCGCGCCATCGAAGGCGAGCTCACCACCAGCATCCAGGCGCTGGAGTCGGTGAAGTCGGCCCGCGTGCACCTGGCGCTGCCGCAGCAGAACGGCTTCTTCCGCGAGCAGCAGAAGCCCAGCGCCTCCGTGGTGCTGACGCTGCACCCCGGCCGCACGCTGGACCGCAACCAGATCGCCGGCATCGTGCGCGTGGTCTCGGGCAGCGTGCCCGAGCTCGCCGCCAAGGCCGTGAGCGTGGTGGACAGCACCGGTGCCCTGCTCTCCGGCACGCCCGACGACGAAAACGCCGCCGGACTGGACACCCAGCAGCTGCAGTACCGCCGCGAGGTGGAAGCCAACCACCTCCGGCGCGTGATGGCGCTGCTGGAGCCCGTGGTCGGCCGTGACAACGTGCGTGCCAGCGTCAGCGCCGAGATCGACTTCTCGCAGGTCATGCAGACCGCCGAGGCCTGGCGCCCCAACCAGGGTGCCGACGCCAAGGCCAGCATCCGCGAGCAGCGCAGCGAGGAATCCAGCCAGCCCGGCAGCGCCACGCCGGCCGGCGTGCCCGGCGCCACCAGCAACCAGCCGCCCACCCCGGCCACGGCGCCCATCAACGGCGCCGCGCAGCCGCTGCAGGGTGCGCAGGCCAATGCCGCCGGCAACCAGAGCCAGCGCAAGGAGGCCGCCACGCGCTACGAGCTGGACAAGACCGTCACCGTCACGCGCAACGCCGTGGGCAGCGTCAAGCGCCTGTCGGCCGCCGTGGTGGTGAACCACCGCAGCACCACCGACGCCAAGGGCAAGACCAGCACGGTGCCGCTGACGGACAAGGAGGTCGAGCAGCTCACGGCGCTGGTGCAGCAGGGCATCGGCTTCAACGCCGAGCGCGGCGACGTCGTGAAGGTGGTCAACGCACCCTTCCGCGTCGATGCCCCCCCGGCTGCCGAGGACGTGCCGCTGTGGAAGCAGCCCTGGCTGCTGGACCTGCTCAAGAGCGCGGCTGCGCCGGCCGCGCTGGCGCTGGTGGCCCTGGTGATCATCAGCAAGCTGCTGCGCCCGGCCATGAACGAACTGATGGCGCCGCCGCCAGTGCACAAGCCCGGCGACCAGCTCGACGAGGTGGTGGGCGAAGGCGACGTCGAGCCGCCGCCCGCGCCGCGGCCCCCGCCCAAGGTGCTGATGCCCCCGGGCAACAGCGACAAGGTCGAGGCCGCGCGCATGCTGGCCAAGTCCAACCCCGCGGCCGTGGCCAACATCGTGCGCGGCTGGGTCAACGGCGAATCGGCCTGAGGACACGCCATGGCTGCTGCCACCGAAGACGACGGCCTGGAACGCGCCGCCATCCTGATGATGACGCTGGGCGAGGAGGAGGCCGCCGAGGTCTTCAAGCATCTGGCGCCCAAGGAAGTGCAGCGCCTGGGCGAGACCATCGCGCGCATCAAGTCCGTCACCTCCGAGCGCGTCGACCAGGTGATGGAGACCTTCGAGACCGTCGCGCAGAGCGAACGCCTGCTGGTGGCCGACAGCAACGAGTACGTGAAGGCCGTGCTGCGCCGCGCGCTGGGCGACGAGAAGGCCAACCTGCTGATCGACCGCATCCTGCAGGGCAACGACGTCACCGGCATCGAGAGCCTGAAGTGGATGGACCCCACCTCGGTGGCCGAACTGCTGCGCAACGAGCACCCGCAGATCGTCGCCGCCATCCTGGTGCACCTGGACTTCGACCAGGCTGCCGACGTGCTGAAGCTCTTCACCGAGCGCCAGCGCAACGAGGTGATGGTGCGCATCGCCACGCTGGACGGCATCCAGCCACTGGCGTTGCGCGACCTCAACGAGGTCATGAGCAAGGTGCTGGCGGGCGGTGACCGCAGCCGCAAGAGCACCCTGGGCGGCGCCAAGGCCGCGGCCGAGATCCTGAACATGCTGGGCAGCGCGGTCGAGACCAGCGTGCTGGACTTCGTGCGCGAGGCCGACAACGACCTCGCCCAGAAGATCATGGACAACATGTTCACCTTCGACGATCTCATCAAGATCGACGACAAGGGCATCCAGTCGCTGATGAAGGAAGTGCAGAGCGACTCGCTGGTCGTGGCCCTCAAGGGCGCGACGCCGGCGCTGCGCGAGAAGATCTTCAAGAACATGTCCACGCGCGCCGCCGAGACGCTCAAGGAAGACCTGGAATCGCGCGGCCCGGTGCGGCTGTCCGAGGTCGAGGCCGAGCAGAAGGAACTGCTCAAGATCGTGCGGCGCCTCGTCGACGAGGGCCAGATCGTGCTGGCCGGCGGCGGCGACGAACAGTTCGTCTGACGAAACACCATGGGCAGCCGTCCCCCCGTCTTCAAGAACGTCCCGCCGCCGGCGGGTTCCAAGGCCTCGTCGCCCTACCAGCGCTTCATCCCGCGCGAGGAACTGGGCGACTTCGCCAGCTGGCAGCCGGGCAGCTTCGGCGGCGCGGCGGGCCAGTCCGGCCCGGCCACGCCGGCCGCGCCCGCGACACCGCCCGAGCCGACCCCCGAAGACTGGGCGGCGCGCGTCGCCGCGGCACGCCAGGCCGGCTACCAGGACGGCTACCGCGACGGCATGGCAGCGCTGGAGAACTTCAAGCAGAGCTTCGCGCAGCAGGCCACGGCGCAGATCGGTGCGCTGCTGGAAGGCTTCGACGAGCAGTTCCAGCAGCTCGACGCCCGCGTCGCCGCCGCCCTGGCCGACACCGCCGTGCTGCTGGCACGCCAGGTGGTGCGCAACGAACTCGCCACGCAGCCGGCCCTGGTGGCCCGCGTGGCTGCCGACGCCGTGGCCGCCGTCATGCTGAGCGCGCGCCACATCGTCGTCGAAGTGCATCCGCAGGACCTGCCCCTGGTGGCCGAAGGCGCCGAGGAAGCGCTGGCCGCGCGCGGGGCCCGCCTGAGCGCCAACCCCGTGATCGAGCGTGGCGGCGTGCTGGTGCAGAGCGACGTCGGCGCCGTGGACGCCCGCATCGCCATGCGCTGGGCGCAGGCCGCCGCGGCGCTGGGCTCCAGCCTGCCCTTCGAGGACACCGACGCATGAGGCCGCTCGACCCGCAGCTGCAGCTGGATGCGCGTGCCCGCCGCTGGGAGCACTGGATGGCGGACCTGCAGGACTACGCCTCGCACCCGCAGCCGCTGGAAGCCGTCGGCACCCTGCTGCGCGTCACCGGCCTGGTGCTGGAAGCCGCCGGCGTGCGCGTGCCCGTGGGCTCGGTCTGCGAGGTGCACTGCCCGGGCCAGCCCCCGGTGCTGTCGGAGGTGGTCGGCTTCAGCGGCGACCGCGCCTTCCTCATGCCGATGGGCGAGCTGCACGGCCTGGCCAGCGGCGCGCGCGTGGTGCCGCGTCCGGCGCCGTCGTCACCGCCGCAGTTCGGCGCCGACAACCACCCCTGGCGGCGCAGCGAGGACCGCGGCCTGCACCTGCCCGTGGGTGACGGCCTGCTTGGCCGCGTGGTGGACTCGCACGGCGAGCCCATCGACCGCCTGGGCCCGCTGGTCGGCGTGCACACCGAGCCGCTGGTGCGCCGCCCCATCAACGCCATGGACCGCGACCCCGTGCGCACGCCGCTGGACACGGGCGTGCGTGCCATCAACGCCCTGCTCACCGTGGGCCGCGGCCAGCGCCTGGGCCTGTTCGCCGGCACCGGCGTCGGCAAGAGCGTGCTGATGGGCATGATGGCGCGCTACACCGAGGCCGACGTCATCGTGGTCGGGCTCATCGGCGAGCGCGGCCGCGAGGTCAAGGAGTTCATCGAGGACATCCTGGAGGAGGAAGGCCGCGCGCGCAGCGTCGTCGTCGCCGCGCCCGCCGACGCGCCGCCGCTGCTGCGCATGCAGGGTGCGAGCTACGCCACCGCCATCGCCGAGCATTTCCGCGACCGCGGCCTGCACGTGCTGCTGCTGATGGACAGCCTGACGCGCTACGCCATGGCGCAGCGCGAGATCGCGCTGGCCATCGGCGAGCCGCCGGCCACCAAGGGCTACCCGCCGAGCTGCTTCGCCAAGCTGCCGCAGCTGGTGGAACGCAGCGGCAACGGCCTCAACGGCTGCGGCTCCATCACCGCCTTCTACACCGTGCTGAGCGAGGGCGACGACCCGCAGGACCCCATCGCCGACGCCGCGCGCGGCATCCTGGACGGCCACATCGTGCTCAGCCGCGAACTCGCCGAGAGCGGCCACTACCCGGCCATCGACGTCGAACGCTCCATCTCCCGCGTAATGACTGCCGTGACGCCGCGCCAGCACCTCGAAGCCGCGCGCCGCATGCGCCAGCTGCTGTCGCGCGTGAACAAGGCGCGCGACCTCATCCAGCTCGGCGCCTACCAGGCCGGCCACGATGCGGAGCTGGACCTCTCCGTCCGGCTGCACCCCCAGATGACCGCCCTGCTGCAGCAGGACATGCACGAGCGCGCTGCGCTCGAGAGCAGCCGCACGCAGCTGGTGCGGCTGATGTCGAACTGAACCCCCGAGGCCCCCCACCATGAGCACCTCCCTGCACGCCCTGCTCTCGCACGCCGAGAACCTGCGCGACGAGACGCTGTCCCAGCTGGCGCAGGCCGAGTCGCACCAGCGCCAGCTGGAACGCCAGGCCACGCAGCTGGCGGGCTACCGCGACGACTACCGCGCCCGCCATCCCGCCACCGGCGGCCGCAGCGCCTCCATCGAACTCCTGCGCGTGCACCAGGGCTTCATGCTGCGGCTGGACCAGGCCCTGGCCCAGCTGGAGGGGCAGCAGACGCAGGCGGCCGCGCGGCTGGAGGCCCTGCGCCGCCAGCTGCTGGCGCAGGAGACCCGCGTGGCCTCGGTGCGCAAGCTCCTCGAACGCCGCACCCAGGAGGCCGAGCTCGCCAACAGCCGCCGCGAGCAGCGCCGGACCGACGACGCCACCGCGCAGCGGCACCGCAGCGCGCGCCTGCGCGGCAACAACGACCTCATGCCGCTGCTGCACTGATGCTCGCCTGTCCCGTTTCCGCATCCGCCGCGCCCAGCCCCGCGGCGCCGCCGGCAGGCCCCGGCAGCCCGTTGCCCGAAGACGGCAGCGGCGAAGCCAGCTTCGCGCGCGCGCTGGAACAGCAGAGCGGCCGACGCGCCCAGGCGGCGCGGCCGGCGGCCAGCCCGCGCGGCCCGGCGCGCACCGAAGGCCTCAAGACCGCCGCAGCGCCGGAATCAGCCCGCCCGGAGGTCGCACCACCGCTCCTGCCCGACGGAGCGGCCGCCACCGGGGTCGCCAGCGACGAAGCCGCTGTGCCCGAGAAACCGGCCGCCGCCAAGGATGAAGCCGGCACCGGCGACGCCAGCGGCTGGAGCGCCCTGCTGCCGCCCATGACGACGCGTGCGGCAGCGCCCGAACCGGCCCGCGCGCAGCCCGAAGCGACGGGTGCCGCCGTGGCGCACGGGCGCAGCCGCGCGTCCGCGCTGCCGGCAGCCGACGAACCTGCGGCCACGTCCGCGCCGCCGGAGTCGCCCGCCCCTGCGGCCGTGTCCGGCCGCAGCGAGCCCGCGGCCTTCACCCTGCCCCTGGCCGAGCCCGGAAAGCGCGCTGCCGGGCCCGAGACGGCGCTGCCGGCGCCGTCCCTGTCGGCGGCGGCCCCGGCGCCAGCGCTGTCCGCCCCAACGCCGCCCGCCGAAGCCGCCGTGGCCGCCCGGCCCGGAAGCCCCGAGTTCGCGTCGGAGCTCGGCGTCCGGCTTGCCACCTTCGTGCGCGACGGCGTCGAACAGGCCCGTCTGGAACTTCACCCGGTGGAACTGGGGCCGGTGACGGTGCAGATCCAGCTCGACGGCGCCAATGCCAGCGTGCACCTGGCCGCCGAGCAGGCCCCCACGCGGCAGGCCCTGGAACAGGCCCTGCCCACCCTGGCCGGCACGCTGCGCGAGGCCGGGCTCACGCTGGCCGGCGGTGGCGTCTTCGAGCAGCCGCGGCAGGCGTCGCGCGAAGGCGGTGCCGGCAAGCCCAGCCCGCGTGGCCGCGATGCCGGCCCCGAAGACACCGCCGGTCCGCTGGCCGGCGTGGCGGCCCCGGCGGCCCTGCGACGCCGCGGCGTCGTCGACCTGATCGCCTGAAGGCCGGCGGGCGCGCCACGGCGCGCTTGAAGGCGGCTTTGCCGCCCCTTATCGAGGCTTCGCCCGGGGCCCGGCGGTTCAAAAATGCCTGCATCCGGCCGAGAAGGCGCCACCTCCGTGGCGCCCACCGGCCCCGCAGGAGACCGCATGTCGACCGCCGCCACCGCCACCGCCGCCACCGAAGCCGCCCCCCCGGCCAAAGGCAGCAAGAAGAAGCTGATCATCATCATCGCCGTGGTGGCGCTCGTCCTGGTGGGCGGCGGCGTCGCCGCCATGCTGCTGATGAAGAAGAAGGCGCCCGACGCCGAGGCCGGTGCCGAGGCCGAGGAAGGCGCGCCCGCCGCCCACGCCGTGGCCGCCAAGCGCGACCCCAAGCACGTGCCCACCTTCGTGCCGCTGGAGGCCTTCACGGTCAATCTGGCCGACCGCGACGCCGAGCGCTATGCGCAGCTGGGCATCACGCTGGAGCTGGAAGACGCCAAGCTGGGCGACCAGATCAAGGCCTACATGCCGGCCATCCGCAACCAGATCCTGATGGCCATCGCCGACCGCACGGCCAACGAACTGCTGGGTCGCGAAGGCAAGCAGCAACTGGCCGAGAAGATCCGCCGCGAGACGGCCAAGGTGCTGGGCTTCGCCGTGGACGACGACGACGAGCCAGGCACCGCAGAAGCGGCTGCGCCGGCGAAGAAGAAAAAGAAGAAGAAGGCCGCCGCGCCGCTCCCGATCACGGCCGTCCACTTCTCAAATTTCATCATTCAATGAGCTCGACAGCGCACTGAGCTTCCATGAACCAGCAGATCCTCTCGCAAGACGAAGTCGACGCACTGCTGCAGGGCATCACCGGCGAAAGCCAGAAGCTCGAGCAGGAGGACGGCCCGTCCGGCGGCATCCGCGAGTACGACCTGGCGAGCCAGGAACGCATCGTCCGCGGCCGCATGCCGACGATGGAGGTGATCAACGAGCGCTTCGCCCGCAACATCCGCATCGGCCTGTTCAACTTCATCCGCAAGAGCCCGGAAGTGGCCATCGGCGGCATCAAGGTGCAGAAGTTCAGCGCCTTCCTGCGCGAGATCGTGGTGCCGACGAACTTCAACATCATGAACGTCAAGCCGCTGCGCGGCTCGGGGCTCATCGTGTGCGACCCGAGCCTGGTGTTCGCGGTGATCGACGCGCTCTTCGGCGGCGTCGGCAAGTTCCACACGCGCATCGAGGGGCGTGACTTCAGCCCCACCGAACTGCGCGTCATCCTGCGCCTGGTGGAGGTGATCTGCGCCGAGTACAAGAAGGCGTGGATGGGCATCTACCCGGTGGAGCTGGAGTACACGCGCAGCGAGATGCAGCCGCAGTTCGCCAGCATCGCCACGCCCAGCGAGATCGTCGTCGCCACGAACTTCACGCTGGAGATCGGCGACACCACCGGCTCCATCCACTTCTGCGTCCCGTACAGCACGCTGGAACCCATCCGCGACACGCTGTACAGCACCATCCAGGGCGACAGCACCGAGCCCGACCGCCGCTGGGTCAACCTGCTCAAGCACCAGATCCAGGCCGCCGAGGTGGACCTCGTCGCCGAACTGGCCTATGCCGGTGCCACGGTGGAACAGCTGCTGTCCTTCAAGCCCGGTGACTTCGTCGAACTCGACCTCGACCCGCTGATCCAGGCCAAGGTCTCCGGCGTGCCCGTCTTCGACGCCCACTACGGCGTCAGCAACAACCGCTACGCGATCAAGATCGAACGTCTGCTCACCGGGTCGAACATGACCTGGATCGGGGAACACCAGAAATGAGCGAAAACAACTCCGCCATGTCCGAAGAGGACAAGATGGCCGCCGAATGGGCTGCGGCCCTGGCCGAAAGCAAGCCCGGCACCGAGGTCGCCAGCGAAGTGGCAGGCCCCGCCGAATCGGTGTCGACGCCGGCGTTCACGCAGTTCGCCTCGTCCACCAACGTGCAGGCGCCGCCGGGCTCGGCCAACGACATCAACATGATCCTGGACATTCCCGTCCAGCTGACCGTGGAACTGGGCCGCACGCGCATCCCCATCAAGCACATCCTGCAGTTGGCGCAGGGCTCGGTGGTGGAGCTGGAGACGCTGGCCGGCGAGCCGATGGACGTGCTCGTCAACGGTTACCTCATCGCGCAAGGCGAGGTGGTGGTGGTCAATGACAAGTTCGGCATCCGGCTCACCGACATCGTCACGCCCAGCGAACGGCTGCGCCGCCTTTCGAAGCAGTGATGCCGCTGAACCTCACCTCGCTGCTGTGGTTCGCCGCCATCGTGGCGGCGATCCCTGTGACGCTGTGGCTGCTGCGCCGCACGCCGCTGGCCGGCGGCCCGGCACGCCCCGGCGCCCCGCGCGCGGTGGCGGTGCTGCCGCTGTCCACGCAGCAGAAGCTGGTGACGGTGGAGGTGGGCCAGGGCGAAGACCGGCTGTGGCTGGTGCTGGGCGTGTCGCCCCAAGGCATCCGCACGCTGCACACCATGGCCGCGCAGGCCGAGGCCGCGCCCGCCACGCCGCCGGCACCGCCTGCGGCAGCCTTCCACCAGCTGCTGTCCCGCCTTCGGGGCCACGATCCCCGGGATCCCGATGCGCGCTAGCCTGAAGCTGGCCGTGGGCCTCGGCCTGGGCACCGCGGGCTGGGCCTTCGCGCAGCAGGCCGGCGGCGGCGGCAACCTGCCGCTGGTCATCGGCCAGGGCGCGGGCGGCACCACCTACTCGGTGCCGATCCAGACGCTGCTGTTCTTCACGGCGCTGGGCTTCCTGCCCGCGATCCTGCTGCTGATGACCGGGTTCACGCGCATCGTCATCGTGCTGAGCCTGCTGCGCCAGGCGCTGGGCACGCAGGCCGCGCCGCCCAACCAGGTGATCGTGGGGCTGAGCCTGTTCCTCACCTTCTTCGTCATGTCGCCGACGCTGGACAAGGTCTACCAGGAGGCCTGGCTGCCCTATTCCAACGGCACGATGGCCGCCGAAGAAGCACTGAAGACCGGCACCAAGCCGCTGCGCGAGTTCATGCTCAAGCAGACGCGCCAGAGCGACGTGCAGCTGTTCGCCAAGCTGGCCAAGCTGCCGGCCACCGTGAAGGGCGAGGACGTGCCGCTGTCGGTGCTGGTGCCGGCCTTCGTCACCAGCGAGCTGAAGAGCGCCTTCCAGATCGGCTTCCTGATCTTCATTCCCTTCCTGGTCATCGACATGATCGTCGCCAGCGTGCTGATGAGCCTGGGCATGATGATGCTCAGCCCGGTGCTGGTGGCCCTGCCCTTCAAGCTGATGCTGTTCGTGCTGGCCGACGGCTGGAACCTGCTGCTCGGTTCGCTGGCGGCTTCCTTCGTCACGTAGAGGCCACGATGGATTCGACGCAAGTCCTGGCGCTGGGCCAGCAAGGCCTGATGCTGCTGCTGATGGTGAGCGCGCCGGTGCTGCTGGTGGTGCTGGTCGTGGGCCTGGTGGTGAGCATCTTCCAGGCCGCCACGCAGATCAACGAGGCCACGCTGAGCTTCGTGCCCAAGGTGGTGGCGGCCGTGGCCGTGATGGCCGTGGCCGGGCCCTGGATGGTGACCACGCTGGTCGACTACATCCGGCAGACCCTCCAGTCGATTCCAGGCGCCGTGGGGTGATCTCCTTCTCCGAGGCACAGATCCTGGCGTGGATCACGCCGCTGGTCTGGCCCTTCCTGCGCGCGCTGGCGCTGTTCCAGGCGCTGCCCGTGCTGGGCACGCGCCAGGTGCCGGCGCGCGTGCGCATCGGGCTGGCCGCCTTCATTGCCTATGCCGCGCAGGCCTCGCTGCCCGCCACGCCCGCCGTGCCGCTGGATTCGCCCGCCGCCGTGATGCTGGTGGTGCAGCAGTTGATCATCGGCCTGAGCCTGGGCTTCGCCGTGCGCCTGGTGTTCGCGGCGGTGGAGTTCGCCGGCGAACTGATCGGCCTGCAGATGGGCCTGAACTTCGCCGGCTTCTTCGACCCCCTGTCGGCCACCACCGGCACCGCCACCAGCCGCTTCTTCGGCACGCTGGTGGCCTGGCTGTTCGTCGTCATGGGCGGCCACCTGCTGGTGATCGCAGCCCTGGTGCAGAGCTTCCAGGCCTTCCCGGCCGGGCCGGAGCCCTTCGCCTTCCTGGCCCAGGTGCAGCCGCAGCGCTGGGGTGCGGAGATCTTCGCCACCGGCCTGTGGATCGCGCTGCCGCTGCTGACCATGCTGGTGTTCGTGAATCTGGTGCTGGGCACGGTCTCGCGCGTGGCGCCGCAGATCAACATCTTCGCGATCGGCTTCCCGGTGACGCTGGGGGTGGGCCTGCTGGGCCTTCTGCTGACGCTGCCCATGATGCAGCAGCCCTTCACGATGGCGCTGGAGCGCCTTCTGGAGCACTTCCGCTGAGTCCGCCGGCGGGTCCGGACGAAAGTTGATCCAGAACAAGCACCCGGCCCGCCGCCCTGCCGATATCCCCCCTGGTATCGCGACATTCGACGCCTCAGGAGTACCTCCCCATGATCTCCCTCGGAAACATCCGCATCGGCGCCCGGCTGGGCATGGCCTTCGCATTGTCCATCGCCGCTCTGGTCATCGTGGCCGTGCTCTCGCGCCTGGCCCTGGCCGACCTGCAGGCCGACCTGAAGCTGATGACGCACGATCGCCTGCCCAAGATCGAGGCGCTGGGCGAGATCAAGGACAACCTCAACATCACCGCGCGCGCGGTGCGCAACCTGGCCCTGGTGGAGGAGCCCACGGCGCGCGCAGCCGAGACCAAGCGCATCGACGACGTGCGCGTGGCCAACGCCGCGCTGCTCAAGAAGCTGGACGAGACCATCACCCAGCCCAAGGGCCGGCAGATGCTGAAGGAACTGACGGACATCCGCCAGACCTACACCACCGAGCTGGATCGCACGGTGGCGCTGGCGCGCCAGGACAAGCCCGAAGCTCTGCGCGAAGCCCTCATGGGCCCGTTGCGCAAGGCGCAGAACGCCTACTTCGAGCGCCTGCAGGCCATCATCGGCTACCAGAGTGAACTGATGGACCAGGCCGAGAAGGAAGTCGAGGACACCGTCGCCCTCACCAACTGGGTGCTGCTGCTCACGACGGTGGGCAGCGCGCTGGCCGCCGGGCTGATGGGCTGGTGGATCACGCGTTCCATCGTCGTGCCGCTGCACCAGGCCGTGCAGGTGGCCGAGACCGTGGCGCAGGGTGACCTGGGCTCGCGCATCGAAGTCACGTCGCAGGACGAAACCGGCCAGATGCTGGCCGCGCTCAAGCGCATGAACGAGGCGCTGCTGAACATCGTCGGCACCGTGCGCGCCAACGCCGAGAGCGTGGCCACGGCCAGTGCGCAGATCTCGCAGGGCAACACCGACCTCAGCCAGCGCACCGAGGAAGAGGCCAGCAACCTGCAACAGACCGCGGCGTCGATGGAGCAGATCACGGCCACCGTCAAGCACAACGCCGACACCGCCCGCCAGGCCTCGCAGCTGGCCGCCAGCGCCTCGGGCGTGGCCACGCAGGGCGGCGAAGTGGTCGGCCGCGTCGTCGCCACGATGGACGAAATCAGCGCCAGCAGCAAGAAGATCGCCGACATCATCGGCGTCATCGACGGCATCGCTTTCCAGACCAACATCCTGGCGCTGAACGCCGCGGTGGAAGCCGCACGCGCCGGCGAACAGGGCCGCGGTTTCGCCGTGGTGGCCGGCGAGGTGCGCAGCCTGGCGCAGCGCAGCGCCGAGGCCGCGCGCGAGATCAAGACCCTCATCAACGCCAGCGTCGAGAAAGTGGAAACCGGCAGCGCGCTGGTCGGCGACGCCGGCCGCACGATGGGCGAGATCGTCACGCAGGTGGCGCGCGTGCGCGACATGCTGGACGAGATCAACACCGGCAGCGTGGAGCAGAGCAAGGGCGTGAGCCAGATCGGCGAGGCCGTGCACCAGCTCGACCAGGTGACGCAGCAGAATGCCGCGCTGGTGGAGGAAAGCGCCGCCGCCGCCGAGAGCCTGCGCCACCAGGCCGTGCAGCTGACCGAGGCCGTGTCCTTCTTCAAGGTGGGTGGTCAGGCCCATCGGGTACCCTCGCCGGCGTGAAACTTCAATTCCTGGGCGCGGCCGACGGTGTCACCGGCTCGCGCCACCTGGTGACCACGGAAGACCGCCGCCTGCTGCTGGACTGCGGTCTGTTCCAGGGCTGGAAGCTGCACCGCGAGCGCAACTGGGCGGCGCCGCCCGAGTTGCGTGAGCTCGACGCCGTGCTGCTGAGCCACGCCCACCTCGACCACAGCGGCTGGCTGCCTGCGCTGGTCAAGCACGGCTTCCGCGGGCCCATCCACGCGCACCCCGCCACCTGCGAGCTGGCCAAGGTGCTGCTGCTGGACAGCGCCCACCTGCAGGAAGAGGATGCGCGCCGCGCCAACCGCTACGGCACCAGCCGCCACGCCAAGGCGCTGCCGCTGTACACGAAGGCCGACGCGCTGCGCGCCATCGCACAGTTCGTGCCGCTGGCGCCGGGCCGTGCGCTGAAGATCGGCCGCAACACGGTGAGGCTGAGCCCGGTCGGCCACCTGCTGGGCGCCTGCAGCGTGTGGCTGTCCGACGGCCACCGCCAGCTGCTCTTCAGCGGCGACGTCGGGCGCAGCGCCGACCTGCTGATGCCGCCGCCGGCGCCACCGCCGGGCGCCGACGTGCTGCTCGTCGAATCCACCTACGGCAACCGAAGGCACGGCGCCGAGGACAGCGCGGCGCGGCTGGGCGAGATCGTGCAGCGCACCGTGCAGCGCGGCGGCTCGGTGCTGCTGCCGGCCTTCGCCGTGGGGCGCGCGCAGGCCCTGCTGCTGGTGCTGCAGCGGCTGAAGGCGGCGGGCACGATTCCCCGCGACCTGCCGGTCTGGCTGGACAGTCCCATGGCGACCGAGGCCACGGCGCTGTACCGCCGTCACGGCACGCTGCTGCGCGTGCCGCCGCGCGAACTGCGCGGCCTGACCGACGGCCTGCGCATCGTCACCACGGTGCAGCAGTCCATGCGCCTGGCGGCGTCGCGCTATCCCTCGGTGATCATCTCCGCCAGCGGCATGGCCACCGGCGGGCGCGTGCTGCATCACCTGAAGGCGCGCATCGGCGACCCGCGCCACAGCGTCGTCTTCGCCGGCTTCCAGGTCGGAGGCAGCCGCGGCGCGAAGCTCATCGCCGGCGACCGCGAGGTGAAGATCCACGGCGAGCTGCTGCCCGTGCGCGCCGAGGTCACGCACCTGGACGGCTTCTCCGGCCATGCCGACCAGGGCGAGCTCATCGCCTGGCTGCGCCAGATGCCGGCCGCGCCGGCGCAGACCTTCGTCGTGCACGGCGAACCCGACGCCGCCGACGCGATGCGCGTGGCGATCCAGCAGCAACTGGGCTGGCGCGTGCGCGTGCCGCAGCACGGCGAAAGCGCCGCGCTCTGAATCAGCGCCTCAGACGAAGACGCCTTCGCGCATCCACTTCGTCGCCACCCACTTCTCGCCGGCCGTCACCGGCGCGCCCCCGTGCAGCGTGCGCGTGGACTCGTGGGCGCGGTCATAGCTGAAGAAGACGGCGTTGCCGCGCACCGGCGCGACTTCGAAGCCGACATCGGGAAAGGTGGTGGCGCCACCCCCTTCGGGCGTGTTCAGGTACATCACCACCGTGCCCACGCGCTGGCCCCCGCGCTGCAGGATGCGCGCCGTGCCGCTGTGGGCGGGATCGAAGTAGTCGTGGTGCGGCCGGTACTCGGCCCCGGGCCGGTAGCGCAGCACCTGCAGGCCCTCGCCGTTCTCCAGCGGCCAGCGCACGAGCTCGGCGATGCGGGCCTCGATGCGCCGGATCAGCGGCGCCTCGCCGCGCTCGAAGAACATGCCGTCGCTGGTGCGCGCCGCGTTGACCTCGCTGCCGCCGGTGGCGTTGTCCACGGTCTCCGAGCGCAGCAGGCGCGGCCGCGCCAGCGCCATCAGCTCGTCGCATTCGGCGTCGGTGAGCAGCCCGCCGAAGATCACCACGCGCGGCAGCTTCATGCTGCCCAGCACGCGCACCCGGTGGCCGTCGGACAAGCGCAGTTCGCTGGCACCGTCGAGCCGCGGCTCGGGCACGGCGCTGGGCGGTGGCAGCTCGCCCGCCGGCAGCGGCCGGCGGCCGATCTCGTCCAGGCGCTGGCGCAGCGTCTGCTCCAGCGCGTCGACGGCGACGTCCTCCTCCCAGCCGCTGGCCTTCATCGCCGTCAGCACGTCCTCCGGGCGGCAGCCGGCCTCGGCCTGGGCGATGATCCAGCGGCGCAGTTCGGGGGTGACGGTCTGGGCGGTGGTCGTCATGGCGGAAATGTTAACCAGCCCGCGGGCGCCGGAACACCAGGTGCGTGGCCGTGGAGGCAGCGCGGTCCAGCGCGTAGCCCTCGGCCGCGAAGTCCTCCAGCGCCCTGACGCTGCGCGCCCGCTTCAGCACGGCGTGCCGCGCCAGCAGCCCGCGCGCCTTCTTGGCGAAGAAGCTGATGATCTTCGCGTCGTTGCCTGCGCCTTCGAGGAAGCTCACGTCCACCCACCTGGCGCGCAGGCTGCCCCGCGGCACGACACGTGCGTACTCGACGGACGCCAGGTTCACCACCACCGGCGCGGCCTCCGCGGCCTGGCGCTCGTCCAGCCATCGCGCCACGGTGTCGCCCCAGAAGGCGTAGAGGTCCTTGCCGCGCGGCGTCTTCAGCGCCGTGCCCATCTCCAGCCGGTAGGGTTGCAGGCGGTCCAGCGGTCGCAGCGCGCCATAAAGGCCCGACAGGATCACCAGGTGCTCCTGGGCCCAGGCCAGGTCGGCGGCCTTCAGCGCCTTCGCCTGCAGGCCGGCGTAGACGTCGCCGTCGAAGGCCAGCACGGCCGGCTTGCCGTTGTCGGCCGTGGCCTGCGGCTGCCAGAGGGCGTAGCGGGCGACGTTGAGCTGTGCCAGCTTGTCCGACAGGTCCATCAGGGCGGCCACCTGGGCCGGGGTCTGGCGCCTGAGCACCTCGATGAGTTCGGCCGCGCGCCCGGCGAAGAGCGGCTCGCTGGCCTTCTTCGACACCGCTGCCGGCACGCGGGTCTCGAAGTCCAGGGCCTTGGAGGGAGACAGGAGCAGGAGCATGTCGGGCGTCTTCCGGAAGGCGCAGCGCGCCAGGGTTCATGGCTGTCCGGCACCGGCAGCCCCGCGATCGTGAGATGCGTCGCGCGCATTGTCACCGCGCCCGCGCAGCGCCCGGGGGCCGGCCGGCGCTGGGCGAAAATCACCCGGTGAACCTGCCGCGCCGCGACCTTGCCCTGTTCGGCAGACCCTTCCTCCCGCTGATCGCCGCGTTCTGCGTGCTGGGTCTGCTGCTGGCCGCCGCGCCCGCCGCCGCGGTCCCCGGCGACACGCGCTGGGGCGACCGCGCCGAGCTCGGCTTCCAGCAGATCACCACCCAGCAGGGCCTGCCCAACGAAGTCGCCATCGCCCTGGCCCAGGATGCCCAGGGCTACCTGTGGATCGGCACCGCCGCCGGCCTGGCGCGCTGGGACGGCTACCAGGCGCGCGCCTTCCGCTACGAACCCGGGGTGGCCGGCAGCCTGCCCGACAACCTCATCCAGGCCCTGCATGCCGACCGGCGCGGCCGGCTGTGGATCGGCACCAGCGCCGCCGGCCTGGTGCGCCACGACGCCGCCACGCAGCGGTTCGAGCGCATCGGTGCCGGCCCGGGCGGGCTGGGCCATGTCAGCGTGCGCACCATCGCCGGCGACGGCGCCGACGGCCTGTGGGTGGGCACCGACGGCGGCCTGGACCACGTCGACATCGCCAGCGGCCGCGTCACGCCCATGCCCATGGGCGCCGAGGCCCCCAGCGGCCTGGCCGGCGACCGCGTGGTCTCGGTGCTGCTGGACCGCCAGGGCCGGCTGTGGGCCGGTACCTCGGAGGGCCTGTTCCGCCGCCCGGCCGGCGGCACGCGTTTCGAGCGCGTGACCCTGCCGCGTGCCGCCGGCACCGGGCCGCTGCAACCCGAGGCGCTGCTGCAGGATCTGCAAGGCCGCGTCTGGGTGGGCACGAACCGTGGCGGCGCCTACGTCATCGACACCGACGGCCTGGCCCGGCCCGTGCTCGAAGCGGCCCCGGCCCGGGACGGCACGCCGCTGTCGGCGCAGCGCATCGGCGCCATCGTCGAGGCGCGGCCGGGCGAGATCTGGATCGCCACACTGGGCCAGGGCGTGCTGGTGGTGGACGCGGCCAGCGGCCAGACGCGCCGCCTGCGGCACCGCTCCGGCATGGCCAGCAGCCTCGTCGACGACACCGTGCGCGGCCTGCTGGTGGACCGTTCCGGTCTGCTGTGGGCCGCCACGCACGGCGGCGTGAGCCGCACCGACCCGCGCGCCGCCAGCGTGCAGACCATCGCGGGCAGCCGCGACGGCCTGCCGACGCGGCGCGAGTACGGTGCGCTCTTCACGCACAGCGACGGCCGGCTGTGGCTGGGCACGCACAACGACGGCATCGAGATCGTCCCGCCCGGCGGCGGACCGCCGCAGTGGCTGCGCCCGGACGCCACGCGCCCGGACAGCGCGCTGCCGCCGGACGTCGTCTTCGCCATGGCCGAGGCCGGCGACGGCAGCGTCTTCGTCGGCACCTACCGCGGGCTGTACCGCGTCAGTGCCGATGGCCGGCGCGTGACGCGGCTGCGCTGGCCGGGCCGCGACCCGGCGGCCGGCACCGGCCCGCTGCTGCGCGTGGGCGGCACGCTGTGGGTGGGCGGCCTGTCCGACGGCCTGTGGCGCCTGGAAGACCTGCAGGCGGCTGCGCCGCAGGCCACGCTGGCGCTGCCTGCCAAGGCGCTGAGCGACCGCCGCATCACCGCGCTGGCGCGCGGCCCGGGCGGCGAACTGTGGATCGGCACGCGCAACGGCCTGAACCGCCACGACCCTGCCGCCGGCACGCTGCTGCAGCTGAAGGCGGGCGAGCCCGAGGGGCTGGCCGCCGGCTTCGTGAGCGCGCTGCTGCTCGACCGCGCCGGCCGGCTCTGGGTCGGCACCTACGGCGGTGGCCTGCAGCGCCTGCAGGCCGACACCCTGCCGCCGCGCTGGCAGCGCATCGGCCGCGCCGAGGGCCTGCCCGACGAGACGCTGAACGCGCTGCTGGAAGACGGCGAAGGCCGCATCTGGGCCAGCTCCGAAAACGGTCTGGCCGTGGCCGACCCCGCCACCGGCCGCGCTCGGGCGCTGCGCCGCGCCGAGGGCGTGGTCTTCCTGTCCTACTGGACGAGCGCCGCCACGCGCACACCGGCCGGCGAGCTGCTGTTCGGCGCCTCGGGCGGCCTCACGCTGGTGCGGCCCGTGGCCCTGGCCCCGTGGCGCCACGTGCCGCCGGTGGTGGCCACCGAGGTGCGCGTCGGCGGCCGCACCGTCCCGCTGCCAGCCGACGGCGAGGTGCTGGAGGTGCCCGCCGACGCCAACCAGCTGACGGTGCAGTACGCGGCGCTGGACTTCTCGTCGCCCGAGTACAACCGCCACGAGCACCGGCTGGAAGGCTACGACAGCGGCTGGCAGGTCGCCGACAACGCGCTGCGCCTGGCCAGCTACGCCAACCTGCCGCCGGGCGAGTACCGGCTGCTGCTGCGCGGCTCCAACCGCGAAGGCGTGTTCGGCGAGACCGCGCTGGCGCTGCCGCTGCGCGTGCTGCCGGCCTGGCACCAGACCTGGTGGTTCCGCGGTGGGCTGGCCGCCGCCGCGCTGCTGGCGGTGTTCGCCTGGGTGCAGCTGCGCACGCGCGTGCTGCGGGCGCGGCGCCGCGAGCTGCAGCAGCTGGTGGACGCGCGCACCGCCGAGCTGCAGGCGGTGACGCGGGCGCTGGAAGAGAAATCACGCGTGCTCGAACGCGCCAGCATCATCGACCCGCTGACCGGCCTGCACAACCGGCGCTTCCTCGCCGAACAGATCGAGGCCACGCTGGTGGCCAGCCTGCGCCGCGCGCAGACGGCCCCGCGCCCGCAGGGCTGCGACACCGACTCGATCTTCTTCCTCATCGACGTCGACCGCTTCAAGCGCATCAACGACGACCTGGGCCACGCTGCCGGCGACAGCGTGCTGGTGCAGCTGGGCCTGCGGCTGCAGGCGGCGATGCGCGAGTCCGACTACGTGGTGCGCTGGGGCGGCGAAGAGTTCCTGGCGGTGGCGCGCGACACCGACCGCGCGCGCGGCGACGAACTCGCCGAACGCATCCGCGCCGCGGTGGCCGACCAGCCCTTCCGGCTGGAGGACGGTCAGCCGCTGGCCGTCACCTGCTCCATCGGCCACGCCGCGTGGCCCTTCGTGCCGGACCAGCCGCAGGCCATCGACTGGCAGGGCGTCATCAACCTGGCCGACGTGGGCCTGCGCACCGCCAAGCGCGCCGGCCGCGACGCCTGGGTGGGCGTGCATGCCACCGAGCGCACCCACCCCGTGGACCTGCCGGCCCGCACCACCGCGGCGCCGCACCTGGCGGTGCTGCGCGGCGACATCGCGGTCAGCAGCAGCCGCCCCGAGGACCTGCTGGCGGAGGCGCTGTCGCCGCTCTGAAGGGGCCTCAGTGGAAGTTGCGGCTGCGGGTGCTGAGCCCCTGCAGCAGCGCCGAGTGGTCCACCAGCTTGCGCGCGATGAGGTGGCGCACCTCGCCCTCGCATTGCCAGATGCCGTAGACCGTCAGCAGCGTGCTGGCCAGCAGCGGCCGGCGCTGCGCCTCGGCCACCTGGGGCCAGACGATGATGTTGACGCTGCCGGTCTCGTCCTCCAGCGTCACGAAGACCACGCCCTTGGCCGTCCCGGGCCGCTGGCGGTGCGTGACGATGCCGCTGGCGCGTGCCAGCCGGCCTGAGGGGAAGTCGCGCAGCACCGCCGCCGGCAGCACCTTGAAGGCGGCGAGCGCACCGCGCAGCAGCGCCAGCGGGTGCTGCGTGAGGCTCAGCCCCGTGCTGCGGTAGTCGGCCAGCACCGTGGTGGCGGCGTCGGGTGCCGGGAGCGCGGCCGGGGCCTCGTGCGTGCGCGTGCCGCGCAGCAGCGCGGTGGCGCGCGTGTCCACGCCGGCCACGGCCCAGGCGGCATCGTGGCGGTGGCCGGCCAGCGACTTCAGCGCGTCGGCCTGGGCCAGCAGCGTCATGGCGTGGGCGTCGAGCTGCGCGCGGCGCGCCAGGTCTTCGGGCGAGGCGAACGGCGCCTGGGTGCGGGCGGCCAACAGCCGTTCGGCGGCGTCCTGCCGGAAGCCGCCGATGCGCGAGAAGCCCAGCCGCACCGGCTGCAGCAGCGGCCCGCCAGCCCGCGCCGCGCCGGGCTCCAGCACGGTGTCCCAGTCGCTGGCCAGAACATCCACCGGCAGCACCGTCACGCCATGCTCACGCGCATCACGCACCAGTTGCGCCGGCGCGTAGAAGCCCATCGGCTGGCTGTTCAGCAGCGCGGCCAGGAAGGCGTCGGGGTGGTGGCACTTGAGCCAGGCGCTGACGTACACCAGCAGCGCAAAGCTCGCCGCGTGGCTCTCCGGGAAGCCGTATTCGCCGAAGCCCTCGATCTGCTTGAAGATGCGCTCGGCATACTCGCGCTCGTAGCCCTTCTCCACCATGCGCCCCACCAGCCGCGCGTGGAAAGGTCCGAGGCCGCCCTTGCGCTTCCAGGCCGCCATGGCGCGGCGCAGCTGGTCGGCCTCGCCGGGCGTGAAGTCGGCGGCGATCATGGCGATCTGCATCACCTGTTCCTGGAAGATGGGCACGCCCAGCGTGCGGCCCAGCGCGGGCTCCAGCGCCGGCGACGGCAGTTCGCAGGACTCTTCCCCCGAGCGCCGCCGCAGGTAGGGGTGGACCATGCCGCCCTGGATGGGCCCGGGGCGCACGATGGCCACCTCGATCACCAGGTCGTAGAAGCAGCGCGGCTTCAGCCGCGGCAGCATGCTCATCTGCGCGCGGCTTTCCACCTGGAAGGTGCCCACGCTGTCGCCGCGGCAGAGCATCGCGTAGGTGGGTGTGTCGGCCTGCGGCACGCGGTGCAGCGGCAAGGGCACGCCGTGCTTGGCCGAGACGAAGTCCAGCGCACGGCGGATGGCGCTGAGCATGCCCAGGGCCAGGATGTCCACCTTGATCAGCCGCAGCGCGTCCAGGTCGTCCTTGTCCCACTGGATGACGCTGCGCCCATCCATGGCCGCGTTCTCCACCGGCACCAGCTGCGACAGGTCTTCGCGCGCGATGACGAAGCCACCTGGGTGCTGGGAGAGATGCCGCGGGAAGCCGATCAGCGTGGCCGTCAGCTCCACCCACAGCCGGCACAGCGGCGACTCGGGGTCGAAGCCGTTCTCGGCCAGCCGCTCGGGCGCGATGCGGCGGCCGTCGAACCATTGCTGGCTCTTGCTCACGGCCTCGATGCGGTCGAGGTCGAAGCCCAAGGCGCGGCCCATGTCGCGCAGTGCCGAGCGCGGCCGGTACGAGATGACGACGCCGGTGAGCGCGGCGCGGTGGCGGCCGTACTTGCGGTAGATGTACTGGATCACCTCCTCGCGGCGCTGGTGCTCGAAGTCGATGTCGATGTCGGGCGGCTCGTTGCGCTCGGCGCTGATGAAGCGCTCGAAGAGCAGCATGGTGTGCTTCTCGGGGTCGACCGCCGTCACGCCCAGGCAATAGCAGACGGCCGAGTTGGCGGCGCTGCCGCGGCCCTGGCACAGGATGCCCTGCGAGCGCGCCCAGTGCACGATGTCGGCCACGGTGAGGAAGTAGGCCTCGTACTGCAGCTGCGTGATCAACGCCAGCTCGTGCTCGAGCATGCCGCGCACGGCGGCAGGCACACCCTGGGGGTAATGCAGCCGCGCACCTTCTTCCGTCAGCTGGCGCAGCCACGAGGTGGGCGTGTGGCCGTCAGGGACGATCTCGCGCGGGTACTCGTAGCGCAGCTCGGCCAGCGAGAAGGCGCAGCGACCGGCGATGTCGACCGACGCTTCCAGCCACTCCGGCCGGTACAGCTGAGCCAGCCGGGCGCGCGTGCGCAGGTGCGCTTCGGCGTTCGCCCCGAGCGCGAAGCCGGCCTCGGCCACCGTGCATTTCAGCCGCGTGGCCACCAGGGCGTCGAGCAGCGGCTTGCGCGAACGCAGGTGCATGGCCACGCCACCGGCGGCCACCAGGCGCAGGCCGGTGGCGGCCGCCAGGCGCTGCAGCAGCGCCACGAAGGCCGCGTCGTGCGGGCCGCGGCGCAACTCCACGGCGATGGCACAGCGCTCGGGCCCGAACCAGGTCTTCAGCCAGCCCGCGTGCTCGAACAGCGCCTCGAAGCTCTGGCCCACGGCCGGCACCAGCAGTGCGAAGCAGCCCGGCAGCCCGGCCAAGGTGGGCGCGGTGGGCGCGCGGCCTTCGAGGTCGGAACGCAGGGCCACGTAGCTGCCCTTGGCCGCCCGGCGGCGGGCCAGCGTGATCCAGTGCACCAGGTTCGTGTAGCCGCGGCGCGAGGCCACCAGCAGCACCAGGCGCGGCTCGGCAGGACGCGCATCAGCGTCGCCCAGCTGCATCTCGCAGCCGACGATCAACCGCATCTTCAGCCGCTCGGCTTCGACGTGCGCGCGCACGACGCCGGCGAGCGAGCACTCGTCGGTCAGCGCCAGCGCCGCATAGCGCAGGCCCTGCGCCCGCGCCACCAGCTCCTCGGGGTGCGAGGCCCCGCTCAGGAAGCTGAAGTTGCTGCGGCAGTGAAGTTCGGCGAAGCCGGGCAGCGTGGAGGGGGCGGGGCGACGCACGGGGACAGCCGGTAGGCGGGTTCGGACTCACGGGCCCGGGGTGGGCGGGGATGGGCGGACGGCGGGACGAAAGGCGCGGGATGGCCCCCCGGTTCCCCGCCACCCAGGCTGTCCAGCGGGCTGCGCACGGCGCCGCCACCGAGCCGCAGCACGTGCGTGTAGATCATCGTCGTGCTGACGTCGCTGTGGCCCAGCAGTTCCTGCACGGTGCGGATGTCGTAGCCCGACTGCAGCAGGTGGGTGGCGAAGGAATGGCGCAGCGTGTGCGGCGACGCGGGCTTGTGCACTTGCGCCTCGGCCAGCGCGGTCTTGAAGGCGCGCTGGAAGTTGACCTCCAGCAGGTGGTGGCGCCGGCGCACGCCGCTGCGCGGGTCTTCGGCGGGCTGGCTGTGGGGGAAGACCCAGTGCCAGGCCCACGACTCGGCCGCGCGCGGATACTTGCGGACCAGGGCTGCGGGCACGTGGACCCCGGCCAGGCCGGCCTCGCGGTCGGACTGCCAGACCGCGTGGGCGCGCTGCAGCTGGGCCTGCAGCGGGCCTTCCAGCGCGGCCGGCAGCATGACCACGCGGTCCTTGAAGCCCTTGCCTTCGCGGACGACGATGGCGCGGCGGTCGAAGTCGATGTCCTTGACGCGCAGGCGCAGGCCTTCGAGCAGGCGCATGCCGGTACCGTAGAGCAGCCGCCCGACCAGGCCATGGGGCGCGTGCTGGCGGTTCATCGGCATGGCGTCGAGCGCTGCGAGCACACCCTGCACCTCGACCAGCGACAGCACCACGGGCAGCCGCCGCTCGCTGCGCGGGCGCCCGATCTCGCCCATCCAGGGCAAGGACTGGCGCAGGACCTTCTGGTAGAGGAACAGCAGGGCCGACAGCGCCTGGCGGTGCGTGCCGGGGGCGACGTCGCGCTCGGTCGCCAGCCAGGTGAGGAAGGCCTCGACCTCGGGCTGCGCCATCTCCGCCGGATGGCGGAGGCCGTGGTAGCGGATGAAGGCGCGCACCCAGTGCACGTAGGCCTCCTCGGTGCGCAGACTGTAGTGCAGCAGCCGGATGCGCTGGCGCAGGAGGTCGATCAGCCGGGGGCCGTCAGGCGCCGGACCTGACCCGCGGCCAGGCCGATCGGACTCGAAGGGGTGCAGTGACATGGTGCGAGGCATCCTCAAGAGCCTGTATATTCGTACAGTACAAGAAGTTCCGGCACTTTGCCAGTGCCCGCACCGCCCAGGCATCGCACGAGGACGCCCCATGAAAGCTGCCGCACCACGCCGACGTTCGCCAGTGCACAACTGGCGCGTGAGCAAGACGATCCAGGCCGACATGCCCGGCGCCGTGAAACTGACGCGCAAACACGGCGACACGCTGGTCTGCGTGCGCTACCGCCTCAGCCCGGACGGCCGGCAGCGCGCGACGACGGTGGAACTCGAGATCGACCGGACCGACGTGATCGGCCGTGCCAATCCCTACGTGCTGGTCAAGATCTACGCTTCCGAGAAGCGCCTGACCGCCCTCGCCAAGGCCCGCGGCGCATGGTTCAATGCCCGCTCCAAGCTCTGGCGAATGCGCCGCAATGATGCCCAGACCCTCGGCTTGATCTCCCGGATCGCTGTGGCAGAACACCAACGTCAGGAATGAAGTCCGTTTACCGACCAGGGATAGCTAGATTCGGCAATCGTGGGTTGTTGTCGAGAACACGTTAGGC
>JAEUPH010000168.1 GCA_016790395.1 Rubrivivax sp. | reverse complement strand
CTACCCGGAACCGGCGTCGATCTGGGGCGAGGAGCGCCCCATCACGCTGGACCCGGAGTTCACCGGCTGGGTCTACCACCAGTTCCTGTTCGACTGCTGGGCGCTGACCAGCGGCACGCTGCTGCGCCGCGACGCCGTGGTGGAGGCGGGCGGCTTCGACGAGAGCCTGCCCTTCAGCGAGGACTGGGACCTGTGGCTGCGCCTGTCGCGCCAGGGCACCTTCGCGCTCCTGGGGTGGCCGGTGGTGCTGTACCGGCACCACGCGGTGCAGGGCTCGCGCCAGGTGCGCGAACGAGACTGGCGCACGGAACTGCTGTTGCGCAACGCCGCCGAGCACGGGCTGGCCAGCCACGACGGCCGCGCCATGGCGCCCGGGCGTTTCCAGGACCTGCTGGCGCGCTACGAGGCCGACTTCGGCTACCACCACCTGCAGTTCGGCGACCGCCGCCGCGGGGCGCAGGTGATGCTGGCGGCCTGGCGCCGGCGGCCGCGCCATGTGCGGCGCCTGCTGATGGGCCTGGCGGCGCTGGCCGGCTGGCGGCCGCGCGCAGCAGCACCGCAGGGGGGCGGGTGATGGCCGCGCTGCGGCGGGCCGTCGCCGGCGCCACCGGCCTGCTCAGTGCCGCGCTGCTGGCCGTTCTGGCGCTGCACCACCCGCTGTCGCCGGCTGCGGCGCTGGCCGGCAGTGCGCTGGTGCTGGCGCTGGTGGCCTGGCGGCCGGGCCGCTGGCCACTGGCGCTGCTGCCGCTGCTGCCGCTGGGCTTGATGACCTGGAGCGGCTGGATCGTCGTGGAGGAGTTCGACCTGGCCGTGCTGGCCGTGGCGGCCGGCGGCTACCTGCGCATGGCCACCGGCTGGCCCGGCCCGCCGGGCGGGGGCCCGCCGGCCACCCGCAGCCCGGCCAAGGTGGCGCTGGTGATGCTGCCCTATGCCGCGTCGGTGCTGCTGAGCCTGTTCGTCGGCGTGCAGGACGCCGGTGGCTGGGCTTTCGGCTGGTGGCAGGGCTACCGCGAGCCGCTGAACAGCCTGCGCCTGGCCAAGCCGCTGTGCGAAGTGCTGTTGCTGCTGCCGCTGTGGCGCGCGGCCTGCCGGGCCGACGCCGAGGCCGCGTCGCGCGATCTGGTGTGGGGCCTGGCGGGCATGCTGCTCTTCGTGAGCCTGGTGGTGGTGTGGGAGCGCGTGGCCTTCACCGGCCTGGCCGACTTCTCCACCGACTACCGCGCCACCGGCCCGTTCTGGGAGATGCACATCGGTGGCGCCGCGCTGGACGCCGTGCTGGCCATGACGGTGGCCGCCGCGGTGGCGCTGCTGGTCCAGGCGCGCAGCCCGCTGCGCTGGGGGCTGGCCGCGGCGCTGCTGGCGCTGGGCGTGTACGCGTCGCTGGTGACCTTCTCCCGCATCGTCTATGCGGCCGTGCCGCTGGCCGTGGTGCTGTTCATCGGCCTGCGCGCCGCAGCGGCACCGCAGGCCGGACCGGTGCCGGGGGGGCGCAGTTGGCCGGCCGCCGTGGCCTGGGTTGCCGCGTTCGCGGCACTGGCAGCCTGGAGTTTTCCGACCAGCGGCTACCGCGGCCTGGCGGCCCTGCTGGGCGTGGCCGCCTTGCTGCTGCCGCTGCCCGGGGCGCTGGCCCTGCTGAGGCCGCTGCACCTGGGGCTGGGCCTGCTGCTGGGCGCGCTGCTGGCCTCGGGAGCGGCCGTGCTGGCCGGTTTCTGGGGCAAGGGCGCCTACGTGGCCTTCGCGCTGTGCTTCGGCATCGCGGCCTTCGCGCTCGCCGTGGCGCAAAGGCCGGGGGTCAAGGCCGGCCGCCGCTCGGCCTCGCCCGAACGGCTGGCCGCCGGGCTGGCGCTGGCGGGCTTCCTGGGCGCTCTGGCTGCGCTGGTGGCGGTGGGCGTGGTCTGGGGCGGGCCCAAGGCGGCCCTGCCTTCGGCGGGTGTGGCCGTGGTGGCCCTGATCCTGGCCGTGGTGGCCGGCTTGCTCGGCCGGCGCGGCCAGGGCCTCTGGCCTTCGGCGTGGCGCTGGCATGGGCAGGTGGCGGGCTTGCTCTTCGCGGCCGGGGCCACCGTGGCCATCTTCCATGGCGGCGCCTACATGACCCAGCGCATGACCAGCACGGCGCAGGACGGCGAAGGGCGCATGGAGCACTGGCAGCGTTTCACCGGCCTGCTGCAGGGTGCCGACTGGGCCTGGGGCAAGGGCCTGGGACGCTTCTGGGCGCGCGCGGCAGACACGGGCCGGCCGGAAGATCTGACGGGTGACTACCGCTTGCTGCCGCGCCCGGAAGCGGGCGGCGGCCAGGCCGTCGTCCTGACCGCGGGCCAGCACGATCTCGGGTCGGCCCAGGCCTTCAGGCTCTCCCAGCGTCTGCCGGCGGACACCCGGCGCGCCGTGCTGCTGACCCTGGACCTGCGCATCGAAGCCGACGTCAAGATCGAGGTCGAGGCCTGTTCCCGCCATCTGATCTACCCGGGGCCCTGCATCGTCCAGCAGACGGTGGTGAAGGCCAGGCCGGGGCAGTGGCAGTCGCTGCAGATCTTCCTGCGCAAGGGAGAACTGCCCGCGGCGCGCTGGCCCTTGCCGGCCCTGAAGACCTTTTCGATCGCCCTCGGCAGGCATGGCAACCGCGCAGAGATCGACAACCTGCATCTCACCGACGACGAAGGCAACGACCTCCTGCGCAACGGCGACTTCGAACGCGGCCTCGCCCACTGGTACTTCAGCAGCGACCGCTGGCACATGCCCTTCCACGCCAAGAACCTGGCCGTGCACCTGCTGTTCGAGCAGGGCCTGCTGGGCCTGCTGGCCTTCGCCCTGGCGGCCGGCGCCGCACTGTGGCGCACCACGCTGGGGGCGGCGCGACGCCATCCGCTCGCCCCCTTGCTGGCGGGCGCCATCGCCGGCGCGTTGCTCGTCGGCGCCGTCGACAGCCTGCTCGACATGCCCCGCGTGGCCTTCCTGCTGCTGCTGCTGATCGCCTTGGCGCTGGCGCTTCCCCGTGTCTCCCCGGGCTTGAAGGGGCCTCAGTCACCCTAAAATGCCGGGTTCGCCCGCTTTCGGCGGGCTCCCGACTTCCCGCCACCGCCCTTGTGCGGGCACGGCCTCAACCCAGGGACGCCTTCGTGTTCATCTCTTCCGCCCACGCCCAGACCGCCCCCGCCGCGCCCGCCGCCGGCGGCGCCGAATCGCTCCTCTTCGGCCCGCTGCCGATGATGGTGCTGATGTTCGTCGTCCTCTACTTCATCATGATCCGCCCGCAGATGAAGAAGCAGAAG
>JAEUPH010000163.1 GCA_016790395.1 Rubrivivax sp. | reverse complement strand
CGGCGGTAGGCGGCCTCGTCCAGCAAGGCGGCCTGCGCGGGCGTGAAGGCCTTCGCGTCCACCGCCGCCAGCCGCGTGAAGGGCAGTTGCAGGCCTTGCAGCTGCGCGCTGATGCGGCCCAGCCGCTCGGGCGCCCGATCGAGGTTGATCACCCATGTCTGCAAGCCATCCATCCGAATCATTGTCCGCGAGGTGCGCATGAACAGCCCTGTCGTGGGCTGGGCGCTCGCCGTCCTGGCCGTGGCCGCGGGCTACGTCGGCTACGGCTGGAAGGGCGTGGTGCTGGCCATCACCGTCATCGTGTTCTGGTTGCTGCTGCAGTTCAGCCGCGCGCTGCGTGTGCTTCGCAACGCCGGCAACGCGCCGGTGGGCAGCGTGAAGAGCGCCGTGATGTTCAACGCCCGGGTCACGAAGGGCCAGCGCCTGCCCGAGCTGCTGAAGCTCACCGGGAGCCTGGGCCGGAAGGTGAGCGACGTGCCCGAGACCTGGGCCTGGGCCGACAGCGGCGGTGACGCCGTGCACGTGACGCTGGTGGATGGGCGCGTGTCGGCCTGGGAACTCCGGCGCGCGCCGGGTGGCGAGACCTAAAATCGGCGGTTCACGCCACAGGAGAACCTCAATGTCGATGTCCGACCGCGACGGCAAGATCTGGATGGACGGCCAGCTGGTCGATTGGCGCGACGCCAAGATCCACGTGCTGACGCACACGCTGCACTACGGCTGCGGCGCCTTCGAAGGCGTGCGGGCGTACAACACCGCCAAGGGCACGGCCATCTTCCGCCTGCGCGAGCACACCGAGCGCCTGTTCAACAGCGCCAAGATCCTGCGCATGAAGATCCCGTTCAGCGTCGAGCAGCATCGCCTCGTCGTAGCCCTCTTCGGTGGCCTCCATGTTGGCGAGGATGGAATTGGGGTAGTTGCTCACCGCCTTGGCCTGCGTCATCGTGATGTTCACGTGGTGGCGCGTGTAGCTGCTGGTCTTGACGCGGATGCCGCGCTTGAGGCCTTCCTCGCCCAGGTAGGCGCCCCAGGCCCAGGCCGCCACCATCAGGTGGATGGTGTTGCCCTTGGGGCTGACGCCCAGCTTCTTGTCGCCGATCCAGGTGAGCGGGCGCAGGTAGCAGCTCTCGAGCGCGTTGGCGCGCACCACCTCGCGCTGGGCGTCCATCACCTGCTGCAGCGTGAAGGGAATCTTCATGCGCAGGATCTTGGCGCTGTTGAAGAGGCGCTCGGTGTGCTCCTGCAGGCGGAAGATGGCGGTGCCCTGCGCCGTCTTGTAGGCGCGCACGCCCTCGAAGGCGCCGCAGCCGTAGTGCAGCGTGTGGCTCAGCACGTGGATCTTGGCGTCACGCCAGTCGACGAGCTGGCCGTCCATCCAGATCTTGCCGTCGCGGTCGGACATCGACATGGGAGCCTCGGGTCTTGGGGTGGAAAAGGCGCTGATTTTAGGCGGCGGCCCGCTTCAGTTCCCAGTGCTCGACGCGACCGCCCTGCATGACGATCTGCACTTCGTCACCGCCCTCGTCGGTCCAGGCCCAGGTCTCGGGTTCGGTGGTGACCTGGCGGCCCAGGCTGGCGGTGAGCTTGAGCACCTGCGGCAGCGTCATGCCGGCCGCCAGCTTCGAGTGCAGCATCACGGCGTTGGGCACGCTGCCCACCGGCCGCCGCGCCGCCTGCTGCAGCACGCGCAGGCTGCGGCTGAACTGCAGCAGCAGCCAGAAGATGATCACCGTGACCGCCAGCGCCACGCCGCGCCAGCCGTAGCCGGCCCAGCCCACGGCCACGGCGGCCACCGCCAGCACCCAGCCGAACCAGTCTTTCACGGGGAATCCTTCGCGGACAATGACATCGATGGAGCGACTCAAGACCTGGGTGATCAACCTCGACCGCGCGCCGGAGCGCCTGGCGCGCATCCGCGGCCAGCTGGAGCGCCTGGGCCTGCCGTTCACGCGCCTTTCGGCGGTGGACGCACGCCAGATGACGCCAGCCCAGAAGGCGCTGCTGGACGAAGCCGCCTACCGCCGCAAGCACGGCATGGCGCCGGTGTGGGGCGAACTGGGATGTTACCTGTCGCATGTGGCGGTGATGCGCGACTTCCTGGCTGGCGACGCGGAGTTCGCGCTGGTGCTGGAGGACGACGTGCTGCTGCACGACAGCCTGCCGGCCGTGCTGCAAGGCCTGATGGCCCACTCCGGCCGCTGGGACGCCGTGAAGCTCTCAGCCGTGCACCGCGGCACGCCGGTGAAGGTGCTGGAGGTGGCGCCGGGGCACCATCTGGCCGTGATGCTCAGCCGCGTCACCGGCAGCAGCGCGTACCTGATGAACCGGAAGGCCGCCGCCGCCTGGGTGCGCGAGCCCGGCGGCCTGCTGCCGATGCAGCTGCCCTACGACCACGTCTTCGACCAGGGCTGGCGCTTCGGCATGAAGTTCCGCCTGGTCACGCCCACACCCTGCGGCCACGACGACCAGATCGAAACCACCATCGTCAGCCCGCCCGGCGCGCCGCGCAAGTTCCACTGGTCGAAGCGCTTCTCCACCTACACCTACCGCCTGGGCAACGAGCTGCGGCGGCTGGGCTACGGCGTCACGAACGCACTGCGCGAGAAGCTGGGCGGCTGATCAGGCCGCGACATCGGCCGCGCGCCGGCCCACGCGGCCCGTGCGCAGCGCGTCGGCCCAGTCGCCGCGGCCGTTCGCTTCGGCGCGCGAGGCAGCGGCTTCCCAGTCGTAGGCCACGGCGCGCAGCGTCAGGCGCCAGGCCCCGTCCTCGCCATCCAGCAGCGCGTAACGCGCGTGCGGCGTGCCGTTCTCGGCCACGTGCTCGAAGGGATGGTCGTCGTCGTAGGCCTGCAGGCCCACGCTGCCCGGGTTGACGATGCGCAGGCGGGGCAGCGCCACGTCGCGCGGCAGGTGGGAATGGCCGCACAGCAGCAGCGGCGCGCCCACGTCCCCGGCGCGCGCCAGCACTTCATCCGGCGTGGCAGGCCGCAGGCCGGCAGGCGTGACGGTCTCCAGCAGGTAGACGAGGTCGCTCCGTGGCGTGCCGTGCACGCAGCGCATGCCGGGCAGCGGCCGCAGTTCGGCCGGCAGCGCGGCCAGCCAGGCGCGCTGGGGCGGCGTGATCGCCTCGGCCGCGAAGCGGTCGGAAGCGCCCATGCGTGCCGCCGGCAGCGTCAGCAGCTGGCGTTCGTGGTTGCCGGCCATCGTCTGCCATGCCGGGCGCGCCATCAGCCAGTCGGCCGTTTCGGCCGGCCACAGCGGGCCGCTGAGGATGTCGCCGAGGTTCAGCCAGCCGTCCACCGCGCCGGCATCGGCCACCACGGCCTGCAGCGCCGGCAGGTTGCCGTGGATGTCGGAGACGACGGCGATGCGCATTCAGCCGACGTGGCCGATGTCGGCGCGCACGGCGGCCGGCAGGCGGCGCAGCACCCAGCGAATGGCCAGCGGGATCAGCACCAGATCGTCCACCACCCCGAGGAAAGGAACGACATCGGGGATGAAGTCCACCGGCGACAGCAGGTACAAGGCCATGCCGGCCACGGCCAGCTTCAGCCAACCCGGGGACAGCGGGTGCTTCAGCGCCCGCCAAAGCAGCCGTGCGTCGCCGCGCACCACCGCCCACAGCATCGCCACTCGCTTCCACATCGCCAGGCTCCTTCGCCAGCTTGCAGGAAGCCTGAATATGGGGCGCCCCACCCGGCCCTGCAAGACCTCCGCGTGACGTGGCCTTCAGTCGCAGCCGACGTAGTAGGAGTAGGCGCTCGACGCGTCGCTGCTGGACAGGCGCCCGCTCACCGCGGCGCAGCCGCGCGTGACCATCGTGCTCTCGCCGCGCGAAACGTCGCTGCGGTAGTAGGTGCTGCCGCCCTGCGCACGCAGCACGGCGAAGAAGTTGAACAGGAACTGCCCGGCTTCGGTCGCCACGTTGCCCTGCGCGTCCCAGCGGTAGCGGCCAGGCCACACGGGGCCGTAGCGCCGCAGCGCGGCCACGTCGGCCGGGTGCAGTTCGCGGCCGTTCACGAACACCGCCGTCAGCCGGCCGGAACCACCGCCCGAGGCTTCGGCCGGCAGCGGCCCGGCCAGCGGCAGGCCGGGCGGCAGGAACACGGCCGCCGGCCCGCCCCAACGGCCGGCCGCGCCGGTGAACACGTCGTACCAGTAGGCACCGGGCGCCACCGGGCCGATGTTCTGCTCCAGCTGCGCGAGCGTGTGGCGCTGCGCTTCGTCGAGCGCGCGGCCGTTGATGGTGAGGCCGTCGCGGGCCTGGGCCAGCGGCAGCGCCAGGGCCAGGGCGGCCAGCAGGGCGGGTGTCTTCATGGCCGCCAGCGTAGGCGGCCGGGCGCGGCGCCGGCGTCCCCTGCCGGCACGAGAGGTGTTTCCTTCAGAGACCGCGCACCACGTCCATGGCCTCCTCGATGCGCTCCACCGCGTGCACCGTGAGCCCTTCGATGGCCTTCTTCGGCGCGTTGGCCTTCGGCACCACCGCGACGCTGAATCCCAGCTTGGCGGCTTCCTTCAGGCGCTCCTGCCCGCGTGGCGCCGGGCGCACCTCGCCCGCCAGGCCGACCTCGCCGAAGGCGATGAAGCCGCGCGGCAGCGCCTTGCCGCGCAGGCTGCCCTGGATGGCCAGCAGCACCGCCAGGTCAGCGGCCGGCTCGCTGATGCGCACGCCGCCCACCGCATTGACGAACACGTCCTGGTCCATGCACGACACGCCGGCATGGCGGTGCAGCACCGCCAGCAGCATGGCTAGGCGGTCGCGCTCAAGGCCCACCGACAGCCGCCGCGGGCTGGGCCCGCCGCTGTCCACCAGGGCCTGCACCTCCACCAGCAGCGGGCGGGTGCCTTCCAGCGTGACCAGCACGCACGAGCCCGGCACCGGTGCGCCATGCGTCGACAGGAACAGCGCGCTCGGGTTGCTGACGCCCTTGAGCCCCTTCTCGGTCATCGCGAAGACGCCGATCTCGTTGACCGCACCGTAGCGGTTCTTGATGGCGCGCACCAGGCGGAAGCTGCTGTGCGTGTCGCCTTCGAAGTACAGCACCGTGTCGACGATGTGCTCCAGCACGCGCGGGCCGGCCAGCGCGCCTTCCTTCGTCACGTGGCCCACCAGCACCAGCGAGCAGCCGCTGGTCTTGGCCACGCGCGTGAGCTGTGCTGCGCACTCGCGCACCTGCGCCACCGAGCCGGGCGCCGAGCTGAGCTGCTCGGAGTACAGCGTCTGAATCGAGTCGATCACGCAGAAGCTGGGCTTCTCGGCCTCGAGCGTGGCCAGGATGCGCTCGAGGTGGATCTCGGCCTGCACG
>JAEUPH010000136.1 GCA_016790395.1 Rubrivivax sp. | reverse complement strand
GGGTTGGTCGGCGTTTCGGCGAAGAGCAGCTTCGTGTTGGGCTTCAACGCTGCGCGCCACTCGCCGATGTCGGTCTGCGACACGAAGCTGGTCTCGACGCCGAACTTGCCGAACTCCTTGCCGAACAGGCTGAGCGTGGAGCCGAACACCGAGCGCGAGCAGATGACATGGTCGCCCGACTTCAGCAGGCCCATCACGAGCAGCAGGATGGCGCTCATGCCGGTGGACGTGGCGATGCAGGCCTCGGCGCCTTCCATCGCCGCCAGGCGCTGCTCCAGGCTGCGCACCGTCGGGTTGCTGGTGCGTGCGTAGGTGAAGTCCTCCATCTCCGTGAAGCGCCGGGCCGAGGTCGCGGCATCGGGCTGCACGAAGGCGCTGGTGAGGAACAGGCCTTCGGAGTTCTCGCCGTGCTGGCTGGGCGCCAGGGCCGTGCGCACGGCCAGCGTTTCCGGCCGCAGGCCTTCGGGCAGGCGCGCGCGGGCCAGGCGTGCGGCTTCGCTGTCGCTCATGCTCAGGCCACCTCGCCGCTCTGCAGCGCCAGGCGCGAGCGCGTGTTCTCGTCCTCTTCGTCGAACTGCAGCCGGCGCTGCGCTTCCAGCGCGGCGAAGTCCTCGGCGGAGACGTCGCCGGTGATGTACTGGCCGTCGAAGCAGCTGGCCTCGAAGCCGGCCACGTCGGGCGCCAGCTTGCCCACCACCCGCTTCATGGCGTCGACGTCCTGGTAGATGAGGGCGTCGGCGCCGATGAAGGCGCGGATCTCCTCCACGCTGCGCGCGTGCGCGATCAGCTCTTCCTTGGTCGGCATGTCGATGCCGTAGACGTTGGGGAAGCGCACCGGCGGCGCGGCGCTGGCCATGTAGACCTTGTGGGCGCCGGCCTCGCGCGCCATCTGCACGATCTCCTTGCTGGTGGTGCCACGCACGATGCTGTCGTCCACCAGCAGCACGTTGCGGCCCTTGAACTCCAGGCCAATGGCGTTGAGCTTCTGGCGCACGCTCTTCTTGCGCACGGCCTGCCCCGGCATGATGAAGGTGCGGCCCACGTAGCGGTTCTTCACGAAGCCCTCGCGGTAAGGCTTGCCCAGCCGGTGTGCCAGCTGCATGGCGCTGGGCCGGCTGCTCTCCGGGATGGGGATGACGACGTCGATGTCGCTCGGCGGCATCGTGTTGATGATGCGCTGCGCCAGCGTCTCACCGAGGTTCAGCCGCGCCTGGTAGACCGAGATGCCGTCCATCACCGAGTCGGGCCGCGCGAGGTAGACGTACTCGAAGATGCAGGGATGCAGCGTCGGGCGCTCGGCGCACTGGCGGGCGTGGATGCGGCCCTCCTGGTCGACGTAGATGGCTTCGCCGGGCGCCACGTCGCGCGTGAGCCGATGGCCCGTGCCTTCCAGCGCCACCGACTCGCTGGCCACCATGACGTCGCGGCCGCCGTCGGTGACGCCCTCGCCGAAACACAGCGGCCGGATGCCGTAGGGGTCGCGGAAGGCCAGCAGCCCGTGGCCCGCGATCAGCGCGATGACGGCATAGCTGCCCTTCACGCGGCGGTGCACGGCGGCGACGGCCTTGAAGACATGGTCCGGGGTCAGCGGCAGGTCGCGCGCCACCTGCTCGAGTTCGTGCGCCAGCACGTTGATCAGCACCTCGGTGTCGCTCTCGGTGTTGATGTGGCGGCGGTCGACGTCGAACAGCTCGGCCTTCAGCGCATGGGCGTTCGTCAGGTTGCCGTTGTGCACCAGCACCAGGCCGTAGGGCGCGTTGACGTAGAAGGGCTGCGCCTCTTCCTCGCTGTAGGCGTTGCCGGCCGTGGGGTAGCGCACCTGGCCCAGCCCCACGTGGCCCGGCAGTGCGCGCATGTTGCGGGTGCGGAAGACGTCGCGAACCATGCCGCGGGCTTTGTGCATGAAGCACTTGGTGCCTTGCATGGTGACGATGCCTGCCGCGTCCTGCCCGCGGTGCTGCAGCAGCAGCAGCGCGTCGTAGATCAGCTGGTTGACGGGAGCCCGGGAGATCGCGCCGACGATGCCGCACATGGTGGAAAAGTCCTTCGAGGGAAGATCAGGCCGGGAGGTGACGCGCTGCCGCGGCGGGCAGCAAGGGCTTGAGCACGGCGAGCGTCTGCTGCAGCCAGGCGGCGCCCTTGGCTTCGCGCCAGGCCCTGGATTGTGCGGCCGGCGTCAGGCCGACGACGGTGGCGACGGCCAGCAGCAGCACGCCACCGCGCAGCAGCCCAAACAAGGCGCCCAGCAACCGGTCGGGCAACGACAGCGGCGTGGCATGGATGAGCAGCCGGATCAGCTTGGCCAGCAGGCCCCAGACCACCAGTGCGGCCAGGAAGGCGGCCGCAAAGGCCACGCCCAGGTTCAAGGCCGAGCCAGGCGCGCCGACAGGGATGTGCGGCGCCAGCAGCGGCGCGCCCCATTGCGCCGCGAACCAGGCCACCACCCAGCCGGCCAGCGACAGGCACTCGAAGACGAAGCCACGCACGAGCCCGACGATCACCGAGGTCACCAGCACCGCCAGCAGCGCCCCGTCGACCCAGGACAACTGCGCCAAGGTGTCCATGCTCACAGCGCCAGGATGTTGGCCGGCAGGCCAGCGCGCTTGAGGCGTGCGGCGGCGGCATCGGCGTCCTCGCGCGTCGCGAACGGCCCCACACGCACCCGGGTGCGCGGCTTGGCGCCGTCGGCGTCCAGCACCTGCGTGTAGGTCTTCAGGCCCAGTTTCTCGACCTTGGCGCGGGCGTCCCGAAGGGTGTTCGCATCGGTGTACGCGCCGATCTGCACGACGAAGCGGCCCGCTGCGGAGGCCGCCGCCGCGGGCGCGGGAGCCGCACGCGAAGCAGCCGCAGGAGCCGCCACAGCCACCGGTGCCGGGGCGGAAGGCGGCGACAGCGCAACCCGGGCCACCGAAGATTCCGCGGGGGCCGAGGCCGGCGCCGCGACCTCCAGGCCGGCGTCAGCCGGTGGCACGGCGACGGGCGGCAAGGGCCGCACCGCTGGCGGTGACGCCGGCAAGACGGCCGTGGTGGCCTCTCGGGCGGGCGCAAGCACCGGCGTCTCCATCGGCAAGGGCCGTGGCTGCGTTTCGAAGAGCAGCGGAAAGCCGATCACGCCGATGGCCAGCAGCACCAGGGCGCCCACCAGGCGACGCCGGGCGCGCGTGCGCGCGGCCGCGACGGCGTCTTCGTCCAGCGGCATCGCGCCCTCGGCGGTGGCCTTGGCGCGGCGGCGCGGCGCCGGGGGCGTGTCGGGGGTCTTGTTGCGGAAGAAGGGCAGGCGCATGCGTCGGCGTTTCAGCCGACGTGGGCGGCCGCCAGCCGGGGCAGGCCTTCCTGGAGCACGCCGCCCACGGTGTAGAAGGACCCGAAGACCACGATTCTATCGGTGGGGTCGGCGGCGGCCAGCGCGGCGCGCAGGGCCGCCGCCGGGCCCCCGGGATGCGCCTGCACGGTGACCTCGGGCCGCGCCGCCGAGGCTTCGCGAACCAGCACCGCCAACTCGTCCGGCGGGGCGGCACGCGCCGTCGGCAAGGCACAGCAGTGCCAGGCGTCGACCAGGGGCGCGATCTTCGGGAGCAGGCCGGCGATGTCCTTGTCGCGCATGGCGCCGAACACGGCGTGCGTGCGCGGGAAGAAGCCCATGGCATCGAGGTTCAGCGCGAGGGCGGCCACGGCCTGCGGGTTGTGCGCCACGTCCAGCACCAGCGCGGGCTGGCCGGGCACGATCTGGAAGCGGCCCGGCAGTTCCACGAGCGCCAGCCCCGTCCGCACGGCCTGCGCCGTGATGGGCAGGCGCGGCCGCAGGGCTTCCAGGGCGGCGATGGCGCCGGCCGCATTCACCAGCTGATTGGCGCCACGCAGAGCGGGGTAGGCCATGCCGTTGTAGCGGCGGCCGCGACCGGCCCAGTTCCACTGCTGGCGATCGCCCGAGTGATTGAAGTCGCGTCCCACCCGCCACAGGTCGGCGCCGATGGCCTGGGCATGCTGCAGCACGCTGGCCGGCGGCAGCGGGTCGCTGATCACGGCCGGGCGGCCGGGCCGCATGATCTGCGCCTTCTCCAGGCCGATGGTCTCGCGGTCCGGGCCCAGCCACTCCATGTGGTCGAGGTCGATGCTGGTGATGACGGCGCAGTCGGCATCGAAGGCGTTGACCGAGTCATAGCGGCCGCCCAGGCCCACTTCCAGGATCACCACGTCCACGGCGGCCAGCGACAGCAGCCGCGCGATGGCCAGCGTGGTGAACTCGAACTGCGTCAGCGTGATCTCGGCGCGCGCCTGCTCCACCGCGGCGAAGTGCGGCAGCAGCGCGGCCTCGTCCACCGGTTCGCCGTTGAGACGGCAGCGCTCCGTGAAGTGGACGAGTTCCGGCTTCTGGTAGAGCCCGGTGCGGTAGCCGGCGTGGCGGGCGATGCTCTCCAGCATGGCGCAGGTGCTGCCCTTGCCGTTGGTGCCAGCCACGGTGATCAGTGGCATGCGGAAGACGATGCCCAGTCGCTGCGCCACCGTGACGGTGCGCTCCAGCGACAGGTCCATGGTCTTCGGATGCTGGCTGGCGCAGTGCGCAAGCCAGTCCGCCAGCGTCTGCGGAGGTGTCAAGCGACGGCGTCGGCAGACTGGCGCTGCAGCATGGCGGCCAGGCGCGCGATGGTGGGGCGCAGCTGGCGGCGGTCGACGATCATGTCCAGCGCGCCCGTGCCCAGCAGGAACTCGCTGCGCTGGAAGCCTTCGGGCAGCTTCTCGCGCACGGTGTTCTCGATGACGCGCGGGCCGGCGAAACCGATCAGCGCCTTGGGCTCGGCGATGACGACGTCACCCACGAAAGCGAAGCTGGCCGACACGCCGCCCATGGTGGGGTCGGTGAGCACGCTGATGTAGGGCAGCTTCGCCTTGGCCAGCAAAGTGAGTGCGGCATTGGTCTTGGCCATCTGCAGCAGGGAGAGCAGGCCTTCCTGCATGCGCGCACCACCGGTGGCGCTGAAGCTGACGAAGGGCACCTTCTGGTCCACGGCCGCCTCGACGCCGCGCACGAAACGCTCGCCCACCACGCTGCCCATGGAGCCGCCCATGAATTCGAACTCGAAGCAGGCGGCGACCAGCGGCACGCTCATCACGGCACCACCCACCACCACCATGGCGTCGGTCTCGCCGGTGGACTCCAGCGCGGCCTTCAGGCGCTGCGGGTACTTCTTGCTGTCCTTGAACTTCAGCGGGTCGACCGGCACCACTTCCTGGCCGATCTCCCAGCGGCCTTCCGGGTCGAGGAAGGCGTCGAGCCGGGCACGCGCGCCGATGCGGTGGTGGTGGTCGCACTTGGGGCAGACGTTGAGGTTCTGCTCCAGGTCGGTCTTGTAGAGCACGGTCTCGCACGAGGGGCACTTGATCCACAGGCCCTCGGGCACCGCCCGGCGTTCGGCCGGGTCGGTGGGCTGGATCTTCGGCGGCAGCAGCTTTTCCAACCAACTCATGCGTACTCCTCAAG
>JAEUPH010000126.1 GCA_016790395.1 Rubrivivax sp. | reverse complement strand
CGGTGGTGGTGAGCTGCCGCCGCCAGGGCAGCGACTGGGTGCTGCACGGCGAGTTGCTGACCTTGCAACTGCTGTCGCGCCAGGGCGTGTTCGTCTCGGCGCAAGCCTGAGAAGCTGCTGCCGCTTCCTCGGCGCTACATGCCTTTGAACAGGCCGGTGTAGCTGCGGCTGACTTCCAGCTTCTCGGGGTGGCCTTTCACGGCCACGATCTGGCGGCCGCGGAAGTCGCGCGTGACGCTGGCGATGGCGGTCACGTTGACCAGCGTGCTGCGGTGGATCTGCCAGAACAGGCGCGGGTCGATCTCGTCGACCAGCTCCTTGATGGGCTTGCGGATCAGCGCTTCCACCTGCGCCGTCTGCACGCGGGTGTACTTTTCGTCGCTGATGAAGAAGAGCACCTCTTCCACCGGGATCATCTGGATCGCCTGGCCCACGCTGGCCTGGATCCACTGCAGGTACTGCGGCGCCTGCCCCGGGTTCATGCGCGCCGACAGCTGGTGCAGCAGTTGCTGCAGGTTGGCGCCGCCCGGCGCGTCGCCGCCACCGGCCCGCGCCGCCAGCCGCTGACGGATGCGCTGCACGGTGAGCGCCAGCCGGTCGCGCTCGGCGGGCTTGAGCACGTAGTCGGCCACGCCCTGCTCGAAGGCCTCCACGGCGTACTGGTCGTAGGCGGTGATGAAGACGATCTCGGGCAGCGTGTCGTCGTCTTCGCCTTCGCTGCCGCCCTTCGGGGGCAGCTGCGCGATCTGGCGCGCCGCGTCCACGCCGGTGAGGCCGGGCATGCGGATGTCCAGGAAGACGATGTCGGGCCGGTGCGTGTCCACCAGCTCCACGGCCTCCAGGCCGTTCTTGGCTTCGGCGACGATCTCCAGCTCGGGCCACACCTCGGCCAGGCGGGCGCGCAGCTGTTCGCGCATCAGGCGCTCGTCATCGGCGATGACGGCGCGGGTGGTGGCGGCAGTGGCGGCGAGGTTCATGCCGAGACTGTAGCGGGGCGCTTGCGCAGCAGCAGCCACAACAGCAGCAGCAGGCCCCAGAAAGGCGAGAGCAGCACGGCGACCACCAGACCCAGCGCCAGCACGACCCCGCCCAAGCCCAGCGCCAGCCCCAGCGCCACCAGCAGCAGCGTCAGCGGCACGACCAGCACCACGGTGAGCAGCGCGACGAACAGGCCGCCGGCCACGCCCAGCAGCGCCAGCAGGCCGGGCCCGCCTGCGCCGTGCCACTCTTCGCCGTCGATCGTGACGTGCCAGCCTTCGCGGCCAGCGTCCAGCAGCGACATCAGTGCCGCCACGCCGCCCGCCACGGCCAGCAAGAAGATCAGCGCCAGCCCGCCCAGCAGCCAGGGCCAGAGCCGCCGCTGCGGCCGGGTGGGCGCCGCGGCGGCGGCCTTCGGCGGCACGGCATTGAAGGCGTAGATGTCCTCGTCGGTCACGTGTAGCTCCCTTCCACGGTCTTGTAGGGGACGGTGATCTGCACCACGGTGCCGCTGGGGGCGTTCTCGGCCACGGTGAGCGAGGCGCGGGCACCGTACAGCAGTTGCAGCCGCTCACGGATGTTCGCCAGCCCCACGCCGGTGCCGGCCGTGGCCGCCTTGCCGAAGCCCAGGCCGGTGTCGGCCACGGTCACCTGCAGCTTGCCGTGCACGATCTCGGCCTTCAGCGTCAGCGAGCCGCCCTCGGCCTTGGGTTCCAGCCCGTGCTTGATCGCGTTCTCCACCAGCGTCTGGATCATCATGGGCGGGAACTCGGCCGACAGCAGCCCGTCGGGCACTTGAATGTCCGTCACCAGGCGCTCTTCCATGCGCACCTTCAGGATCTCCAGGTACGGCCGGATCACCGCCAGCTCGCGCCCCAGCTCGCGCAACCCGCCGTTGCCGTTGCCCGAGGCCTCGCGCATCGAGGGCATGCTGGCCCGCAGCAGCGCGATCAGGTTCTTCTGCATCTGGCTGGCGCGCTGCGGGTCGGTCTCGATGAGATGGTCGATGCTGGCCAGCGTGTTGAACAGGAAGTGCGGCTCCACCTGGGCCTGCATGGCGGCCATGCGTGCTTCCACCACCTGGCGCTTGAGCGACTCGGCCTCGGCCGTCTCGGTGGCCTGCGCGGCCTTCACCTCGGCCTGCACGCGGCCCTTGTAGGTGTACTTGAGCACGGCCGAGCCCAGCACCCACAGCCAGGACAGCTGCAGCAGGAAATCGCCGATGCCGATGCGCGTGACGCGGGTGTGGAAGTCGCCGTCGCCTTGCTCCTTGGTCAACGCCTCCAGCGCGGCCTCCGCATCCCGGCGGGCCGCCTCGGCGTCCTTCACGGCCTGCTCGGCCTCTTCGCGGCGCTCCTTGAGTTGCTCCTGCTCACGGCGCAGCGCCTCTTCGATCTGCCGCCTTGCCTCGGCGATGGCCTCGCGGGCGATCTCGCTGGTCACGCCGGGCGGCAGCTTGATCTCGACGCCAGCCTCGGCGCCGGAGGCTGCCGAGGCCGCGCCCTTGGCGGCATTGGGCACGATGCGGATGCCGTCCTTGCCGATGCTGATCTGCAGGTCGCCGACGCTGCTCTCGGCCTGGCGCGGCGAGGGCGGCGTCGGGGGCGACACGGGGGCGACGGGGGGTTTTGGCGCCTGCGGCGGCATCACCACGATGCGCGGCCGGTGGTTCTCCACGCGCTCGGTGAAGCGCCAGGTGAGCGGCGGTTCGTCGTGGATGATGCCGATGCCGACCAGCAGGATGGCCGACAGAAGGATGAAGCGGCGCCAGCTGATGGAGATGAGCCAGTTGCCGTAGGCGTGGAAGGCGCGCACCAGGCCGGCCGAGAAGCGCTGCCAGCGGGCCGACCAGGAGGCGGTGGCGGTGTCGGCGGTGGGCGAGGCGTTCATCGGGGCGGGGGTCGGGCGGGGCGGGATGCTTCGCACTCTACCGAGGCCCCGGCGGCCCGCCAGCGGCGGCCGACGCGTCGGCGCTGGCGCGGGACAGGCTGCAACGGCAGGCGACAGCCCGCCCCGATGCGGGAACTTTTGGTCGCCGCCGCGCCAATAGCGGAGAGTGACGCCCTTGCCGCCCGCCGCCCCATGATGTCCTTCGCCCCCTGGTCCCGCCCGCGCCGCGCCCCCGAAGGCGACGACGTGGCGCTTCTGGGCCGCGTGGCTGCCGGCGACGCCCAGGCGCTGGACCAGCTCTACCGGCGCGAAGCCGGGCCCGTCTACCGCTACGTCCTGGCGCTGTGCGGCAACGAGGCCTGGGCGGCCGACGCCACGCAGGAGGCCTTCGTCGTGCTGGCGACGCGGTCGGCGGGCTTCGACGCCGCCCGCGGCAGCCTGGGCGCCTGGCTGGCCGGCGTGGCGCGCCACGCGCTGGCCGCGCGCTGGCGCGAAGGCCGGCTGGAATCGCCCTGGCCCGAGGACGATGAGGCGGTGCTGGGCGCCGACCCCGTGTCACCCGAGTCGGCACTGGTGCAGGTGCAGGACCTGTCAGAACTCTGGGCCGCGCTCCGCGCTTTGCCGGCGCCCTTCCGCGAGGCGCTGGTGCTGGTGGACCTGCAGGAGCGCCCCTATGCCGAGGCGGCGCGCATCGCCGGCATCGAGATCAACACCTTGCGCACCCGGTTGCACCGGGCGCGCGCCAAGCTGGCGGCCCGCTTGGGCGCCGCCGACGGGAGCCCACGATGAACCAGCCCCAGCCGCCCTGGCCGGGCGAACGGCCGCTGTCGAGCCTGCTGCGCGAGGCCGCGGCCGAACTCGGCAGCCGGCAGCCACCGGTCGCCCTGGCCGCGCGCGTCCAGGCCGCCGTGCAGACCGCCATTCGGCCCGCCCCGCCGCCCCCGCGCGGCCGCTGGCACGGCGTTGCCTGGGCCGGCGGCGGTGTGCTGGCGCTGGCCGTGGTCGTGATGGGCTCGGCGCTGCTGGTGCTGCGCCCGCCGCCGCCGGCGGTGGTGGACGACGGACTGCGTTTCGGCGGCTTCGTCCGCGTGGCGCCCCCGGAACGCTGGCCCACCGGGAGCGCGCAGGCCTGGCTGGTGAGCACCGAACTGCCCCCCGAGCGCCTGGTGGCGCTGGGCCTGCCCTATGACCCGGCACGCGCCGCCGACCCGGTGCGCGCCGAACTGTTGATGCGAGCGTCCGGCGAGGTGCTGGCCGTGCGCTTCGTGCCCTGACCCCTGCCCCGTGAGAAGGAGACCCGAGATGTCCGGAACACCCCGCCTGGCGCTGATCGCCGCCGCCCTGATGACCGCCACGGTCGCCACTGCCGCCGACGCGCCCCCGCCCGCCACGCCGCCGCTGGAGAACCTGGTGGCCCAGGTGCAGACCGAGGTGGAGCGCGTCTTCAGCTTTGGCGAAGGCCTGGAGTTCGCCGCCGGCGAACTGGGCGCCGGGCGCGTCGTCAAGGGCGCGCCGTACTGCGCCGACGCCGTCCACGAGACCGTGCAGTGGCTGCATGACAGCGCCGGCGGCGCGCCCAACCGTGTCGTGCGACAGACCAGCACGCGGCTGTGCCGCGACGGCGAGGGCCGCACGCGCCAGGAGACCGAGCGCGGCGGCCGCAAGCTGGTCTACCTGCGCGACCCCGTGGCCCAGGAGAACTGGGTGCTGGACCCCGAGCGCAAAACGGCGCGGCGCCTGGGCCTGCCCGGCTTGGGCGACGTGGAACTGCGGATCGAGCGGGCTCGGGAGCAGGCCAGGACGGCGGTCGAACGGGCCCGCTCGGCGGGCACGGCCGTGGCGCCGGTGCCCCCCGTGCCGCCGGTGCCCCCGGTGCCGCCCATGCCAGTGATCGTCACCACGGGCGAAGGCCCCGGCGGCGGCGTGACGACCGAGACCCGCGTGCTGCGGCTGAATCGCGATGGCGAGTCCATCGAGTGGACGCCCGCGCCTGTGCAGTGGCGGGCCCAGGCCTTTGCGCCGCGTGGCGCCGGCAGCGTCTCACCCCTGGGTACGCGGGACATCGAGGGGGTGCGGGCCAACGGCGAGCGCACCAGCTGGACGATCGAGGCCGGCAAGATCGGCAACGAAAAACCCATCGTCATCACGCGCGAGGTGTGGACGGCGCCCGACCTCATGGTCACGGTCTCGTCGCGCGATTTTGACCCCCGGACCGGCGAAACGAACTACCGGCTGAAAGGGGTCAAGCGCGGCGAGCCTGATGCATCTCTGATGCGAGTGCCCGCTGACTTTGCCAAGCCTGCGCCTCGCCCGTCGCCGCGGGCTTCTGGGGCGGCTGGCTGATCCGCGGGCCACGGCTCAGCGGATCAGCGACGCGGCGGCGGCCAGCAGCAGCGTGGCGATGGCGGTGCAGCTGACGAGCGCCAGCAGCGTCCAGTCGGCGCGGTCGGCCTTCAGCAGCTGGTCGACCACGTCGCGCTCGTCGAGCGCAGAGGTGGGCAGGGCGGGGAAGCAGCGCGAGTTCACGTTCATGTTGTCCTCCTGAAGCCGCGGCCGGGATCGGCCTTGGCGTGGACGTCATTTCATGGCGCATGAACTCGCATTGCGACGCAGCCGGCAGGCAGCCGGCGGACGATCGCGAGACGATCGGGAGACGATCCCGGACCTTCGGGGGAAGGCCCAGGGGCTGCGTCAGCCGCGCGGCTTGCCCGTCGTCGGCGGCTTCGGCCCGTTGCCGTCGGCCTTGGGATCGAACTTCCGGTTGAAGACCGGGAAGACGAAGGGCTGGGGCGGGTGGAAGCCCTTGAACTTCGTCGTGTTGTGGTACTCCACGATGAACTCCACCCAGGCCGGCGAACGCCCTGCCACGTCGGCCAGGAAGGGGATGACGTGGCGGTGGGCGGGCGGCTTGGCCGGGTCGACCGTGCCTGAGAGGTAGTAGGGCGAGCGCCAGTCCCAGATGCCGTCGAGGCCGGGGTCGGGGAAGAAGATGTTCAGGCCCAGCTGCGTGTCGCGGAAGTCGTAGCGGATGGACGGGTCGCGGCCCATCCACGGCCAGTCGTCGTCGCCCCACTGCCACAGGCCGGAGGCGGCCACGCGGACCGCCTCGGCGGCGGCGGCAATGTCGGGGTCGCTGGCGGCGAAGCCCAGCGCCAGCGCGCGGGCAAAGCTGCCGACATCGATGAACTGGTCGGGCACCTTCAGCACGTAGCCCGGAACGGTGTCGTAGTGCTGCGCGTCGCGGGCGGCCTGCGCGACGGTGTCGCGCACGGCTTCGCCGGTGGACGAGCGCAGCGCCGCGGTGAGCTTCCGGGACAGCTGCGCCAGCTTGTCCGTCACGCCGGCCATGCGCGACAGCCGCACGGTGGCGCCGATGATGGGGTGGTTCCCCTTGTGACGCAGCAGCTCGCCGTTTTCCTTCACGAACCAGCGCGCCAGTTGCTCGGCCGTGGCGGTGCCGGCCAGGCGCAGGTTGCGGAACACGCAGGGATAGGCCGCACCGGCGGTGAAGAAGTCGTAGTTGGCGTAGGCGCTGGCGAAGCCGGCGAAGGGCGCCACCGTGTGCAGCAGTTCGGTGGACGCGTTGAAGCAGTTGTTGAAGTGGATGACCACTGGCTTGGGCACGCCGGCCTTGATGGCCAGCCGCAGCGCCTCGCCGTAGGCCCAGGTGGACATGGGCAGGCGGCCGGGCGGCAAGGTGGGCGAGACCATCTGCAGGGTGGGCGACACCATCTGCAGTGGCGGCGACATGCCGTCGCGCGGGGTCGGCGTGCGCGTCTCCGCCGGGGCGCCGCGCTCGGCGCTGGCCAGCGTCGGCGAGATCATCTGCCGCGGCAGCGCAGCGGGGTCGGCCTCCACCGTGACCAGCGAGGCCGTCTGCACCCAGCGCACGCGCTGCGTGCCGCCGACGACCTGCGTCACGCTGGCCGGCGTGATGCGGCCGTAGTCGATGTCGGGCACGAAGCCGCCGCCGTGGCCCTCGATGGCCAGCACCAGCGCGTCGCACGGGAAGCGCTGATGCGCACGGCGCAGGAAGGCGGTGAGGGCATGGCGGTCCGACATGTCCTGCTTCCAGGTCGACATCACGCTCATGGCGGCGGGCCGGAAGGCCGGGATCTCGACCAGGTAGCTGTCATCGTCGAACACGTCGACGAGGGCGCAGACGTTCACGCCCTCGGCGGCCGTCGCCTGCAGCGCCTTCACCAGCGCCTGCTGCTCGATGGGCGCGATGGGCGCGGCCGGGTTTTCGTTCGGGTAGCGGCTCAGGGCCTCGTCGGTGCCCAGCGGGGCATAGACCGCCAGCAGCACGCCCGGGCTGCGCCCGGTGGCGGCCTTGGACGACCGGGCGCGCGTGCGCGCCGCGGTGACGGTGGGCAGGGCGGGCAGCTTCGGCATGGTTCCCCTCCGGATCGGATCGTCGATGGTCCTCGTGGCCCGGTGCGTTGCCGGGAAGGGTGATGACAGCACGCGCGGTTACAGTGCGCCATCCCCAGTTGAGCCCGGGCTGCGCCGTGCCCGGCGTGGCGGAGTATGCAATGACCAGCGCGGACCTCGCGCCCACCGATCCCCCGCGAGCAGCCACACCGGCCAGCGCGGCCGAAGCGCGGCTGGACCTTGTGGCCCGGCTGCTCGACGCCGCGCTGCAGGCCTACCGCAACGGCAGCTTCGTGGACCTCGCGCGCCAGCGCCCGCTCGTGCTGCGCTGGCTGCTGCAACGGCACGAGCGCTGCATGCGCGGCGTGCTGGGCCAGCCGGCGCAGGCCGAGACCGCACCGGCGCTGGCGCTGTGCCTGCTGCGCTGGCTGGTCGCCCAGCTGCGGCCCGACGGCGCCGCGCAGATGGACGGTCTGGCCGAGGCCGACTGGCTCTATCGCACCGCTTGGCGGCCGGCTTTGGCCGTGGCTGCCGTGGCCGGCTTCGTCGCCGTGCCGGATTACCCGCGCCACTACCGCCGCCGCAGCGGCGAGCCGGCGCTGGAGAACCTGTGCGGCCTGTGGGGCGTGGGCCAGAGCACGGTCTACCGCCTGATGGAGCGGGCGCGCCGCCAGATGGCGCAGACGCTGCTGGAAGGGACGCGCGAGGCACAGCGCAGCCTGTCGCTGCGCGCCGCGGTGAAGGCCGAGCTGGACCTCGGCCTTTGGGGCCCCGGGGAGGCCGTCACCGCCGCCTGGCACCGCGAGCGCGCCGGCCGCGCGCAGCGCGCGGGTGACGCCGCCTCGGCGCTGTGGCACCTGGCGCAGGCCGGCGACGCCGCCGGCTTCGCGCGCAGCCTGCGCCTGCAAGCCAGCGACCTCGCCGGCTCGGCCGAGACCGACCCGCTGGTGGAGCTGGTGGCCGCCCGCGAGGCGGCGCCCCGTGTGGTGGTGGACCTGTGGCTGGCCCGCGCCGCGCTGGCCCGCTCGCGGGGCGCCTACGACCGCGAGCTGGCCGCCATCGAGGCCGCGCGCCAGGCCGCGCAGGCCGCCCAGGAGCCGCTGCTGCTGGGCATCGTGCTGAGCGCGTTGGGCAAGTACTTCGAGTCGCGCGACGTCGACCGCGCCGTGGCCTGCTACCAGGACAGCGCCGAATTCCTGCGCGACACGGCCACGCAGGCCGACGACAGCGACGCGCTGGAGCACCAGGTCACCACCTACGGGCGCCTGGCCTGGATGTATCTGCTGCGCAACGACGACCGCGCCCGCGGCCTGCTCGATCGCGCCGAGGCCCTGCGCACGCAGGCGCGCGTGCCTGACGCCGTGCTGGGCGTGCTGGAGCAGGTGTGGGGCGAGTACTGGCGCCGCGCCGGCGAACTGGCGCGCTCGCTGGAGCACCGCCACCGCGCGCTCAACATCTTCGAGCGGCTGGGCGATCGGCGGTCCATCTTCGCGACCTACCTCAACCTCAGCAACACCTACGCGCTGCAGAAGAACTTCGAGCAGGCGCAGCGCTATGCCTCGCGCGTGCTGGACGAGGGCGTGACCGAGCACGAGCTGGAGATCAACGCCCACATGAGCCTGGGCAATGCCTACTTCTGGCAGGGGCGGCTGGACGAATCCATCGCTGCGCACGGCGCCGCGCTGGCCCGCAGCCGGCACGCCGGGCTGCGGCTGCATGCCTTCCGCGCCCACTACAACCTCGCCGAGGCCTACTACAACCGCTTCCGCGAGCAGGGTCAGACCAGCGACGAGGAGGCCGGCGACGCCCACGTGCGCGCCGCGCTCGACACGCCGGATTCCGACAGCAGCCCCGCCGCCAAGGACGCGGTGCGCAAGCTCAAGGCCGAGGTGCTGGGCGCGGCGCCGCCGCCCAGCAGCCCCGACCAGGCCGACCGCCTGCTGCCGGCTGAACTGGCGGCCCATGCTGAACTGTGGGCCGAGGTGCAGCGCCGGCGCGCCGTGCTGGCCGAGCCCTCGGCGCCCGAGGCCCACGCGCGCGCCCACCTGGCCATCGCGCGGGCCTATGCCGCCATCGCGGCCAAGGAGCGCGATGCCGCGATGGCGCTGATCGAGCGCCACGGCCTGACGGCCGGCTTCGTGGCCGAGCTCGATGCGCTGCGCCGCAGCTTCGAGCGGGAGCTCACGCGCGAGCAGCAGCTGGCCGCGGCCTGGAAGCCGGCCAGCGCCGAGCTCTTCGACGACGATCGCCGGGCCGCGCTCATCGCCCACCTGCTGCGCGAAGGTGCGCTCACCAAGAGCGGCTACGGCCAGCTGGCCGGTGTGGCCCCGGCCACGGCGTCCAAGCATCTGGGCCTGCTGGCCGAGCGCGGACTGCTGGTGCAGCGCGGCAAGGGCCCGGCCACGCGCTACGAATTGCCGGGCTGATCAGGCGGCAAACCATGTGCCGCATCACTAGGCGGCAAACAATGTGCCGCGGGCACTGCTGGTGATCGCCGCCACCGCCGGGTGCGTGATGCGGCGCTCGGCGCTGATGGCGTAGAAGTCCTCCACCATCTCGCTGCTGCGCCCGATGACCTGGACGCCGTACTGCGTGCAGGTCTCGTCCTCCACCACGGTCGGGGAGAGGAACACGCCGCGGCCTTCGCGGCCGAAGGCCTTCATCAGCGCGCCGTCGTCGAACTCGGCGATCACGCGCGGGTGCAGCCCGTGACGCGTGAGCCAGGCCTCGAACTGCGGCCGCACCGAAGACGTGCCGCCCGGCACCAGCATCGGCGTGTCGTTCAGGCACTGCGGGAAAGGCCCGCGCAGCGTGGGGCGCAGCGAAGGCGCGCAGAAGAAGCTCAGCGGCGAACTGCCCAGCTTGTGGTTGAAGGCCTTCACGCTGAGCCGGCTGGTCAGCGGCTCGTCGGCGATGACGAGGTCCATGCGGTGCAGCGCCAGCTGGGCCATGAGGTCGTCGAAGCGGCCTTCCACGCACACCAGGCGCACCGGCACCTCCAGGTTGAGCGCCGGCTCCAGCAGGCGGTAGGCCACGGTCTTGGCCAGCGCGTCCTCCACGCCGACGCGGAACTCCAGCACCTGGCGACCGCCACGCGCGCGGGTCTCGCGCAGCGTGGTCTCCAGCTCGCTGCCGAGCGCAAAGATCTCGTCGGCATAGCGCAGCACCACGCGGCCATCGTCGGTGAGTTCCAGCTTGCGGCCGGCCTTGCGGAACAGCTTGCGGCCCAGACGCTCTTCCAGCAGCTTGATCTGGCCCGAGAGCGTCTGCGGCGTCGTGTGCAGCTGCTCGCCGGCGCGCACCACGCCACCGGCCTTGGCGGCAACCCAGAAGTAGTACAGGTGCTTGAAGTTCATGATGCGATTTTCGCGAAGTAAATCAATTCAAACTTCGAATTTACGGTCTTTCGCTCAGCCCCTAGATTGGCGGGGTTGCATCCTTCACCCCATTCCAGGAGACCGTCATGCGCATGAGCACCAAAGGCCGTTTCGCCGTCAACGCCCTCATCGACCTCGCCCTGCGCGAAGGTGCCGGCCCGGTGGCGCTGGCCACCATCAGCGCGCGGCAGCAGGTGTCGCTGTCCTATCTGGAGCAGATGTTCAGCCGCCTCAAGCGCGTGGGCATCGTCGACAGCACGCGCGGCCCCGGTGGCGGCTACACCCTGGGCCGCGCCGCGGCCGAGATCACGGTGGCCGACATCATGACCGCGGTGGACGACCCGCTGGAGAGCGCCGCCGAAGGCAGCGCCGACGGCCTGTCGCAGGGCCTGTGGCAGCGCCTGAACGAGGCCATGCTGAAGCACATGTCGACGATCACGCTGCACAGCCTGGTCGAAGAGCAGAAGGCCGGCGGCGCCACGGTCGAGGCCCGCCCGGCGCGCCGTGCCATCGCGCCGCAGGCGCCCGCCGTCAAGCCGGTGCGCACGCTGGCGCCGAATTCGGTGTTCGCGCTGGCCGGCACGATGGGCCGGCCCTTCGGGCACTGATCAGTTCTTGTAGAGCAGCTGCGGCAACCACAGGCCGATCTCGGGGAACTGGTAGAGCAGCACGATGGCGATGACCTGGATCCCCATGAACGGCAGCATGCCGGCGAAGATCTGGTTCAGCGTCACGTGCGGCGGGCTCACCCCCTTGAGGTAGAACGCCGCCATCGCCACCGGCGGGCTCAGGAAGGCGGTCTGCAGGTTCAGCGCCACCAGCAGGCCGAAGAACAGCGGGTCGACGCCGAAGTTGTCCAGCAGCGGTATGAAGATGGGCATGAAGATCACGATGATCTCGGTCCACTCCAGCGGCCAGCCCAGGATGAAGATGATCACCTGGCTGAGCACGAGGAACTCGGTCTTCGAGAGATTCATGCCCAGCACCCACTTCTCCACCAGTTCCTGACCGCCCAGCAGGGCGAAGGCGGCGGAGAAGATCGCCGAGCCGACGAACAGCCAGCACACCATGGCGCTGGTCTTGGCGGTGAGGAACACGCTCTCCTTGAGCATGGTGAAGTTGAACTGGCGGTAGGCCACGGCGAGCAGGAAGCCGCCCAAGGCGCCTACCGCCGCCGCCTCGGTGGGCGTGGCCAGGCCCATCACGATGCTGCCCAGCACGGCCAGGATCAGCACCAGCAGCGGGAAGAAGCTGCCCAGCAGCATCTTGAAGATCTCCAGCCGCTGGAAACTCAGCAGGGCATAGAAGAGCGCCAGCGCACCGGCGCCGACGGCGGCACCGATCCAGAAGCCCTGGGTGGCGGGCGTCCGTTCTGCGGGCGCCACGACGGCCGCAGCGGCCGACGCGGCGGCCGGCGCCGGCGGGGCCGAGGCGGCCTCTTCGGCGGCCGGCGGTTCCTGCACGCCGGCTTCGGCAGGCTCTTTGGCTTCATCGCTGCCCGGCGGTTCGGCCAGGCCACCTTCCGACGACTCCGCGCTGCTGCCCGGCGGCGCGGCCAGCCCGGTGTCGCCCGCGAGTTCGACGGCGACCGCCGGCTGGGCCTCGGCGGGCCGCGTGTTCAGGTGCCAGGCGAAGGCCGTGGCCAGCGCGAACACGGCCAGCGGCAGCAGCGCCACGCCCAGCTGGCTCAGGATGTAGCCGGTGGGCACCTGGGCGTTGCGCCGGCCCTTCAGCGCGAGCAGCAGCGCCGGCAGCGCGGTGTTGGAGATGGACTTCGAGAGCGATTCCGTCAGCGGCGGCAGCGGCACGAAGCGCTCGGCCGCCGACAGCGGCGGCATCAGCGCCGGCTTCAGCTTGGCCAGCAGCATCACGTAGACGATGTACAGGCCGGCCAGCATGATGCCGGGGAAGAAGGCGCCGGCGTACAGCTGCACCACCGAGACACCGGCCGTGGCGCCATAGACGATGAGCATCACGCTGGGCGGGATCAGGATGCCCAGGCAGCCGCCCGCCGTGATGGCGCCGGCCGACACGCGCACGTCGTAGCCGCCCTTGAGCATCTGCGGCAGCGCCAGCAGGCCCATCAGCGTGACCACGGCGCCCACGATGCCGGTGGCGGTGGCGAACACCGCGCAGGTGAAGAGGGTGGCCACGGCCAGCGAGCCCGGCACGCGGGCCAGCGCCAGGTGCAGGCTGCGGAAGAGCTTCTCGATGAGGTTGGCGCGTTCGACGAGGTAGCCCATGAACACGAACAGCGGGATCGAGATGAGCACGTCGTTGCCCATCACCTTGAAGGCGCTCTGCACCATCAGGGTCAGCGTCTTGGAGGTGTCCTCCTCGTAGGCGATCCAGGTGAAGATCATCCCCATGCCCATCAGCGTGAAGGCCGTGGGGAAGCCCAGCATGATGGCCACCACCACCAGGGCCAGCATCATCAGTCCGAGGTGGCCGTTGGTGATCTTCGGCGCACTGAGCAGCATCACCGCCGTGCCGGCGATGATCAGCGCCATCAGGATGAAGCCGAACCAGAGTTCCTTGCGTATCTTCACCGGTGGCTCTCCTGGCGAACCACGAACTCGTCGAGCGCGGCGATGTCCTCGTCCTTCACGTGCACCATGGCCTTGAGCTTGTCGACGTCCACCTCCTCCACGTCATGCTCGCGCGATGGCCAGGCGCCGTTGCGGAGGCACAGCACGCAGCGCACGATCTCCACGATGCCCTGCAGCAGCAGCAGGCCGCCGGCCAGCGGGATCATGAACTTGAAGGGGTACACCGGCAGAGGCGTGGCGCTGAAAGTGCTCTCGCGGATGGCCAGCGCGTCCTGGGCGAAGTTCCAGCCGGCCCAGGTGAGCGCCACGATCCCGGGCAGGAAGAACACCAGGTACAGCAGCAGGTCGAGCAGGGCCTGCGTGCGCGGGCGGAAAAAGCCATAGAGAACGTCCCCGCGCACGTGGCCGTTCTTGGCCAGCGTGTACGCACCGGCCAGCATGAAGAGCGTGCCGTACATCTGCACCTGCGCGTCCAGCGCCCAGTCGTGCGGGTTGTTGAGGACGTAGCGCGAGAAGACCTCCGCGCTGATCAGCAGCGTGAGGCCGACGATCAGCCAGGCGAAGAGCTGGCCGAGCGTGGTGGACAGTCGGTCCACTCCCAGCAGCAGGCGTTGCATGAAGCTTGACTCCGGATTCGGGCAGTGACGGAAGCTCAAGAACAAGGGCCACCGGCCTTGCGGCAGCGGTGGCCCCTTCGTCGGGCGTGGTGAACTTCAGCCCTTCTTCGCCGGTGCGCGGAAGTAGTGGTTCCAGGCCATCTTGAAGTCGACCATGTAGTCGTTCTGCCAGGAGCCGGCGCGCTGCGCGAAGGCCTTCTGGCTGTCCATCACCTTCTTGAAGATGGGGCTCTCGGCCGACTTCGCCTTGGTGACCTTGTCCCAGGCTGCCAGCTGCGCGCGCAGGATGGCATCGGGCGTCTTGTAGAACTTGACCTTGTCCTTGTTCTTCAGCTCGATGTAGTCCTGGCTGTTGCGCTGGATGGCCTTCCAGGACATGTCGGCGCTGGCGGCCTGAACGGCGTAGTCGATGATGGACTTCAGCTCGGCAGGCAGCGCGTCGTACTTGCCCTTGTTGAAGAGGATCTCGAACTGCTCGCCGCTCTGGTGGAAGCTCTGCAGCATGCAGTTCTTGACGACATCCGGGAAGCCGAGCAGCCTGTCCGACGACGCGTTGTTGAACTCCGCGCCATCAATGAGGCCGCGGTCCCGCGCGGGCACGATCTCGCCGCCCGGCAGCGGGTTCACTGCCGCGCCCATGTCGGTGTACATGTCGACCGCCAGGCCGACGGTGCGGAACTTGATGCCCTTGATGTCCTAGACCTTGGCGATCGGCTTTTTGAACCAGCCGAAGGGCTGGGTCGGCATCGGCCCGTAGAGAAAGGACTGGACGTCGAGATTGAGGCCCTTGTAGATCTCGTCGAGGAGTTCCTTGCCGCCGCCGTAGTTGTGCCAGGCCAGCACCATGTTGGGGTCCATGCCGTAGGCC
>JAEUPH010000123.1 GCA_016790395.1 Rubrivivax sp. | reverse complement strand
GCAGCGGCGCCTGCGCGACGATGCGCCGCCGCTGTCGCGCGTGGAGGCGGTGGAGCCCACGCCACGGGCCTGGCGTGACGGCGAAACCGGCTTCGCCATCACCGCCAGCCGCGGCGGCGCCGACGTGAAGACGGCGATCCCGCCCGACGTCGCCACTTGCGACGACTGCCTGCGCGAGCTGTTCGACCCCGCCAACCGGCGCTTCCGCCACCCCTTCATCAACTGCACGCAGTGCGGCCCGCGCTTCACGCTCACGCGCTCGCTGCCCTACGACCGGCCGATGACCAGCATGGCCGCGTTCCCGATGTGCCCGGACTGCCAGGCCGAGTACGGGAATCCGGCCGACCGCCGCTTCCACGCCGAACCCAATGCCTGCCCGCAGTGCGGCCCGAGGCTGGCGCTGGTGGATGCGCAAGGCGCCGCCATCGAAGGGGACCCGATCGCGCAGACGCTGAAGCAGCTGCAGGCCGGCGGCATCGTCGCCATCAAGGCGCTGGGTGGTTTTCACCTCGCCTGCGACGCCAACAACGCCACCGCCGTGGCCGCACTGCGCCAGCGCAAGCAGCGCGAGGAGAAGCCTTTCGCCGTGATGGCGGCCGACCACGCGCAGGCGCGACGCTGGGTGCGCCTGGACGCTGCGCAGGCGCTGCTGCTGGCCTGTCCGGAGCGCCCCGTGCTGCTGCTGCCGATGCAGCCTGGCGTCGAAACCGCACTGACCGGCGTCGCGCCGGGGCTGGACGTGCTGGGCGTGATGCTGCCCGGCACGCCCATCCAGCAGTTGCTCTTCCACGACGCACCCGGCCTGCTGCTGGTGATGACCAGTGCCAACCCTGGCGGCGAGCCCATCGTCTTCGGCAACGACGAAGCGCTGCGGCGCCTGGCGGGCATCGCCGACGCCGTGCTGCTGCACGACCGCGACATCCTCGCGCGCTGCGACGACAGCGTGATGCAGGTGGACGCGGCTGGCACGCCGCGCTTCGTGCGCCGCGCGCGCGGTTTCACGCCGCGGCCCATCAAGCTGGCGCGGGGAGGCGCACCGGTGCTCGCCACCGGCGCCTGGCTCAAGAACACCGTGTGCCTGACGCGCGGTGCCGAAGCCTTCCTCTCGCCGCACATCGGCGACCTGGACAACGCCGCCACCTGCCACGCGCTGGAAGAGGCCGTGGCGCACCTGCAGCGCATCCTGGAGGTGCAGCCCGCGGTCGTGGCGCACGACCTGCATCCTGACTTCTTCAGCACCCGCTTCGCCGCCGCCTTCGCCGCCGAACGCGGTCTGCCGACGGTGGCCGTGCAGCACCACCACGCCCACATCGCGGCGGTCGCCGCCGAGCACGGCCACACCGGCCCGCTGCTGGGCCTGGCACTGGACGGCGTGGGCCTGGGCGACGATGGCGGCGCCTGGGGCGGCGAACTGCTGCGCATGAGCGGCGCCACCTGCACGCGGCTGGCGCACCTGCGGCCGGTCGCGCTGCCCGGTGGCGACGCGGCCGCGCGCGAGCCCTGGCGCGTGGCCGCCGCGGCGCTGCACGCGCTGGGGCGTGGCGAAGAGATCACCCAGCGCTTCGGCCAGCACGCCGCCGCGCCCGCCGTGGCGCAGATGCTGGAGCGCGGGCTGCGCTGCCCGCCCACCAGCAGCCTGGGCCGCTGGTTCGACGCCGCTGCCGCGCTGCTGCATGTGCGCGACGTGGCCGCCTTCGAAGGCCAGGCGCCGATGCTGCTGGAAGCGCTGGCCGACGCGGCGCCACCGCGTGCCGACCTGGCCGCGCTGGTGCCGATCGGCGACGACGGCGCGCTGGACCTCCTGCCGCTGTTCGACCTGTTGCGCCGGATGCCCGCGCCCGAAGGCGCGACGCTGTTTCACCATGCCGTCGCCGAGGGATTGGCACGCTGGGTGCGGCAGGCCGCGGCGCGCGAAGACATCGCCACCGTTGCGCTGGGGGGTGGGTGTTATCTCAATGTGTTGCTGAGCCGTCTGTTGCAAGATCGGCTCGAAGGCGCCGGCCTGCACGTGTTGCAGGCGCGGCAGGCGCCGCCGAACGACGGTGGCATTGCGCTCGGGCAGGCCTGGGTCGCCCTTTGCAGTCTGGAGACTTGAGACATGTGCCTGGCCATCCCGGTGCGAGTGGTGGAACTGGTCGGTGACGACCAGGCTGTCGTCGATCTCGACGGCGTGCGCAAGGAGATTTCGCTGTCGCTCGTCGACGGCGTGCAGGCGGGCGACTACGTCATCCTGCATGTCGGCTACGCGCTGACGCGGCTCGATCCCGAGGAGGCCGAGCGCACGCTGGCGCTGTTCGCGCAGGCCGGCGCTGCTGCGGCCGCCGCGCCATGAAGTACATCGACGAGTTCCGCGACGGTGCCGTGGCGCGCCAGATCGCCGAGGCCATCCGCGCCGAGGCGCGGGCCGACCGCCGCTACCACTTCATGGAGTTCTGCGGCGGCCACACGCACGCCATCAGCCGTTATGGCGTGGGCGACCTGCTGCCCGAGAGCATCCGCATGATCCACGGGCCCGGCTGCCCGGTGTGCGTGCTGCCCATCGGCCGCGTGGACCTGGCCATCCGCCTGGCGCTGGAGCACAAGGCCATCGTCTGCACCTACGGCGACTGCGTGCGCGTGCCGGCTTCCGACAGTCTCTCGCTCCTGAAGGCGAAAGCGCGCGGCGGCGACGTGCGCATGGTCTACACGCCGGCCGACGCGCTGAAGATCGCGCAGGAGAACCCGGGCCGGGAAGTCGTGTTCTTCGCCATCGGCTTCGAGACCACCACGCCGCCCACGGCGCTGGTGATCCGCCAGGCGCAGGCGCTGGGCCTGAAGAACTTCACCGTGGTCTGCAACCACGTGCTGACGCCGGCGGCCATCACGCACATCCTGGAGTCGCCCGAGGTGCGCGAACTGGGCACGCTGAGCCTGGACGGCTTCATCGGCCCGGCGCACGTGAGCACCATCATCGGCAGCCAGCCCTACGAGTTCTTCGCCGAGGAGTACCGCAAGCCGGTGGTCATCGCCGGCTTCGAGCCGCTGGACGTGATGCAGGCCATCCTGATGCTGGTGCGCCAGTGCAACGACGGCCGCGCCGAGGTGGAGAACGAGTTCACCCGCGCCGTCACGCGCGACGGCAACCTGAAGGCGCAGGGCCTGGTGAGCGAGATCTTCGAGCTGCGCCGCGGCTTCGAATGGCGCGGCCTGGGCGAAGTGCCCTACAGCGCGCTGCGCATCCGCGACGAATACGCCGAGTTCGACGCCGAAGTGCGCTTCGACCTGGTGACGAAGCCCGTGGCCGACAACAAGGCCTGCGAGTGCGGCGCCATCCTGCGCGGCGTGAAGCACCCGCGAGACTGCAAGGTCTTCGGCACCGTGTGCACGCCCGAGAACCCCATCGGTTCGTGCATGGTGAGCAGCGAGGGCGCCTGCGCGGCGTACTACACCTACGGCCGCTTCCGCGAAATTCCCATCACCACGGCAGCAGCATGAGTGGACAAGTGAAGCGGGACTACGTCCGCCCGCTCGACATCAGGAACGGCCGCGTCGACATGTCGCACGGCTCCGGCGGCCGTGCCAGCGCGCAGCTCATCGAGCAGCTCTTCGCCGCCGCCTTCGCCAACGAGTGGCTGGCGCAGAGGAACGACCAGGCCACGCTGCCGCGGCCGGCCGGCCGCATCGTGATGAGCACCGACAGCCACGTGGTGAGCCCGCTGTTCTTCCCCGGCGGCGACATCGGCTGCCTCTCGGTCCATGGCACGGTGAACGACGTCGCCATGAGCGGCGCCGTGCCGCTGTACCTGTCGGCCGGCTTCATCCTCGAAGAAGGCTTCCCGCTGGCCGACCTGAAGCGCATCGTCGACTCGATGGCCGCCGCCTCGCGCGAGGCCGGCGTGCCCATCGTCACCGGCGACACCAAGGTGGTGGAGCAGGGCAAGGGCGACGGCGTCTTCATCAACACCACCGGCGTGGGTGTGGTGCCTGACGGCCTGGCCATCAGCGGCGACCAGGCCCGCCCCGGCGACCGCATCATCGTCAGCGGCACCATCGGCGACCACGGCACGGCCATCATGTCGCTGCGCGAGTCGCTGGCCTTCGGCACCGACATCGTCAGCGACACCGCCGCGCTGCACCGCCTGGTGGCCACGATGGTGGCCGCGGTGCCGCAGATCCATGTGCTGCGCGACCCCACGCGCGGCGGCGTGGCCACCACGCTCAACGAGATCGCCACGCAGTCGGGCGTGGGCATGGTGCTGGACGAAGCCGCGCTGCCGGTGCGTCGCCAGGTGCAGGCGGCCTGCGAGTTCCTGGGCCTGGACCCGCTGTACGTGGCCAATGAAGGCAAGCTGCTGGCCATCGTGCCGGCGGAGCAGGCCGACACGCTGCTGGCCGTGATGCGCGCGCATCCGCAGGGCGCGGACGCCGCCCTCATCGGCACCGTGGTGGAAGACGCGCACCACTTCGTGCAGATGCAGACGCGCTTCGGCGGCCGCCGCATCGTCGACTGGCTGGCCGGAGACCAGTTGCCCCGCATCTGCTGATGCGCATCCTCTTCCTCACGCGCAGCTTCAACGGGCTGGCGCAGCGGCTGTTCCTGGAACTCACCGAGCGCGGCCATGAGGTCTCGATCGAGTTCGACATCGCCGACTCGGTGACGGAAGAGGCGGCGGCGCTGTGGCAGCCGGCGCTGGTGGTCGCGCCCTTCCTCACGCGCGCCATCCCGGCCTCGGTGTGGCAGGCCGTGCCCTGCTTCGTGGTGCACCCGGGCATCGTGGGCGACCGCGGGCCGTCGTCGCTGGACTGGGCGATCACCGAGGGCGAAGCCACCTGGGGCGTGACCGTGCTGCAGGCCGTGGCCGAGATGGACGCCGGGCCGGTGTGGGCGCACGAGAGTTTCACGATGCGCGCAGCGCCGAAGTCCAGCCTCTACCGCCGCGAGGTGACCGAGGCCGCGGTGCGCGCCGTGCTCGCAGCCGTGGCCCGCTTCGAACGGGGCGAAGGCCCGCCACCCGCCACGACGCCCGACCCGCGCGGCCGGCTGCGGCCCTTGATGAAGGCCGAGCAGCGCCGCATCGACTGGGCGCGCATGGGCATGGCCGAAGTGCTGCGCCACCTGCATGCCGCCGACGGTTCGCCCGGCGTGCCCGATGAACTCTTCGGCACGCCCTGTCGGCTCTACGACGGCCACGAGCAGCCGCTGGCCACGCGCCACGAGCCCGGCCGGGTGATCGCGCGGCACGAAGGCGCGCTGCTGCGTGCCACGCACGACGGCGGCGTGTGGATCGGCCATGTTCGCCGCAGCGACATCGACAAGCCGCTGAAGCTGCCCGCCGTGCAGGTCTTCTCCGGACAGGCGGCTGCGCTGCCGGCCTGGCCGTTGCCCGGCGAAGCGCCCGAGCCCGCCTGCCGCGACCTCTGGCACGAGGCCGTGGGCGACGTGCGCGTGCTGCACTTCCCCTTCCACAACGGCGCCATGAGCACGCGCCAGTGCGAGCGCCTGAACGCCGCGCTGCAGGACGCCCTGGCGCAACCGCAGCGCGTGCTGCTGCTGACCGGCGGCCCGGAGTTCTGGAGCAACGGCATCCACCTGCACGCCATCGAGAGCGCGGCCAGCGCGGCCGACGAGTCCTGGCGCAACATCAACGCCATCGACGACGTCACGCGCACGCTCATCGAGGCCAGCGACAAGCTCGTGATCGCGCTGATGCGCGGCAATGCCGGCGCCGGCGGCGTGTTCATGGCGCTGGCCGCCGACTTCGTGTGGGCGCGCCGTGGCGTGGTGATGAATCCCCACTACAAGAACATGGGCAACCTCTACGGCTCGGAGTACTGGACCTACCTACTGCCCCGTCGCCTGCAGGGCGCCAGCGCCGATACCGTGATGGGCCGGCGTCTGCCCATGGCCGCCGCGGCGGCGCAGGCGGCGGGCCTGGTCGATGAACTGCTGGAGGGTGACCCCGATGCTTGCCTGCTTGCCGCGCTGCAGAAGGCACAGCAGCTGGCGGCCGGCCCGCAGCTGGCGCCATGGCTGCAGGCCAAGCGTCAGCGCCGCGAGGCGGACGAGGCGCGGCGGCCCCTGGCGGCTTACCGGGCGGATGAGCTGGCGCGCATGCGGCGCAACTTCTTCGGCTTCGACCCCAGCTACCACATCGCCCGTTCAAACTTCGTGCACCGTGTGCCACATTCCTGGACGCCGCGTCATCTGGCGCGGCACCGCGATCGTTAGGGTGGCGGACCTGATGCAAGTCAAGTAGCCGCCCAGGTGCCCCTCGCAGAATCCCCCCCACGAACCCGATCTGAACGGAGTTGATGATGAAGCTTTTGACCCTCGCTGCCGCTGCTGCTTTCGCCCTCCTGTCCTCGCAGGCCTATGCCGGCCCGGCCGAAGACATCGTCGCCAAGGAGAAGTGCAGCAAGTGCCACACCGCCACCACCACCAAGAAGGGTCCGTCGTGGGCGTCCGTGGCTGAAAAGGCCAAGGGCAAGGCCGATGCTGCCGAGAAGATGTTCGTGTACCTGAAGACCGGCGGCAAGATGGCCGACGGCGACGACCACAAGAAGGTCGAAGCCTCCGACGCCGACATCAAGGCCATCGTCGCCCTGGTGCTGGCCGCCAAGTAGCCTGTAGCGGCCGCAACGGCGGCTGCGCTCCAACACATCCAACGCCAAGAGGAGCAAGCGCATGTTGGGCCGATTCTTCCGCTGGCTGTTCACGCCTTCGGCGCGCTGGTCGCTGTTCACGCTGCTGCTGGTCGGCTGCGTGGTCGGCGCCGTGGGTGTCATCGGCACGCAGGTCATGGTGCACGTCACGGGCACCGACGAATTCTGCGGCAACGCCTGCCACTCGCACGCGCAGTTCGTGTACCCGGACCACAAGACCTCGGTGCACTACAACAACCGCACCGGCGTGCGCGCGGCCTGCGTCGATTGCCATCTGCCGCACTCCTACCCGGCCAAGCTGATCGCCAAGGCCAAGGCCGGCATCAAGGACGCCTACGCCGAGATGCGTGGCACGATCAGCACCAAGGAGAAGTTCGAAGCCGAACGCTGGCGCATGGCCAACATCGTCTGGGACGAGATGAAGGCCGACAACTCCGCCAACTGCCGCAGCTGCCATGACCCGGCGGCGTGGGACGTCAAGAAGCAGAGCGAAGACGCCGTCAAGGCGCACAAGAAGTTCACCAACGGCAAGGCCACGTGCATCGAATGCCATGCCGGCGTCGCGCACACCGAGCCTGAAGAACCCAAGGCCGCACCGGCAGCAGCGCCGGCCGCAGCCCCCAAGTAAGTCCCCCGCTCCGCCCGGGCCGGCCTGTATCGCAGGTCGCCCCGGGCGGAGCCGTTTTTGCGTTGTCTCAAATGCTTGTGTGCGGGGCTGTGGTGTGGGAGGCGCCGGGCCCGCGCAACTGACATGCATCAATTTTTTCGTGTCCTGAGTTTGTAGATTTGTTGCCAGGA
>JAEUPH010000050.1 GCA_016790395.1 Rubrivivax sp. | reverse complement strand
CACCTACGCGCTGAGCAAGCGCACCCAGGTGTTCGCGGCCTACGGCTCGCTGGACAACGACGCGCAGGGCTCGGCGTCGTTCACGATCGATCTGCGGCCCACCGCCGGCGGCAAGTCGACGCTGATCGCCAGCGGCATCCGGCACTCGTTCTGACATCGACGAGGGCCCGCCAAGAGGCCCTTCTTCACCGACGACCCCGGGCCACCGGGAGGAGACACGCATGACGTTCAACCGACGCCACGCCATGGCCGCCTGCGCCGGCGCCGTGCTGCTGCCGCTGGGCGCCCGCGCCCAGGCCATCGATCAACTCAAGGTCTACTACGGCTTCCCTCCGGGCAGCGCAGGCGACATCACGGCGCGCCGCGTCACTGAGCGGCTGCAGGCCGCCGGCTACGTGAAGACGCCGGGCGTGGTGGAGAACAAGATCGGCGCCGGCGGCCGCATCGCGCTGGAGACGCTGAAGACGGCGCCGGCCGACGGCACGGTGCTGGCCGTGACGCCGATGTCTCCGGTGTCCATCTACCCGCACGTCTTCAAGAAACTGGCCTACGACCCCCCGGTGGACTTCGTGCCCGTGTCGATGGCGACCATCGGCCACCATGCGCTGGCCATCGGCCCCTCGGTGCCGGAGAACGTGAAGACGCTGAAAGACTTCCTGGCCTGGGCCAAGGCCACGCCGGAGAAGGCGGCCTACGGCTCGCCGGGCGCCGGCTCCACGCTGCACCTGCTGGGTGCCTGGCTCGGTCTGCTGGCGGGCGTGCCGCTGAACCACGTGCCTTACCGCGGCTCGGCGCCCGGGGTCACCGACACCGTGGGCGGCCAGATCGCCTGCATGATCACGCCGCTGGGTGACGTGCTCCCGCACCAGAAGACCGGCAAGCTGCGGGTGCTGGCCTCCACGGGCCCGCAGCGCAGCCCCTTCAGCCCCGACGTGCCGACCTTCGCCGAGCAGGGCTTCGCCGATCTCACCACCGAGGAGTGGTTTTCCTTCTTCGCCCCGGCGAAGACACCGCCGGCGGTGCTGGCGGCGGCCAACGCCGCCATCAACGCGGCGCTGAAGGAAAAGGCCGTGATCGACACCCTGGCCACCGTGAGCCTGATCGCCCGCGGCTCCACGGCGGAGGAACTGGGCCGCAGCCAGCGTGCCGAGTTCGAGCGCTGGGGTCCGGTGATCAGGCGCATCGGCTTCACCGCGGAGAGCTGAACTCCACCGGCCGCGGCGGGCATAATCGATAGCCAGTCTAACGAAGGCCGTCGGAGCGAAACTCCCGGCCTGCACCGCATGTCCGCCACGTCCGAACCGCTGGTCACCGTCGCGATCGACGGCGCCCTGGCCACCTTCACGCTCAACCGCCCCGACAAGCGCAACGCGATCAGCCTGCGCATGGTGGCCACGTTGGCCGCAGCCATCGAGGCGCTGGCCGACGAGGTGAAGGTCATCGTGCTCGCCGGGCGTGGCGAGCACTTCAGCGCCGGGCTCGACCTGTCCGAGCTTCAGGAGATGTCCGCAGCCGAAGGCGTGCATCACTCGCACGCCTGGTACGAGGTCTTCCAGAAGCTGCAGTTCGGCAAGCGGCCGGTGGTGGCGGTGCTGCAGGGCGCCGTCGTCGGCGGCGGGCTGGAGCTGGCCTCCTGCGCGCACGTGCGCGTGGCCGACGACACCGCCTATTTTGGCCTGCCCGAAGGCACGCGCGGCATCTTCCTGGGCGGCGGCGGCTCGGTGCGCGTGAGCAAGCTGATCGGCTTCTCGCGCGTCACCGAGATGATGCTCACCGGCCGCGTCTACGACGCGCAGCAGGCCTTCCAGATCGGCCTCGTGCACCACCACGTGCC
>JAEUPH010000029.1 GCA_016790395.1 Rubrivivax sp. | reverse complement strand
CAAGCGCGCGCTGTACTTCTCCATCGGCGGCGGCTTCGTGATCTGCGAGCGCGAATCGCTCAACCCGAAGGATTCGGTCGGCGACGTCAAGAAGCCCTTCCCCTACACCACCGGCGCGCAGCTCGCCGAGCTGTGCAAGCGGGAAGGCAAGTCGATCGCGGAGCTCGTCTTCAAGAACGAGCACACGTGGCGCACGACGCCGGAGATCAGGAACGGGCTCATGGAGATCGCCGCGGTGATGGAGAAGTCCATCGAGATCGGCCTGGCAGCCGAGGGCGAAATCCCCGGGCTCGGACTCAAGCGGCACGCGAAGGAAATCTGGGACAAGGTGAAGGCAGTGCCGTGGGGCGCCCAGCTCTTCGAGCTGCAGGACCACGTCAATGCCTACGCGCTCGCCGTGATGGAGGTGAACGCGACACTCGGCCAGGTGGTCACCGCTCCGACGATGGGCGCCTCGGGCATCGTTCCCGCAGTGCTGCAGGCGTACAAGAAGTTCGGCCAGGACGTCACCGACGAGAAGATCTGTGACTTCCTGCTCGCCTCCGCCGGCTGTGCCATCCCGGTCAAGATCAATGCGTCGTTCTCCGGCGCCGAAGTCGGCTGCCAGGGCGAAGTCGGCTCGGCGAGCCTGATGGCGGCGACCGGCCTCTGTCAGGTGCTGGGCGGCACGGTGGATCAGGTGCTGAACGCCGGGGCGATGGCGCTCGAGCACAACCTCGGTTTGACCTGTGATCCTGTCGCCGGCCTGGTCCAGGTGCCGTGCATTAAGCGCAATGCGCTCGCAGCGAACAAAGCGGTCAATGCGGTGCGGCTCACGATGCTGCGCGGCGAGGAACCGGCGCGGCCCACCTTCGACCAGGTGGTGGAAGTGCTCTACCTCACGGGCAAGGACATGTCGGACAAGTACAAGGAGACCTCACAGGGCGGGCTCGCGGTGGTGTGGGTCGACTGTTGAGAACAGCCACTTCAACTGAACAAGGAACAATCGTATGGACATCATTGCAACCGACGGCGCGCCGAAGGCAATCGGACCCTACTGCCAGGCAATCAAGCAGGGCGGAATGGTCTTTTGTTCGGGCCAGATCCCCCTCGATCCGAACACGATGAAGGTGGAGGCAAGCGGCATCGAGGCGCAGACGGAACAGGTACTGAAGAATCTCGGCGCCGTGCTGAAGGCCGCCGGGAGCGATCTTTCGAAGGTGCTGAAGACCACCGTGTTCCTGCAGAATCTCGAGGACTTCAAGGTCATGAACGCGGTTTACGAACGCGCGTTCGCCAGCCACACGCCGGCCCGCTCCACCGTGCAGGTCGCAAAGCTGCCGCTCGTGATGCTGGTGCTGGGCATGCTTGCGATCGACCACTGGTCGATGCGCGAGCAGGTGCTGGCTGCCGCCGACATCGACGCCCAGCTGCTCTCCGACGATCTGCCTCCGGCAGCCTACAGCGACCCCGGCTTCGCTGAGTTCTTGCGCACCGGCCCGAGCCCGTGAAGCCCCCGCGCCTGCCCCTCCTGGCCGGTGCACTTCTGCTGGCCCTCAGCGCCGGCACCGCGGCACAGGCCATCGCCGACCCCGGTCTGGCTTGGGCGTCGCTCTCGGGCGCGCAGAAGGCGGCGCTGGCGCCATTGGCGAGCGACTGGGCCCGCATCGACGCCAATCGCAAGCAGAAGTGGCTGGAAGTGGCGGCAAGGTTTCCGTCGATGCCGGCCGACGAGCGCACGCGCGTGCAGGCACGGATGGCCGAATGGGCGCGCCTGTCTCCTTCCGAACGCGCTGGCGCCCGCCTGCAGTTCCAGGAAGTGCGCAGACTTCCCGTCGAGGAGCGCCAAGCCAAGTGGCAGGCCTACCAGGCATTGACGCCCGAGGAGCGCCAGGCCCTGGCCAAGCGCGCCCGACCGCCCCAGAAGCCGGCGACGCCGCCGGACTCGGCCAAGGCCCGCACGGCCATCAAGGAGCCCGCGCCGTCGGTCAAGCGCAATCTGGTGGCGACGACACAACAGGCGCCCACCCGTGTCGTAGCGCCGACGGTGGTCCAGGCCAAGCCCGGAGCGACGACGACATCGATGGCCAAGCGCGCCGCACCACCGCTGCATCATCAGACGGGACTGCCCAAGATCGCGGCAACGCCCGCCTACGTCAATCCCGACACCTTGCTGCCCCGCCGCGGCCCTCAGGGCGCGGCCGTCCGCGCTGCTGCTTCGGCAGACCCTGAAGCGCAACCGTGAACTTGCAGGCGCCGCCTTCCGGAGGCTTTGCCGCCCCCGGGATCGCCCGTCGGCTGGCCTGCTTCGTCTACGAGGGCGTGCTCCTGTTCGGCGTCATCACGGTGGCCGGCCTGATCTACGGGCTGGTGACGCAGCAGCGGCATGCGCTCGTGGGTCTGCACGGCCTGCAAGCCTTCCTGTTCATCGTGATCGGCCTCTACTTCGTCCATTTCTGGACGCGCAGCGGGCAGACTCTGGCCATGCAGACTTGGCACATCCGCCTGATCACAACAGAGGGCGGTCCGGTGGGACGCGGGCGCGCCGCACTCCGCTACGTTCTGGCCTGGATGTGGTTCCTGCCTGCCTTGGGAGCCGTGGCGCTCAGCGGGCTGAAGGGCTCGCTGCCGGCCTTCGGCGCTTTGCTGTCCGGCGTTCTGGTCTACGCCGCCTTGGCCCGCCTGCATCCCGAGCGCCAGTTTTGGCACGATGTGATCTGTGGCACCCGGTTGGTCACCTGGCGACCGCCCCCTCGCAAGTGAAGAAGGCTTCATGTCCTACCCTGCCCTGACCGTCTGCGTCTACTGCGGCTCGCGACACGGCGCCAAGGCGGCCTATGCCGCGGCCGCCCGCATTCTGGGCGCAGCCATCGGCCGCCGCGGCTGGCAGCTGGTCTACGGCGGCGGCAAGGTTGGTCTCATGGGCGAAGTCGCCGACGCCACGCTGGCCGCAGGCGGAAGGGTGGTCGGTGTGATTCCAGAGTCACTCAAGAAGCTGGAAGTCGGACATACCGGCCTGCACGAACTGCACGTGGTGCCGACCATGCACGTTCGCAAGCAGATGATGGCCGAGAGTGCCGACCTCTTCATGGCGCTGCCTGGCGGCATCGGCACACTGGAAGAGCTCTACGAGGTGTGGACCTGGCGCCAACTTGGATACCACGACAAGCCGTTCGGCCTGCTGAATGTCGAGGGCTACTACGACGCACTGCTGCAGTTCATGCAGACCAGCGTGGTCGAGGGCTTTCTCTCGGCGGGCCAACTGGCCCACCTGCAGGTGTCCGGTGATCCCGAACGCCTGCTCGACGTCCTCGCGGCTGAGGCCCGAGGCGCCAGTGCGCCGGACGACTTCTCGAAGATCTGAGGGCCGGCGGCGGATTCAGACTGCAGCGTCGTCGGTCTCGCCGGTGCGAATGCGCACCACCTGCTCCACCGCAGTCACGAAGATCTTGCCGTCGCCGATCTTGCCCGTCTTGGCGGCCTTGACCACGGCCTCGATGCAACGATCGACGTCATCGTCCTTCACCACCACCTCGATCTTCACCTTGGGCAGGAAGTCGACGACATACTCGGCACCGCGGTACAGCTCGGTGTGGCCCTTCTGGCGTCCGAATCCCTTGACCTCGGTCACGGTGAGACCCGACACGCCGACCTCGCCGAGGGCTTCACGAACCTCCTCCAGCTTGAAAGGCTTGATGATGGCGGTGATCTGCTTCATGAAAGTCTCCGGAGGTCGGTTCCCACTGCTTCTGATTTAAGCACGGAACTTCGAGGTGATGGGGTAGCGCCAATCGCGCCCGAAAGCCCTGTGGGTGATGCGGATGCCCACCGGCGCCTGGCGCCGCTTGTACTCGTTCAGCTTGATCAGCCGGGTCACGCGCTCGACGTCGGCGCGGCCGAAACCCGCCGCGACGATCTCTTCGATGCCCCGGTCCTCCTCCATGTACATCGAGAGGATGGCATCCAGCACTTCGTAGGGAGGCAGGCTGTCCTGGTCGGTCTGGTCCGGCCGCAGTTCAGCCGAAGGCGGCCGGGTGATGATGCGTTCCGGAATCACCGGCCCGACGCTGCCATCGGCACGCACCACGGGCTGGCGGTTCTTCCAGGCCGACAGCCGGTAGACCAGCGTCTTGGCCACATCCTTGATCACCGCGAACCCGCCCGCCATGTCACCGTAGAGCGTGCAGTATCCCGTGGCCATCTCGCTCTTGTTGCCCGTGGTCAGCACGATGGCTCCGGTCTTGTTCGACAGCGCCATCAGCAAGGTGCCGCGGATCCGGGCCTGCAGGTTTTCCTCCGTGGTGTCTTCCGGGAGGCCGGCGAACTGCGACGCCAACGCGGCGCGAAACGCGGCGAACATGGGCTCGATGGCGATCTCGTCATAGCGCACACCCAGGCGTGCGGCCATGTCGCGGGCATCGAGCCAGGAGATGTCGGCCGTGTAGGGCGAAGGCATCATGACGGCGCGAACCTTGTCGGCGCCAAGCGCGTCGACGGCGATGGCCAGCACGAGGGCGGAGTCGATGCCGCCCGACAGCCCGATGATGGCGCCGGGAAAGCCGTTCTTGCCGAGATAGTCCCGCACCCCGCTGACCAGCGCAGCCCAGACCTGGGCCTCCGGTTCGGGAACCGGGGCGATGCTGCCGCGCGGACTGCCGTCCTCGCTGATCTCCAGCATCAGCGTCTGGCTCTCGAAGGCTGCCGCGCGGGCCGTGACCTGCCCCATCGCGTCCAGAGCAAACGACGCGCCGTCGAAAACGACCTCGTCCTGTCCGCCCACGAGGTGGGCATAGAGCAGGGGTCGGTGCACCGCGCGAGCTCGCTCGGCCATGCGTTGCTCGCGCTCGCCGGCCTTGTCGACATGGAAAGGCGATGCATTGAGCACGCACAGCAATTGCGCACCGGCCTCCACCGCCGCACGGGCCGGTTCGTCGAACCAGGCGTCTTCGCAGATCAGCAGGCCCACGGCCAGCCCCGACACGTTCACCACCAGCGGGCCGAGCCCGGCATCCCGGCCGGAGGCAAAGTAACGCCGCTCGTCGAACACCTGGTAGTTCGGCAACTCGCGCTTGCAGTACGTGCCCACGATGCGCCCCCCTGCCAGCACCGAGGCCGCGTTGAAGCGTCTCTGCACGGCCAGGGACTTCGACCTAACATCCCCCGAGTCGTCGAACGGGTGCGGGTGGCCGACGACCAGGTGCAGGCCGTCGCGGTCCGCCAGCTCGGCGGCCAAAGACGATAGCGTCTCCGCGCAGGCCGCCATGAACGCGGGGCGCAGGAGGAGGTCTTCGGGCGGATAGCCGGTCAGCGCGAGTTCGGGCGCGACCACCAGCGTCGCGCCCTGGGCATGAGCGGAGCGCGCCGCGTCGGCCAGCAGACGGGCATTGCCGGCGAGGTCGCCGACGGTGGGATTGATCTGGACGAGAGCCGCCTTCATGCGGACGTTCCGAAGGGGCAGGACATCAACGCGGATTATCACATCGAGGTCCACAAGGACCTGTCCGGCATCGACGCAGCGGCCTGGGATGCCCTGCTCGATGCACAGGCGCAGCCGACACCGTTCATGCGCCACGCCTACCTGTCGTCGCTGCAGCAATCCGCCAGCGCCGTGTCGGAGACAGGCTGGGCCGCCGAGTTTCTGACGCTGCAGGCCGGTGGCGAACTGCTGGCGGCGACGCCGCTCTACCTGAAGAGCCACTCGTATGGTGAGTACGTCTTCGACTGGGCCTGGGCTGACGCCTACCGGCGCCACGGGCTGCGCTACTACCCCAAGCTGTTGAGCGCTGTGCCCTTCACGCCCGTGCCGGGTTCGCGCCTGCTGGCGCGCGACGCGGGTTGGCGCCAGCGCCTCGTGCGGGCCCTGGGCCACCTGGCGCACGAGGCCGGCGTGTCCTCCGCCCACCTGCTGTTCGGCGATGAAGCCGACCGGGCGGCCTTTGCGCAGGCCGGCTGGCTGATCCGCGAGGGCGTGCAATTCCACTGGCAGCAGGACCCGGCCCGGCCTGTGGTGGACTTTGTGGATCTGCTCTCCCGCATGCAGCGCGACAAACGAAAGAAGATCCAGCAGGAGAGGCGGCGCGTGGCCGAACAGGGCATCACCTTCGCCGTGCACGAGGCCGAGGCCATCGACGAGACGCTGTGGGACTTCTTCTACCGCTGCTACGCGCTCAACTACCAGGCCCATCACAGCACGCCCTACCTGACACGTGCGTTCTTCGCCGCGATGGCGCAACACATGCCTGAACACTGGACGATGTTCGTCGCGCGTCGTGCCGGTGTGCCGATCGCGGCGTCGCTGATCGCGGTGGACCGTCCGCGCCGCGCTGCCTGGGGCCGCTACTGGGGCTGCACCGAGCACCTGCCCTGCCTGCACTTCGAGGCCTGCTACTACCAGCCGCTGGCATGGTGCCTGGCCAACGGTATCCAGCGCTTCGAGGGCGGCGCCCAGGGTGAACACAAGATGGCGCGCGGCTTGCTGCCGGTGACCACCTTCTCGGCGCACTGGCTGCGCGACGAACGATTCGCAGGCGCGGTGGCCGAGTTTCTCGCGGCCGAAGGCCAGGGCGTGGCGGAGTACGTCGACGAGCTGCGCGAGCGCAGCCCGTTCAAGGCCGGCTGATCAGCCGGCGTGCTTCTTCTGCCAGGCGGCCATGCCGGTGGTGACTTCCTGGCGCGCAGCTTCCGGGCCTTCCCAGCCCAGCACCTTGACCCACTTGCCCTCTTCGAGATCCTTGTAGTGCTCGAAGAAGTGCTGGATGGTCTTCAGCCGCATCGGGTTCAGGTCCTCGGGCTTCTTCCAGCCCGAGTAGATCGAGAGGATCTTGTCGATGGGCACGGCGATGAGCTTGTTGTCGCCGCCAGCCTCGTCGTTCATGCGCAGCATGCCCAACGGCCGGCAGGTCACCACCACGCCGGGGATCAGGGGCACCGGCGTCATCACCAGCACGTCGACCGGGTCGCCATCGTCAGCCAGCGTCTGCGGGATGTAGCCGTAGTTGCAGGGGTAGTGCATGGACGTGGCCATGAAGCGGTCGACGAACAGCGCGCCGCTCTCCTCGTCGACCTCGTACTTGATCGGGTCCGCATTCATCGGGATCTCGATGATCACGTTGAACTCGTCGGGCGCCTGGGCGCCGGGGGTCACGTTGTGCAGGCTCATGGGATGGGTTCTCTTGTCGGTTTCACGTCAGGTGTCAGGCGGATTCTAGGGAACGAACTTGCCCTGCCCTGACGCAGATCAGCCCGCGCTGACACCGCTGGCAAACCCCACGCTGCCCTGTTCAACCCATGCCGTAGCATCGCGCGCGCCAGAATCAGCACCGGCAGTCGGTCGCCACAGGCAGTCACGGCGACCCCAACAGAACTCAATCGAGATCGAGGAAGGAGTGTTTTCATGAGCACCACCATGGCGCTGTACGTCGCGCTGGCCTGCGGGCTGGCGGCGGTCGCGTACGGTTTCGTGCAGCGCAGCTGGATCCTGAGCCAGGACCCCGGCAACGCCCGCATGCAGGAGATTGCCGGCGCGATCCAGCAAGGCGCTGCGGCCTACCTGGCGCGCCAGTACAAGACCATCGCCATCGTCGGCGTGGTCCTGGCCGTCCTCATCTTCGTGTTCCTCGGCGGCATGACCGCCGCCGGCTTCGTGCTGGGCGCCGTGCTGTCGGGCGCCTGCGGCTTCATCGGCATGAACGTCTCCGTGCGCGCCAACGTGCGCACCACGCAGGCGGCCACCAAGGGCATCGGCCCGGCGCTCGACGTCGCCTTCAAGGGTGGCGCCATCACCGGCATGCTGGTGGTCGGCCTGGGGCTGCTGGGGGTGGGCCTCTTCTTCATGCTGCTCACGAGCGGCGGCAAGGCGGATTCCGCGGCCCTCAAGCCGCTGCTGGGCCTGGCTTTCGGCTCCAGCCTCATTTCCATCTTCGCCCGACTGGGTGGCGGCATCTTCACCAAGGGCGCCGACGTCGGCGCCGACCTCGTGGGCAAGGTCGAAGCCGGCATTCCCGAGGACGATCCGCGCAACCCGGCGGTGATCGCCGACAACGTGGGTGACAACGTCGGTGACTGCGCGGGCATGGCGGCCGACCTGTTCGAGACCTACGCGGTGACCCTGATCGCGACCATGGCGCTGGGCGCCCTGATGGTCACGGCCGCGGGTTCGATGACGGCGGCGGTGTATCCGCTGTTGCTGGGCGGCGTCTCGATCATCGCCTCGATCATCGGCTGCAGCTTCGTCAAGGCCAGCCCCGGCATGAAGAACGTGATGCCTGCGCTCTACAAGGGCCTCATCATCGCCGGCGTGATCTCGCTGGTGGCCTTCTACGGGGTCACCGTGGCCATGTTCCCTGCCGGCCTGGATCTGGCCGCTGGCGGCAAGGTGTCGGCCATGGCGCTCTTCGGCACCTGCGCCATCGGCCTGCTGCTCACCGCCGGCCTGGTGTGGATCACCGAGTACTACACCGGCACGCAGTACGGCCCGGTGCAGCACGTGGCCCAGGCCTCCACCACCGGGCACGGCACGAACGTCATCGCCGGCCTGGGCGTCAGCATGAAGTCCACCGCCTGGCCGGTGATCATGGTCTGCATCGCCATCGTGGTGGCCCACTGGCTGGCCGGTCTCTACGGCATCGCCATCGCCGCCACCTCCATGCTGAGCATGGCCGGCATCGTCGTCGCGCTGGACGCCTACGGCCCGATCACCGACAACGGTGGCGGCATCGCGGAGATGGCCGAGCTGCCCGACAGCGTGCGCGACGTGACGGACCCGCTGGATGCCGTGGGGAACACCACGAAGGCCGTGACCAAGGGCTACGCGATCGGCTCCGCCGGTCTGGCGGCTCTGGTGCTCTTCGCTGACTACACGCATGCGCTCGAAGCGCGAGGCATGCACGTCACCTTCGACCTGTCGAACCACATGGTGATCGTGGGCCTGTTCATCGGCGGCCTGATTCCTTACCTCTTCGGCGCCATGGCCATGGAAGCCGTGGGCCGCGCTGCCGGATCGGTGGTGGTGGAAGTGCGCCGCCAGTTCCAGGGCGGCGAGATCATGGCCGGCAAGAAGAAGCCCGACTACAGCGCGGCGGTGGACATGCTCACCACGGCGGCGATCAAGGAGATGATCGTCCCGTCGCTGCTGCCGGTGGTGGTGCCCATCCTGGTGGGCATGCTGCTGGGGCCGGCTGCGCTGGGCGGCCTGCTGATGGGCACCATCGTGACCGGCCTTTTCGTTGCCATTTCGATGTGCACGGGCGGTGGCGCCTGGGACAACGCCAAGAAGCTGATCGAAGAAGGCTTCACCGACTCCTCCGGCGTGCTGCACAAGAAGGGCGGCGATGCGCACAAGTCGGCCGTCACGGGCGACACCGTGGGCGACCCCTACAAGGACACCGCCGGCCCGGCCGTGAACCCGCTGATCAAGATCATCAACATCGTGGCGCTCTTGATCGTGCCGCTACTGCCGATGACGGGGGCCAGCGCGCCCGCGGCTTCACACGCCGCGCCGGCCGCCATGGCGCCCGCTGCCCCGACCCCGATGCCGGCGGCCGACACCCAACCCGCGGCAGTCTCCCCGGCGCCCGCGTCCGCCGCGTCTCAGTGATCTGAGCATCCGCGTGGCCTCTGCTGGAGGCCGCCCGAACCCCGGCCCAGCGACGCTGCGCCGGGGTTTTTCATGGATGCGTTTGCAGCCCCAGAATGACGAAAGGGCAGACCGCTTTCACGATCTGCCCCAGGTCAACTTTGGTCGGGGTGGCGGGATTCGAACTCGCGACCCCTTGCACCCCATGCAAGTGCGCTACCAGGCTGCGCTACACCCCGACTGAGCCTCGCATTATAGCCTGCCCGGAGCGGCTTTCCGCCACGCGATCACGCTGTCAGCAACTCGCGGATCGAAAGCAGTTCTTCGCGCAACCGGGCGGGCGCCAAAGACGGCTCCGCCTCTGCCGGGATCTCTTGATCCGGAGTGGCAACGACGAGCACCACGTCGTCAGCCGCCTGAGCCGGTTCGTGCCCCACGACCACGTCGGCCAGCCTGTTGCGGGCGCCGCTGATGGTGAAGCCCTGGTCGTAGAGCAGGTCCCGGATGCGCCGGATCAGCAGCACCTCGTGGTGCTGGTAGTAGCGCCGGTTGCCCCGGCGCTTCATCGGCTTGAGCTGCGTGAACTCCTGTTCCCAGTAGCGCAGCACGTAGGGCTTCACCGCGCACAGCTCGCTCACCTCACCGATGGTGAAGTAGCGCTTGGCTGGGATGGCGGGAAGAGCTTTCTCCATTGAAATCAATGGGATCGATGGGGAAAGCTAGACTCTACTCGAAGTCTCCTTCGACCGGCGTGTCGCCCTGCACGAGGGATTTCAGCTTGTGACTGGCGTGAAAGGTCACGACATTCCTGGCCTTGATCGGGATGGACTCGCCCGTCCGAGGGTTCCGACCGGGACGGGGCGCCTTGCGCCGGATGTTGAAGTTCCCGAAGCCCGAGAGCTTGACGTCGCGGCCCTCGACGAGCGTGCCATGCACGATCTCGAAGAAGGCCTCGACCATGTCCTTGGACTCGCGCTTGTTCAGGCCCAGGCGGTCGAACAGCAACTCCGCCAGTTCGGCCTTGGTCAGCGTGGGCGTTTCCAGCGAAGACAGGAACACCTTGTCCTCGGATTTCTCTGACGTATCGTCGTTGTCGCTCATGGCTTCCCTTCAGGCACGGAGGCGGGCGCCGTAGGCGGCCCTTGCGCGCGCCACGGCGGCGTCCACGGCGGCCTCGATGCGCTCGTCGGTAAGGGTCTGGTCGTCGTCCCGCAACTCCAACCTCACCGCCAAGCTCCTCTCGCCGGCGGCCAGGCCTGCCACGGGGGCTGCAGGCTTGAAGACATCGAAGAGCGTGGCACCCCGCACCAGGCCGCTGGCGTCCGCCCGCAGTTGCGCCATCAGCCCGTCATGAGGCACGTCGTCGCGCACCACCAGGGCCACGTCTCGAAGTGCCGGTTGCTGCCGCGGCAGGCTCCGGAACTCGGGCACGGTCACGTCGAGGACGGCATCCAGATCCAGTTCGAACAGGACGGGCGCATGGGGCAGCTCATACGCCTGCCGCCACTTCGGGTGCAATTCGCCGACGTGCCCGATAAGGCGGCCGTCCAACGAGATGCTGGCACTGCGCCCCGGGTGCAGGGCGGGATGCGGGCACGGCGCGAAGGTCGCCTGGCGCGGCGCGAGCAGGGCTTCCACATCGCCCTTGACGTCGAAGAACTCGGGTGCCCGCTCCCTGGCACCCCACTGCAGTTCGTCGACGGCGCCGTAGACCAGGCCTGCCACGCGTGCCGGCTGGCGCAGCCCCGCCACTTCCAGGGGGCCGTCAGGTGACGCTGCATCGCGCAGGTACACCCTCCCCAGTTCGAACACCCTGACGCGAGAGACTTTGCGCGACAGGTTGTTGCGCAGCACCTGGACCAGACCGCCCAGCAAGCTGGTGCGCATCACGGACAGCGGCGCTGCAATCGGGTTCAGCACGCGAATCGGCGCAGCGCAGCCGGCCAGTTCTCGCTCCCAGCGCTCTTCCACGAAGCTGAAGGAGATGGTTTCCTGATAGCCCTGAGCGGCGAGCAGGCGCCTCAACTGGTGGCTGCTGCGGCGACCCTCCTTGCGCACGCAGGCCGTCACCGGCGCGCGCGGCGGCGTCACCGGCAGCTTCTCGTAGCCGACGACGCGCGCGACCTCCTCGATCAGGTCTTCCTCGAGCTTGAGATCGAAGCGCCATGACGGTGGCATGACGGTCAGGCGGCCTTCTTCCTCGGTGAACGGCAGGCCCAGGCGACGGAAAACGTCGGCACACTGCGCCTGCGTCACCGGCATGCCGATGACGCGGGCGGCTCGATCGACACGCATGGCCACGGGCATCGACTTCGGCAGGTTCAGCACCTGGTCGTCCATCGGACCGGGTTCGCCGCCGCAGACCTCGAGCACCAGCTGGGTGATGCGCTCGATGTGCGCCACCGTCCCGGCCGGGTCGACGCCGCGCTCGAAGCGATGGCCGGCATCGGTGCTGAAGTTGTAGCGCCGCGAGCGCCCGGCCACGGCATCGGGCCACCAGAAGGCGGCCTCGATGTAGATGTTCCGCGTGTCGTCGCTCACGGCCGTGGCGTCACCGCCCATGATGCCGGCCAGCGATTCCACGGCCTGCGCATCGGCAATGACGCCCACCTGGCCGTCCACCTCGATGGTGTTGCCGTTCAGCAGCTTGAGGGATTCGCCAGGCTGGCCCCAGCGCACGACCAGCTTCTCGTGGATCTTGTCGAGATCGAAGATGTGCGAGGGCCGGCTGTACTCGAACATCACGTAGTTGCTGATGTCCACCAGCGCCGTGACGCTGCGCTGGCCGCAGCGGGCCAGGCGGTCCACCATCCAGGCCGGCGTCTTCGCCTTCGTGTTCACGCCACGCACGATGCGGCCGGAGAAGCGACCGCAGAGGTCCGTGGCCTGCACTTCGACGGGCAGCTTCTCGTCGTGCACGGGCTTCACCGGCGGAAAGGTCGGCGTCTTCAGCGGCGTGCCCGTGAGCGCGGAGACCTCGCGGGCGACGCCGTAGACGCTGAGGCCGTGCGCCAGGTTGGGGGTGAGCTTGAGCGTGAAGACGTGATCGTCGAGCTTCAGCCAATCGCGGATGTTCGCGCCCACTGGCGCGTCATCGGCCAGTTCCAGCAAGCCACCGTGATCGTCGGCGATCTTCAGTTCGCGCGCCGAGCACAGCATGCCGCGACTCTCCACGCCGCGCAGCTTGCCGACGCCGATCTTGAAGGGCTTGCCGTCGTCGCCCGGGGGCAGTTCGGCCCCCACCGTGGCCAGCGGCACTCGAATGCCCGCGCGCGCATTGGGCGCGCCGCAGACGATCTGCAGCGGCCCGGGGCCGCCCGCATCGACGCTGCACACGCGAAGACGGTCGGCTTGCGGATGCGGCTCGGCGCTCAGGATCTTCGCCACGACCACGCCGCTGAAGGGCGGCGCCACGGGGTGGCAGTCCTCCACCTCCATGCCGGACATGGTCAGCAGTGAGGCCAGTTCTTGCGTGGACAGCGGCGGGTCGCAGAACTCGCGCAGCCAGGATTCCGGGAATTGCATGGCGCTCTGGGGGAAGCTTCGGTTCAGTTGAACTGGGACAGGAAACGCAGGTCGCCGTCGAACATCAGGCGCAGGTCGTCGATGCCGTAGCGGAGCATCGCGAAGCGGTCGGCGCCGATGCCGAAGGCGAAGCCGATGTTCTTCTCGGGGTCGAGGCCGAAGTTGCGAACCACGTTCGGATGCACCTGGCCGGAGCCCGCCACTTCCAGCCACTTGCCAGCCAGCGGGCCGCTGCCGAAGCGGATGTCGATCTCGGCGCTGGGCTCGGTGAACGGGAAGTAGGACGGCCGGAAGCGCACGTCGAAGTCGTCGGTCTCGAAGAACCGGCCGATGAAGTCGGCAAACACCACCTTCAGGTCCTTGAAGCTGACGTTCTCGCCGAGCCACAGGCCTTCGATCTGGTGGAACATGGGTGAGTGCGTGGCGTCGCTGTCGACGCGGTACACGCGGCCCGGAGCGATGACGCGGATCTCGGGCATCGGGTCCAGGTTCGCGTACTTCGCCGCATGGGCGCGCGCATAGCGCACCTGCATCGGGCTGGTGTGCGGGCGCAGGTTGAGCCAGCGGCCTTCGGCGTCCTTCAGCTCGACGTAGAAGGTGTCCTGCATCGAACGCGCAGGATGGTTCTCGGGGTTGTTCAGCGCCGTGAAGCTCATCCAGTCGGTCTCGATCTCAGGGCCGTCGGCCACATCGAAGCCCATGGAGCCGAAGATGGCCTCGATGCGCTCGATGGTGCGACTCACCGGGTGCAGGCCACCGTTGCCGCGCCTGCGGCCCGGCAGCGTGACGTCCAGCGCCTCGGCGCGCAACTGCGCTTCGAGTTCGGCAGCCGCCAAGGCTTCGCGGCGAGCCTGCAAGGCCGATTCGATGCGGGCCTTGGCCTGGTTGATCTCGGCACCGCGCGTCTTCTTCTGCTCATGCGGCAGCGCCGCCATGGCCTTGAGTTGCTCGGTCACGCGGCCGGCCTTGCCGAGGTAACGTGCCTTGGCGTCTTCCAGCGCGGCGGCGCCGGTGGCGGCGGCGAAGTCGGCCTCGGCAGCTTGCACGAGGAGATCGAGATCGTTCATGTCGGGAGAAAAGACGAAAAAAAGGCCGTCCTCAGGTGACGGCCTTCGAGGGCTTGAGCCTTCGGCTGCCCACGAGGGCCACCGTCGGCGGATCATCAAGCCAACTGAGCCTTCACCTTCTCGACGATGCTGCTGAACGCAGCGGGGTCGTGAATGGCCATGTCGGAAAGGACCTTGCGGTCGATCTCGATGTTGGCCTTCTTCAGGCCGGCCATGAACTTGCTGTAGGTGACACCCAGTTCGCGGCTCGCGGCGTTGATGCGCGCGATCCAGAGCTGGCGGAACACCCGCTTGCGGGTGCGACGGTCACGGTAGGCATACTGGCCGGCCTTCATCACCGCTTGTTTGGCGATGCGGAAGACGTTCTTGCGGCGGCCGCGGAAGCCCTTGGCCAGGGCCAGGATCTTCTTGTGACGGGCGTGGGCGGTAACACCACGTTTGACGCGAGGCATGTCTTGTTCCTTCTTGCGTGTTCAGTGGGTTACAGACCGGCGAACGGCAGCATCTGGGCCATGTGGCCGAGATTGGTCTCGTGCACGTTCACGGCGCCGCGCAGGTTGCGCTTGCGGCTGGTGCTCTTCTTCGTGAGGATGTGGCGCTTGTACGCCTGACCCCGCTTGACGGTGCCACCCGGGCGCACGCGGAAGCGCTTCTTGGCGCTGCTCTTGGTCTTCATCTTGGGCATGACTGCTCCTTCTTTGATTGCTGCTGCAGGCGGCACCGGGAGACCGGTGCACTTGCTGGCCTGAAGCCGCTTCTCTTCACCGCCACGGTGACCAGACCGTGGCCGCGAACCCCGAAAAAACTACTGCTTCCGCTTGGGCGCCAGCACCATGATCATCTGGCGCCCTTCGAGCTTGGGCATGTGTTCCACCATCGCGACATCGGCCAATTCATCGCGGATGCGTTCCAGCATGCGCATTCCGATGTCCTGGTGCGTGATCTCGCGGCCTCGGAAGCGCAGCGTGACCTTGCCCTTGTCGCCGTCTTCCGCGATGAATCGACGCAGGTTGCGCATCTTGATCGCGTAGTCGCCGTCGTCCGTGCCAGGCCGGAACTTCACTTCCTTGACCTCGATGACCTTCTGCTTGGCCTTGGCCTCGGCCGCCTTCTTCTGCTCCTGGTACTTGAACTTGCCGTAGTCCATGAGCCGGCACACGGGGGGGTCTGCGGTGGCTGCGATCTCGACCAGATCGACGTCCAGTTCCCCGGCCATGCGAAGCGCTTCCATCGTGGAGACGATGCCCAGGGGCTCGTTCTCGACTCCGTTGAGCCGCACCTGCGGTGCCATGATCTCCCGGTTCAACCGGTGTTTGCGCTCCGCGTTGGGCACGCGGCGGTCCATGAAGGTAGCGATGGTTCCAGCTCCTGATGCAACCCGAAGGCAGATCGGGCCACGATAAAGACGACAACGCGCCTGCGGACGCTCAGGTTCTGGTGGCGATGTCGCTGGCAATCTTCGCCTGGAAGCTGCTGAGCGGCATGACACCGAGATCCTGGCCCCCGCGGGCGCGCACGGCAACGGCCCCGCCTGCCTTCTCCTTGTCGCCGACGACCAGGATGAACGGGACCTTCTGCAACGAATGCTCGCGGATTTTATAGCTGATTTTCTCGTTCCGCAAATCCGCCTGCGCCCTAACTCCTTGTTTTTGCAGCGTTTTCGCCACCTCCGTCGCGTAGTCGCCCTGCGATTCCGTGATCGAGGCCACCACCACCTGCTGTGGCGCCAGCCAGACGGGCAGCGCGCCGGCGTGCTGCTCGATGAGGATGCCGATGAAGCGCTCCAGGCTGCCGACGATGGCACGGTGCAGGATGACCGGGTGCTTGCGCGCGCTGTCCTCGGCCACGTACTCCGCGCCCAGACGCTCGGGCAGGTTGGGGTCGACCTGGATGGTGCCGCACTGCCAGGGGCGGCCGAGTGCGTCCTTGAGCGTGTACTCGATCTTCGGGCCGTAGAAGGCGCCCTCGCCAGGCAGGTACTCGAAGTCGCAGCCCGAGGCGCGCAGACCCTCGGCCAGGGCGGCCTCGGCCTTGTCCCAGCTCTCGTCCGTGCCGATGCGCTTCTCGGGCCGCGTGGAGAGCTTGTAGATGATGTCCGTGAAGCCGAAGTCCTGGTAGACCTTCTGCAGCAGCGCCGTGAAGGCCGTGACTTCGGCCTGGATCTGGTCTTCCGTGCAGAAGATGTGGCCGTCGTCCTGCGTGAAGGCGCGCACGCGCATGATGCCGTGCAGGCCTCCCGTCGGTTCGTTGCGGTGGCAGTTGCCGAACTCGCCGTAGCGCAGCGGCAGGTCACGGTAGCTCTTGATGCCCTGCTTGAAGATCAGGATGTGGCCGGGACAGTTCATCGGCTTGAGCGCGTAGCTGCGCTTTTCCGACTCCGTGACGAACATGTTCTCGCGGTACTTGTCCCAGTGGCCCGTCTTCTCCCACAGACCCTGGTCCAGGATCTGCGGCCCCTTGACCTCCTGGTAGCCGTTGTCGCGGTAGACGCGGCGCATGTACTGCTCCACCTCCTGCCACAACGTCCAGCCCTTGGGGTGCCAGAACACCGTGCCGGGACTGTGCTCGTCCAGGTGGAAGAGGTCGAGTTCGCGGCCGAGCTTGCGGTGGTCGCGCTTCTCCGCCTCTTCCAGCATCGTCAGGTACTGCTGCAGGGCCTCCTTCGTAGCCCAGGCCGTACCGTAGATGCGCTGCAGCTGCTCGTTGGCCTGGTCGCCGCGCCAGTAGGCCCCGGCCACCTTCATCAGCTTGAAGTGCTTCAGGCGCCCCGTGCTGGGCACGTGGGGGCCGCGGCAGAGGTCCTCGAAGCCGCCTTCGCGGTACAGGCTCACGTCCTCGCCGGGCGGGATGCTGCCGATGATCTCGGCCTTGTAGTGCTCGCCCAGGCCCTTGAAGTAGGCCACGGCCTCGTCGCGCGGCAGCACGCGGCGCACCACGGGCTCGTTCTTCGCGGCCAGCTCGCCCATGCGCTTCTCGATGGCCGCCAGGTCTTCCGGCGTGAAGGGCCGCTTGTAGGCGAAGTCGTAGTAGAAGCCGTTCTCCACCACCGGGCCGATGGTCACCTGGGCCTCGGGGAACAGCTCCTTGACCGCGTAGGCCAGCAGGTGCGCCGTGCTGTGGCGGATGATCTCCAGCCCGTCGGCGTCCTTGTCCGTGACGATGGCCAGTTGCGCGTCCTGCGCGATGGAGAAACTCGTGTCGACGAGCTTGCCGTCGACCTTGCCGGCCAGCGCGGCCTTGGCCAGACCGGCGCCGATGCCGGCGGCCACCTCGGCCACCGTGACCGGACCCGGGAACTCACGGCACGAGCCGTCGGGGAGCGTGATGTGGATCATGTCGGACCTCCGAAACGAAAGAAGCGCGGGGGTGGCCGCGCTTCTGTCTGGAAAAAGGGTGCCTTGGCAGGCATGACAGCGCGGCCGTCAGGTCAGGGTGACCTCGGCAAAGGAAAAGGGCGTAGTCCGCGGTGTCATAACCAGGCTGCCTTTCTCGTCCTTGTGCGTTGCAGAAGCGGGAAGTCTAGCCGAGTCAGGGCAGCGCTTCGGCCTCTACCGGTGCGCTGCGGGCCACGAGTTCCGCGAATTCGTCGGCGAGACGGTGGCTCTCGGCGATGGCCAGGCGCCAAGCCCGCATGCGGGCGTCGATGTCGTCGCCGAAGGCGGTGAAGTCGCTGCGGTCCGGTAGCTTGCCACCTGGAAGGGTGCTCACCCACTGGGCCCCGGGAGCCAGCACCACGACGTTGTCCAGCGCCGGCGTGGCGCGATGGCGGCGCTTCCAGGCCTTGTCCAGCCACCCGGGCACCACCTGCGCCTGGAAGTGCGGGTACAGCACCAGCCCCTCGCCCAGGGCTGCGTAGCGCAGGTGCAGGTGGTAGTCGGTGATGCCGCCGTCCCAGTAGGCTCCGCCGGGCGCGCCGGGGATGTCGTGCACGGCCTGCAGCCAGAAGGGGATGGAACAGCTGGCCAGCACGGCGGCGCCGAGGTTGGCAGGGGTCAGTTCGACGCTGCGCGTGCGGAAGTCGTCCAGGGGGAAAGGCAGCGGCGTGCGCGGGTCGCTGAACACCACGCGCTCCAGCCAGCCCCCCAGCGCCCGGCGGCTCAGGGCATTGGCGGCAAAGGCACCGGCATAACCCAAGGCCGTGCGCCCGCGCGCCTCGCGGCGCAGCAGGTGGCGGCCGCGGCTCGTGAACACGTGCAGGCGGCGCGTCGGGTGCGACAGCAGCTCGGCCGCGCGCGACGCCAGCCGTTCGTCCAGCTTGCGACCGAAGGCTTCGCTCACCGTGCGGGCCGTCGGCGGCTTGCCCGGCGCATGCTCGTAGCGCTGGGTGACGTAGTCCTCGGCCATCTGCGCCAGTGACGCATCGGCGTCCGCCAGGCAGGCACAGGCCATGCGCCACGCTCCGATGGAGGCGCCCAACAGGTGCACCGTCTGCGGTGTCGTCAGCCAGTGGCCGAAGAGAAAGCGGTCCAGCGGGTTCAGCACCAGGCCCTTGGGGCCGCCCGCGGCCGCCGGCACGGCCCGCACGTCTTCGGCGCGCAGGCCGCGCTCCAGCAGCAGGGCACGGGCGCGCGGGCCGGCCAGGATGCGCAGCGCCGGCTTCACAGCTTCAAGCTGAGGCTCAGGTTGAGGCTCATGCGGTTCTGCCGTTCGTTCAGACTCGCCAGTTCGAAGCCGCCGGCCTCCACCGTGCGCGTGGCGCTGACCGAGTCCAGCGGCGAGACGTTGTTCAGCGACAGGCGCGCCACGGACTCGCGGCTGAACGTCCAGCTGGCGTAGGCATCGACGCCGCGCACGCGGCCTTGGGTCTGGGTTTGCGCCACGGTCTGCTGCGTGGTGTAGGCCGGCGTGTACGACAGGTTCGCACCGAAGCCCAGCGGCGACGCCGTCACCCGGTGGTCGAGGCCGGCCGCCAACTGCCAGGGCTGCTGCTGTTCCAGCCGGTTGTCGGGACCGGGGATGCCGTCCACGCTGGAGCGGTAGCGGCTGAACGAAGCGCGCAGGCTCAACTCAGGCGGCAGGCCCCAGGCGGGCAGCAGGTCGCGCGCCGGGCCTTTCAGCTCGATCTCGTAGCCCGTGCTGCGCGCGCCGGCCAGATTCACCGGGCGCGACACCCAGCGGTCGGCGGTCGCCCACACCGGCCGCTCCAGCGTCACGGCGTTGCGCACCAGGCCGCTGACGCGACGGTGGAACACGCCCACGCTGAGCACCCCATTGCCGGCGAAGTAGCGCTCGAAGGCGAGGTCGAGGTTGGTCGAGAGCTCAGGCCTGAGGCCCGGGTTGCCGACGCGGTCCGGGCCGCTCTCGGGGTTGGTGGTGTCGGTGGGATAGCTGGTGTTGAGCGACGGGCGCGCCAGCAGCGAAGAGAGCTCGGGCGCCTTGTAGGCCCGCGTGAGGCTGCCGCGCACGAGATCCCGGCGCTTGGGGTCCGGCCGGTAGTTCAGGTGGAACAGCGGTGACACCACCTCGCTGCGCGACGCGAGGTCGTCCACGCGCGACGCGCTGCGCACCGCGATCGTCTCCATGCGCAGCCCGAGGTAGGTGGACCACTGCGGCGAGATGGCCCACTCGTCCTGCACGAAGCCGGCCTGTCGCCGTATGCGGGCGTGGAAAGGCTCGGCCTCGAAATCCTTCAGCAGTGGCTGGCCGTTCTCGATCACCGCGCGCACCTCGCGGCGCTGCTTGAACTCCAGGTCCCAGCCGGCCACGACGGTGTGCGCCTCGCCCACGGGAAGCGTGAACTTGCCGGCCGCCGTGCGCGCCTGCTCGCTGTTCTCGTTCCAGCTGTTGCGGTCGATGGTCTGCGTGCCCTGCCCGTCCCGGCCCAGGTTGACGATGCGGTTGTTGCCGCCCGATCCCTGGAGGCCCACGCGGGCGTCCAGCCGCCGCCCTTCGTCGAAGCGCTGCACCCAGTTCAGGCCCGTGCGCAGCTGCTGCCAGCGGCCGCGCACGGCGGTGGTGTCGTCCACGCTGGTGGGCGTGCTGCCGGCCAGCACCTGCGTGAAGGAACGGCCGTCGGTGTTGTACTCGTTGCGGTGCGCGAAGGTCTGCCACTCCAGCGTGCCGTTCTCGCCCAGCTTCCAGTTCAGGCGCGGGCCGACGTTGACGCCACCGCCCCACCAGCGGTCGTGACCCAGGGCGAGCAGATGCTGCGGCGCGCCGGCCGTGTCGCGGGTGACGCGCTCGTTGCGGTAGTCGGCATCACCGGCCCATTGAAAGGCCGAGAAGGGCAGCGAGAACGACAGATCGCCCACGCGATCGGCCCACATCGCGTTCAGGCCGGCCAGCGGCTTGTAGGCCTGCCAACCCGTACGCAGGTTGAGCTCGCGCTGGCGCTGCCTGGGCGCCGCGCGCAGGATGATGTTGATGGTGCCGGCCACCGCCTGCGTGCTGTGTTCGGCCGTCGGGCCTTTGGTGATCTCGATGCGCTCCACCTGCGAAGGTGGCAGGTTCTCCAGGCTGAAGCCCGGCGGTGCGGGCTCGCCGTTGACGAGGATCAGCGTGTAGCCCGCGCCCAGCCCGCGCAGCCGCGGGTTGCCGCCGCTGAGGTTGACGCCGGGCTGGCGCTTGAGCACGTCGGTCACGCTGACGTCGCCGTACTTGTCCAGTTCCTCGCGCCCGACGATCGTCTTGGCCACGGGCTCGCGGCGGCGCTGCTCGGTGTCGGTGTCGGTGCCGCCCTTGATCTCGATGCGCTGGGGCTCGGCCGTGGCTGGCGCCTGCGCCCAGGCGCCAGCCTGCGAGGCGATCGCCAGCGCGGCCGCAGCCCGCCTCAAGGGCGCGCCTTCAGCTTCGCAAAGGCCGCGGCCATGGCGCCCTGCCCGCTGGGTTCGGGCGCGCGGTGGCGCGGCTGCTCGCCGCGGCCGGCGGGGCGGAACTTGTTGTCGCCACCGGCAGTGCTGCGCGCTGCGCCCACGGGCGTGTCCAGCTTCATGGTGAGCGAGATGCGCTTGCGCGCCAGGTCCACTTCCAGCACGCGCACCTTCACCACCTGGCCCGTCTTCACGACCTCGCGCGCATCGCCCACGAACTTGTTCGACAGCTGGCTCACGTGCACCAGGCCGTCCTGGTGCACGCCCAGGTCGACGAAGGCACCGAACTGCGCCACGTTGCTGACCGTGCCTTCCAGCGTCATGCCGGGCTGCAGGTCCTTGATGTCGCTGACGCCTTCGTTGAAGCGCGCCACCTGGAAATCGGGGCGCGGGTCACGGCCGGGCTTCTCCAACTCGGTGAGGATGTCCTTCACCGTGATGGCGCCGAACTGCTCGTCGGCGAAGAGCTCGGGCTTCAGTGTGCGCAACACGTCGGCCTTGCCCATCAGTTCGGCCACCGGGCGCTTCGTGGCGTCCAGCATCTTCTGCACCACGGGGTAGGTCTCGGGGTGCACGCCGGTCATGTCCAGCGGGTTGTCGCCGTCGCGGATGCGCAGGAAACCGGCCGCCTGCTCGAAGGTCTTCGGGCCCAGGCCGGCCACGTCCAGCAGCTGGCGGCGGTTGCGGAAGGCGCCGTGCGCGTCGCGCCAGCGCACGATGCTGGCGGCCACGGCCGCGCTCAGACCCGACACGCGCGCCAGCAGCGGCGCGCTGGCCGTGTTCAGGTCCACACCCACCGCGTTCACGCAATCCTCCACCACCGCGTCCAGGCTCTTGGCCAGCCCGCTCTGGTTGACGTCGTGCTGGTACTGGCCGACGCCGATGCTCTTGGGGTCGATCTTCACCAGCTCGGCCAGCGGGTCCTGCAGCCGGCGCGCGATGCTCACCGCGCCGCGCAGGCTCACGTCCAGCTCGGGCAGTTCCTTGCTGGCGAACTCGCTGGCCGAGTACACCGAGGCGCCGGCCTCGCTGACCACCACCTTGTCCAGCTTCACGTCGGGCGCCATGCCCGCGATGCGCTTGATCAGGTCGGCGGCCAGCTTGTCGGTCTCGCGACTGGCGGTGCCGTTGCCGATGGCGATGAGGTTCACGCCGTGGTGCGCCACCAGACGGCCCAGGCTGTGCAGCGAGCCTTCCCAGTCGCAGCGCGGCTCGTGCGGGTAGACGGTGTCGGTGGCCAGCACCTTGCCAGTGTCGCTGACCACGGCCACCTTCACGCCGGTGCGGATGCCGGGGTCCAGGCCCATCACCACGCGCTTGCCGGCGGGGGCCGCCAGCAGCAGGTCGCGCAGGTTGTCGGCGAAGACCTTGATGGCCACGGCCTCGGCCTCTTCACGCAGACGGCCGAAGAGGTCGCGCTCCAGGCTCAGGCTGAGCTTGACCTTCCAGGTCCAGGTGACGGTCTTGCGGATCAGGTCGTCGGCTGGCCGCTTGGCGTGGCTCCAGCCCAGATGGCGCGCGATGCGGCCTTCGGCCAGCGTTGGCTGGCCCGGCACCAGTTCCTCGTCCAGCACCAGCTTGGCGTCCAGCCACTCCTGCGTGCGGCCGCGGAACACGGCCAGCGCGCGGTGGCTGGGCACGGTGCGGATGGGCTCGCTGTAGTCGAAGTAGTCGCGGAACTTGGCGGCGTCGGCGTGGTTGCCGTCCTTGCCGTCGACCAGCTTGCTCTGCAGGCGGCCTTCGGCCCACAGCCACTCGCGCAGCGTGCCGATGAGCACCGCGTCCTCGGCCCAGCGCTCGGAGAGCAGGTCGCGAACGCCGTCAAGCACCGCGTGGGCGTCGGCGAAGCCGCCCTCGGCGTTGATGAAGGCGGCGGCTTCGGCCAGCGGCTCCAGCGTGGGGTCGGCGAAAAGCTTGTCGGCCAAGGGCTCCAGGCCGGCCTCGCGGGCGATCATGCCCTTGGTGCGGCGCCTGGGCTTGAAGGGCAGGTAGAGGTCTTCCAGTTCCTGCTTGGTGGGCACGGCTTCGATGGCGGCGCGCAGTTCGGGCGAGAGCTTGCCTTGCTCCTCGATGCTCTTGAGCACCGCGGCACGGCGGTCTTCCAGTTCGCGCAGGTAGGCCAGGCGCGCTTCCAGTTCGCGCAACTGGATGTCGTCCAGGCCGTCGGTGGCTTCCTTGCGGTAGCGGGCGATGAAGGGGACCGTGGCGCCGCCGTCCAGCAGTTCCACGGCGGTGTTGACCTGCGCTGGGCGAACTTTCAGTTCGGCAGCGATCTGCAGCGTGATCTTGTCCAAGGAATCCGGGCCTGCTGGAGAAGCAGGCATGCAAGGGAAAAGCCAAGCAGTTTAAGCGGCCGCTCCTGCACGGCCGGCCAGCCAGCGCGAGGCCCCCGTGCCCGCCGCATGGCCCGTGGCGAAGCAGGCGGTGAGCAGGTAGCCGCCGGTCGGGGCTTCCCAATCCAGCATCTCGCCGGCGCAGAAGACGCCGGGGCGGCTCTTCAGCATGAGTTGATCGTCCAGGGACTCGAAGCGCACGCCGCCAGCGGTGCTGATGGCTTCGGCCACCGGCCGTGCCGCCTGCACGCGGATCGGCAAGGCCTTGATGGCGCCCGCGAAGGCCGCGGGGTCGGCCTGTGCGGCCTTGGGCGCGCGCTCCCACAGCAGCGCCGCCTTCACGCCGGACAGTCCCAGGCGCGTCTTCAGGTGCGTGCCCAGCGAGCGCGGGCCTCGCGGGTGCGCCAGCTCGCGCTGCACCCAGGCGAGTTCACGCTGAGGCAGCAGGTCCAGATGGAAGACGGCCTCACCGGCGGAGGCGATGCGCTCGCGCAGCCGCGCGCTGGCGGCGTAGACGAGCGAGCCCTCGATGCCACCGGCCGTCACCACGCACTCGCCCGCCTGGCGCCAGCCTTCGAACTCGATGGCCACGCCCTTGAGCGGCTCGCCGGCGAAGCGCGTGGCCAGGTGCTCGCTCCAGCCGACGTCGAAGCCGCAGTTGGACGGACGCAGCGGCGCCACCTCGGCACCCACGGCCTGCAGCGCCGGCACCCAGGCGCCGTCCGAGCCCAGCTGCGGCCAACTGGCGCCGCCCAGCGCCAGCACGGCCGCGGCCGGCTCGATGTCGACCTCGCCTTCCGGCGCCGCGAAGCGCAGGCTTGCCCCTTCGCCGAAGCCCAGCCAGCGGTGCCGCATGTGAAAGTGCACGCCCTGCTCGCGCAGCCGGTGCAGCCAGGCGCGCAGCAGCGGCGCGGCCTTGAGGTCGCGAGGGAACACCCGGCCCGAGCTGCCGACGAAGGTTTCCACCCCCAGGCCCGCGGCCCAGGCGCGCAGCGCCTCGGCACCGAAGGCTTCGAGCCGCGGCCGCAGGGTCTCGGCGCGCTCGGCGTAGCGCCCGACGAAGGGCTCGAAGGGCTCGCCGTGCGTGAGGTTCAGCCCGCCCTTGCCGGCGAGCAGGAACTTGCGGCCGACCGAGGGCATGGCGTCGAAGACATGCACCTCGTGGCGGGACGCGGCCAGCACCTCGGCCGCCATCAGGCCGGCCGGGCCGGCGCCGATGACGGCCACGGCACCCGGCCGGAATTCAGAGCGCTCAGACATGCAGGGACTCTACGCGGCCCGCTGAAATGTCCGGGCTGCAGGAACGACCAAGTCCGTGCCACCGCTCCTGGAGTCATCGCCATGCCCTTGCCTGCCGCCACCCTCGCCAGCATCCTCCTGGCCTTCGGCCCTGCCCAAGCCGCCGACACCTGTCAGGCCACCAGCGGCGACCGGCCGACCCTCGTGGTGGAGCTGTACACGTCCGAGGGTTGCAGTTCCTGCCCGCCCGCCGACCGCTGGCTGTCCACGCTGAAGGGCCGCAGCGACGTCCTCGCACTGGCCTTTCACGTCAACTACTGGGACCGCCTGGGCTGGCCAGACCGCTTCGCCACACCGGAAGCCACGGCGCGCCAGAAGCTGCTGGCGCAGCGTGCTGGCCGCAGCGGTGTCTACACCCCGCAGGTGCTGGCCGGTGGCCGAGACTGGCCGGAATGGCCACGCCTGCCGGCGGCCACGGGCGGGGGGCCGCCGCTCAGCCTCCAGCGCGAGGGCGATCGAGTCACCCTGCAGGTGGCCCGGGCCGCTGATGCCAGGCTCCTGGCCGGCTACTGGGCCGTGCTGGAAGACGGCCATGCCAGCCGTGTGGCCGCCGGAGAAAACGCCGGCGCTACCCTGCGCCACGACCACGTGGTGCGCTTGTACCGTCCGCTGTCGCCCTGGGCCGGCCGCGACGGCCTGAAGGCCGAACTGGACGTGTTGCGCGGCCAGCCGGGCCACCCGCGCCGCGTCGCCTTCGTCCTGACCGACGCCGCCAGCGACCGGCCGCTGCAGGCCGTGGTGCTGGCCTGCTGAAGGCTCAACCGGCGTCTCGCAAGGCCTGCCTGAGCTGCTCGCCGATCTCCGGCTTTCCGGCGAAGGGGCTGGTGGGGTTGCGCCCCGACACCACGTCCTCCAGCCGCAACTGGACGCCGGCCAGCGCCTGCGGGTGGCTGAAGACGTAGAAGCGGCCGGCGTCCATGGCGTCGAAGACCCACTGCGCCACCTCGGCCGCCGTGACCTTGCCGCGTGTCACGGCCTGCGTGCTCATCGCTTGCGCAACGAGCTGGCTCTTCGTGGGCCGCGCGCCGTCCTTCATCTCGGTCGGCCGGTTGCGGTGGCTCATGTGGATGCCCGTGGGCACGAAGTAGGGGCACAGCACATGGGCCTGCACCTGCTCGCTGACCAGCGACAGGTCATGGAACAGGGTCTCGCTGAGCGACACCACCGCGTGCTTGGTGACGTTGTAGGCGCCCATGTTGGGCGCGTTCAGCAGCCCCGCCATGCTGGCCGTGTTGACGACGTGACCGCGGAAGGCCGGGTCGGCCTTCGCAGCGGCCAGCATCAGCGGCGTGAACACGCGCACGCCGTGGGCCACGCCCATCAGGTTGACGCCGACCACCCACTCCCAGTCCTTCTGCGTGTGCTCCCAGATGAGCCCGCCGGCACCGACGCCGGCGTTGTTGAACACGAAGTTGGGTGTGCCGAAGCGTGCCAGCGTGGCCTCGGCCATGGCCTGCACCTGTTCGGCCTTGCTGACGTCCAGCGTGAACGGCAGCACCTCGGCACCCAGCGCCGCGACCTCGGCGGCCGCCGTGTCCAGCGCGCCGGCCTGCACATCGGCCATGACCACGCGCATGCCGCGCTGCGCCGCGACGCGGCTGGCTTCGAGCCCGAAACCCGAGGCCGCCCCGGTGATGACGGCCACGCCGCCCTGCAGATGACTCACGAACTCTTCTCCTTCTTGAGCTGGAAGCCGGCGCGCGGGAAGTGCACGTGCACGGTGCCCGCGCGCTCGTCGGTGCGGCGCACCACCACCTCGTCGGCCGTGAGTCCCACCAGTTCGCCGGCCACTGGGTCGATGCCGTAGTCGGTGGGTGCCACGTTCACGCGCTGTCCGGGCTCGAAGCCCAGTCCCGGTTCCACGGCCGTGGCCGCATGGCCGCCTGCGCCGCTGGCCGCGGCCAGCGCTTCGGCGCTGCTCATCTTCCGCGGCCGGCCGTGGCCGAAGGCTTCAACGCGTTGCAGCCAGGCTCGCACCAGCGCGAAGGGTTCGACGATCGCCGCCACCGGGCCGCCCCGGTGCACGTACCAGACGCAGTGCGCCACGGCGAAGTCGGCGATGCTGGCGTCGGCGCCGAAGAGGAAGGGCCGGCCGTCAGCGAGCTGGGCGTCGAAGGCCGCCAGCTGCTGCCGCAGGTTCACCGTGGCGTCGGCCACCGTCTGGCGGCGGATGCCCGCCGAGAAGGGCGCGCGGTCGGCCGCGAAGGCCTGCACGGCCTCGGGCGGCAGACCGGCGAACACATGCGCGAGGCCGGCGGGCTGCATGGTGTAGGGCACGGCCGTCCAGAACAGCGTGGAGTCGGCCCACTGCGCCAGCAGCGGCGCCAGCGGCGCCGAGGCCGGGAACAGCGTCGGTGTGGGAGCCTGCGTCTCCAGCACGCGGGCGATGAGCGCGGTGTCGCAGAAGACGTCGGCCCCCCTCTGCAGCACTGGCGTGCGGCGGTAGCCGCCGGTCAGCGCCGTGAGGTCGGGCTTGGGCATCACCGGCGGAATGAACACCGAGCGCCAGGCCAGGCCCTTGAAGCCCAGCATCAGGCGGGCCTTCTCGGCGAAGGGCGAAGCGGGGTAGTGGTGCAGGATGAGTTCGGTCATGGGGCGCGCCACATCTGGCAGTGCGGGATGTTGTCTTCGCCGTAGTTCTCGCCGACGCGCACGAAACCATGGCGGGCGTAGAAGCGTTCCAGGTGCGCCTGCGCGCTGATGCGGATACCGCGTCCGGGCCAGGCCGCGACGCAGCGCGCCACGCCTTCGGCCACCAGCCGCTCGCCGAGGCCGGTACCGCGCGTTTCCGGCGAGGTGATGACGCGGCCGATCGAGGGTTCGTCGTACTTCAGGCCCGGGTCCACCACGCGCAGGTAGGCCTGCAGCACGCCGGCAGCGTCAAGGCCCAGCAGGTGCCAGCTCTGGCGGTCGAAGCCGTCGGGATCGAGGTAAGGCCCCTGCTCCAGGATGAAGACGCGGCAGCGCAGCGCGAGCACGTCATAGAGATGCTCGACGCCGAGTTCGGCGAAGCGAAGCCATTGCCAGTTCAGCGTCATCAATCGGAGGCGTTGAGCTTCTGGATGCGGCGGCCGTCACCCACGGGCAGGCCGCCGAGGAACTTGAAGGTGCCGCTGGACGTGCCCACCAGCCGGCCCGCTTCGTCGCGCACCTCGGCGTCGCAGAAGGCCAGCGTGGCCGTGCGGTGCAGGCGGCGGCCCGTGGCGAAGAGCCGGCCCTGGCCGGGGCGCAGGAAGGTGGTCTTCATCTCCACCGTCACCACGCCGGGCTGGGCCTCGCCACCCGGCTTCGTGGGGCTGCGCGCGGCGTGGGCCATCACCACGTCCAGCAGCGACATGGTCACGCCGCCGTGCGCCACGCCCCAGGAATTGGTGAGCTCCTCGCGCAGCTCGAGATGGATCTCGGCCATGTCGGGCTCGAACTTCTCCAGCGTCATGCCCAGCAGCTGGACGAAGGGAATGTTGACCTTGAACTCGAGAGACACGCTTCAACCCCCGCCGTGCACGGCGGAGACGCCGCCATCCACCGCCAGGATCTGCCCCGTGATGTGCTTGCCCGCCCGGCTGGCCAGCAGCAGCACGGCGCCCTTCAGGTCATCGTCGTCGCCCAGGCGCTTGAGCGGCGCGCTGGCGGCCAGCTTCTCGGTGCCGAAGGCGGCGATCACGCCCTTCGTCATCTTGCTGGGGAAGAAGCCGGGCGCCAGCGCATTGACGGTGATGCCGTAGGCACCCCATTCGCCTGCCAGCGTGCGCGTGAAGTTCACCACCGCGCCCTTGCTGGTGCCGTAGGCCAGGAACTTCACGTCGATGCTGCCCGACAGGCCCGCGATGCTGGCCACGTTGATCACGCGGCCGGCCCGGTTCGGGATCATCCAGGCCTTGCCCACCGCCTGTGCGAAGAGGAACAGGCTGCGGATGTTCAGGTTCATCACCTTGTCCCAGGCCTCCAGCGGGTAGTCCTCGGCCGGCGCGCCCCAGGTGGCGCCGGCGTTGTTGACGAGGATGTCGATGCGGCCCACGCGGGCCAGGGTCTCGTCGACGACACGCTGGATGTCGGCCGGCTGGCTGGCGTCGGCGGCGATCCAGCGCGCGTCGATGCCCTTCTGCGACAACGTGGCACAGGCCTCTTCCAGCTCGGCCGCCTTGCGGGCGGTGAGCATCACCTTGGCGCCGGCTTCGCCCAGAGCCTCGGCCATCTGCAGGCCCAGGCCGCGAGAGCCGCCGGTGACGAGGGCCACCTGGCCCGTGAGGTCGAACAGTTGCAGCACGGGGGTGCCCATGGGTGTCTCCTTGTTGATGGCGCTCAGAGCCAGGCGTCGTCGACTTCGCGCAGCAGCGGCTCGCGCCGCGCCACGACCGCCAGCCAGGCATCGACCTTGGGGAGCTCGTAGGCGAAGAAGTAGCGCTGGGCAGCCCGCTTCCCGGGCTCCAGGGCGTGGCCGCGCGCGGCCAGCGAGACGTCCAGCCACAGCCAGGCCAGCACCACGTGGCCGAAGGCATGCAGGTAGGGCGTGGCATTGGCCAGGGCTTCTTCAGGCACGCCGGTGGCCCAGGCCGACTTGGTGGCCGCGCCCAGCTTCTGCAGCGCACCAGCCAGGGCGTTGGCGTGCTCCACGAAGCCCGGCGCCTGGCCCGCGCTCTCGACGGTGGCGTTGATGCGCCCGGCCAGCGCCTTCAGCCCCGCGCCGCCCTGCATCACCACCTTGCGGCCCAGCAGGTCCAGCGCCTGGATGCCGTGCGTGCCTTCGTGGATCATGTTGAGGCGGTTGTCGCGCCAGTGCTGCTCCACGGGGTAGTCCCGCGTGTAGCCATAGCCGCCCAGCACCTGGATGGCCAGCGAGTTCGCCTCCAGGCACCATTCGCTGGGCCAGCTCTTGGCGATGGGCGTCAGCACTTCCAGCAGCAGCGTGGCCTCGGCCGCGCCGGCCTCGTCGGCGGTGTGCTGCTCGTCCACCAGCCGCGCGCAGTACAGCGCCAGCGCCAGGCTGCCTTCGGCATAGGCCTTCTGCGCCAGCAGCATGCGCTTCACGTCGGCGTGCTGGACGATGGGCACCTGGGGCTGCGTGGCGTCCTTGCCGCCGCCGGTGACGGGGCGACCCTGCGGCCGCCCCCTTGCGTAGTCCAGGCTGGCCTCGAAGCCCGCCATGCCCAGCATCGCCGCACCCAGCCCGACGCTGATGCGCGCCTCGTTCATCATGTGGAACATGCAGCGCAGGCCGTCGCCGGGTTCGCCCACCCGGTAGCCGATGGCCCCGGCCTCGCCCCGAACCGGGAAGCGCCCTTCGCCGAAGTTCAGCAGCGTGTTCGTGGTGCCGCGGAAGCCCAGCTTGTGGTTCAGGCCGGCCAGCGCCACATCGTTTCGCTCGCCGGTCAGCGCACCTCGATCGTCAGCCAGCTGGCGCGGCACGATGAACAGCGAGATGCCCTTGGCGCCTGTCGGAAGCCGGCCGTCGGGCCCCGGGATCTTGGCCAGCACCAGGTGCACGATGTTCTCGGCCAGCTCGTGCTCGCCGGCGCTGATCCACATCTTGTTGCCGCGCAGCCGGTAGCGCGGGCCCAGCGGATCGGCCTCGAAGCCTTCGCCATCCGGCACCGCGCGCGTGACGATGTCGGCCAGCGACGAGCCCGCCTGCGGCTCGCTCAGGCACATGGTGCCGAACCAGCGGCCGGAGAATTCGTTCTTCGCGAAGACCTCGCGCTGCACCGGCGTGCCGTGCGCCATCAGCAGGCCCGCGTTGCCGCGCGTGAGCATGTTGTACGCACCCACCGCCACGCTGGCCTTGCTGAAGAAGGCGTTGGCCGCCATCTCGATGACGCAGGGCAGCTGCATGCCGCCGTCGTCGAAGTCCTGCGCTGCGGCCAGCATGCCCGATTCGACATAGGCGGCCAGCGCTTCCTTCGTGGTCGCCGGCAGGTGCACGCGCTCGCCGTCGAAATGCGGTTCCTGCACATCGCCCTGCCGATTGGCCGGCACGAACTTGTCGCGTGCGATGCGCTCGCAGGTGTCCAGCACCTGCGTGAAGGTGTCCAGCGTGTGCTCGGCGAAGCGCGGCCGTGCCAGCAGTTCGCCGACACGCAGCCAGCCATGCAGCAGGAAATCGAGCGTGCTGCGGTAGCCGCTCACAGCACTTCGAAGATGCCGGCGGCCCCCATGCCGCCGCCGATGCACATGGTCACGCAGACCTTCTTCGCGCCGCGGCGCCGGCCTTCGATGAGCGCATGGCCCGTGAGCCGCTGGCCGCTCATGCCGTAGGGATGACCGACGGCGATGGCGCCACCGTTCACGTTCAGCCGCTCCATCGGGATCCCCAGGCGGTCGGCGCAGTACAGCACCTGCACGGCGAAGGCCTCGTTCAGCTCCCACAGGTCGATGTCGGCCACCGTCAGGCCCAGGCGCTGCAGCACCTTGGGCACGGCGAAGACCGGGCCGATGCCCATCTCGTCGGGCTCGCAGCCGGCCACGGCGAAGCCGAGGAAGCGGCCCAGCGGCTTCAGGCCGTGGCGCTCGGCGTAGGCCTCGCTCACCACGGCGCAGGCGCCGGCGCCGTCGCTGAACTGGCTGGCGTTGCCGGCCGTCACCACGCCCCCCGGCGTGGCGGTGCGGATGCCGCGGATGCTTTCCACCGTGGTGCCGGGGCGCAGGCCTTCGTCGGCACTGACGGTGACTTCCTGGCTGCGCAGCCCCATCACCGGATCCACCACGCCGGCGATGGTGGTGACGGGCACGATCTCGTCGTTGAACAGGCCCTGCTCCTGTGCGGCGCAGGCCTTCTGCTGGCTGGCGGCGCCGAACTCGTCCATGCGCTCTTTCGGCATGTTGTAGCGCTTGGCCACCATCTCGGCGGTCTGCAGCATGGGCCAGTAGATCTCGGGCTTCTTGTCCTTCAGCCACGGGTCCTGGAACATGTGCATGTTCATCTCCTGCTGCACGCAGGAGATGCTCTCCACGCCGCCGGCGACATAGACATCGCCCTCGCCGGCGATGATGCGCTGCGCCGCCATCGCGATGGTCTGCAGCCCGCTGCTGCAGAAGCGGTTGACGGTGATGCCAGAGACGGTGACCGGCAGCCCGGCGCGGAGCGCCACCTGGCGCGCGATGTTCCAGCCGGTGGCGCCCTCGGGGTTGGCGCAGCCCATCAGCACGTCCTCGACGGCGCCAGGCTCGATGCCCGCGCGCTGCACGGCGGCCTGCACGGCCACGCCGCCCAGCGTCGCGCCATGGGTCATGTTGAAGGCGCCCTTCCAGCTCTTGGTGAGCGGCGTGCGGGCGGTGGAGACGATGACGGCTCGGGTCATGGTGCGTGGTCCTTCAACTCAGGTAAAGCTCTTGCCTTCGGCCGCCAGCTTCGCCAGCAGGGGCGCGGGCTGCCAGAACGTGGCGTCGTCGAGAGGATTGGCGGCGAACCTCTTCATCGCCTGCACGACGTTGAAGAGGCCCTGGCTGTCGGCGTAGCACATGGGGCCACCGCGGAAGAGCGGGAAGCCGTAGCCGGTGAGGTAGACCATGTCCACGTCGCTGGCCTTGCTGGCGATGCCCTCCTCCAGGATCTTGGCCGCCTCGTTGACCAGCGAGTAGACGAGCCGGTGCACGATCTCCTCGTCGCTGATCTTGCGCGGCGTGATGCCGAGTTCACCGCGGTACTTGGCGATCATGTCGACGACCAGCTGCGACGGGATGGCGTCGCGCTTGCCCGGCACGTAGTCGTACCAGCCGGCGCCCGTCTTCTGGCCGAAGCGGCCCAGTTCGCACAGCAGGTCGGCCGTCTTGCTGTAGCGCATGTGCGGCTTCTCGACGTAGCGGCGCTTGCGGATGGCCCAGCCGATGTCATTGCCCGCGAGGTCGCCCATGCGGAAGGGGCCCATCGCCATGCCCCACTTCTCCACGGCCTTGTCCACCTGCTCGGGCGTGGCGCCTTCTTCCAGCAGGAAGCCGGCCTGGCGGCTGTACTGCTCGATCATGCGGTTGCCGATGAAGCCGTCGCAGACACCGGAGACCACCGCGGTCTTGCGGATCTTCTTCCCCAGCGCCATCACGGTGGCCAGCACGTCCTTGGCGGTTTTCTCGCCGCGCACCACCTCCAGCAGCTTCATCACGTTGGCGGGGCTGAAGAAGTGCGTGCCGATGACGTCCTGCGGGCGCTTGGTGAAACCGGCGATGGCGTTCACGTCCAGCGTGCTGGTGTTGCTGGCGAGGATGGCACCGGGCTTCATCACCTCGTCGAGCGTGCGGAAGACCTTTTCCTTCACGCCCATCTCCTCGAACACGGCCTCGATCACCATGTCGGCCTGCGCGATGTCGGCGTAGTTCAGCGTGGTGCTCAGCAGCGCCATGCGCGCGTCGAGCTTGTCCTGCTTGAGCTTGCCCTTCTTAACCTGCGCCTCGTAGTTCTTGCGGATGGTGGCCACGCCGCGGTCCAGCGCCTCCTGCTTCATCTCCAGGATGGTCACCGGGATGCCGGCGTTGAGGAAGTTCATGCTGATGCCGCCACCCATGGTGCCGGCGCCGATGACGGCAATCTTCTCGATCTTGCGCTGCGGCGTGTCCTCGGGCACGTCGGGGATCTTGCTGGCCGCGCGCTCGCCGAAGAAGGCGTGGCGCAGCGCCTTGCACTCGGGCGTCAGCATCAGGCCCAGGAACAACTCGCGCTCGTAGAGCATGCCGTCGTCGAACTTGCGCCTGAGTGCGGCTTCCACCGCGTCCACGCACTTCAGCGGCGCCGGGAAGCGGCCCGCCTTGGCCTTGACCATGTTGCGCGCGAAGCCGAAGAAGGCATCGGGGTTCGGGTGGCTGAGCTTGAGGTCGCGCACGCGCGGATAGGGCCCGGGCTTCGCGGCGGCTTCCTCGGCCAGCGCGCAGGCCTCGCCCAGCAGGTCACCGCCGGTCACCTTGTCGAAGAGCTTCTGGCCCGGCAGCGCGGCCAGCAGTTCCGCCTTCACCGGTTCGCCGCTGACGATGAAGTTCAGCGCCGTCTCCACGCCCAGGACGCGCGGCAGGCGCTGCGTGCCGCCGGCGCCGGGGATGAGGCCGATCTTCACCTCTGGCAGCGCCACGTTCGTGCCCACCGCGGCAATGCGGTGGTGCGCGCCCAGCGACAGCTCCAGCCCGCCGCCCATGCAGACCGTGTGGATGGCCGCCACCACGGGCTTGGGGCAGTCCTCGAGCAGCCTGATCAGGCTCAGCAGGTTGGGCTCCTGGATCGCCCGCGGCGAGCCGAACTCCTTGATGTCCGCGCCACCCGAGAAGGCCTTGCCGGCGCCGGTGACGACGAGAGCGGCAATGGCCGCATCGGCCACCGCACGCTCCACGCCGGCCGCCAGTTCGCGCCGCGTCTCGTAGCCCAGGCCGTTGACGGGCGGGTTGTCCAGCGTGAGCACGGCCACGCGGCCGCGGACTTCGTAGCGGGTGCCCATGGCATCTCCTCGCACAGCGAAAGTGAACGATCGTTCGATTCTAGGAGCCGGCCCGGAGTGGCCGGTGTCCCAGCGGTGACAAACCCCGGGCTGACCCGGATCAAGGCGCCCCGGCCCCGCGCCGCCTATCGTGCCGCGCCCCGATTGGCCCCACAACGCGACGAACCCGCGATGAACCCTGAAGCCTCCCCGGACGTCCTCATCGTCGGCGCCGGCCCCGCCGGCTTGGCCCTGGCCACAGCGCTGGCGCGCGCCGGCCTGCGCAGCCGCGTGGTGGAGCAGCAGCCGCTGGCCGCCATCGCCCAGCCCGCCGAAGACGGCCGCGAGATCGCACTCACCCACCGCGGCCGGCGCATCCTCCAGGACCTGGGGCACTGGGAGCGCATCCCTGCGGCCGAGATCTCGCTGCTGCGCGAGGCCCGCGTGAGCAGCGGCGACTCGCCCTTCGCCCTGCCCTTCGACGCGCGCAGCGCCGGCCAGGAATCGCTGGGCTGGCTGGTGCCGAACTGGCAGCTGCGCCAGGTGGCCTACGAAGCGGCGGCGGCAGAGGCGCTCGTCACCCTGGACACCGGCCGCAGCGTCACCGGCCTGCTGCGCGACGGTCAGGGCGCCACGCTGAAGCTGGCCGACGGCGGCGAGCTGCGCGCCCCCATCGTCGTCGCCGCCGACAGCCGCTTCTCGGCCGTGCGGCGCATGGCCGGCATCGGCGCGCAGATGCTGGACTTCGGCCGCACCGCCATCGTCGTGCGCTTCGAGCATGGCGATGACCACCGCGGCATCGCCCACGAATGCTTCCGCTACGGCAACACCCTGGCCACGCTGCCGCTGCCGGGGCAGCTGTCTTCCGCGGTGGTGACGCTGAAGGCCGACGAGGCGCCGCACTGGCTGGCGCTCAGCGACACCGACTTCGCCGCCCGGCTGCAGGCGCAGTTGGGTGGACGCCTGGGCCAGGTGCGCATGGCCGGCCGTCGCCACCACTACCCGCTGGTGGCGGTGTACGCACAGCGCTTCGCGACCTCGCGCTTCGCGCTGGCCGGGGACGCCGCCGTGGGCATGCACCCGGTCACGGCCCATGGCTACAACTTCGGGCTTTACAGCGTGGAGGTGCTGGCGCGCGAACTCGCCAAGGGCACGGACGACCCGGCGCTGATCCGCTACGCCGCCGAACACCGGCGCGTCACCTGGCCGATCTACGAAGGCACGAACGCCGTGGTGCGCCTCTTCACCGACGACCGCTTGCCGGCCAAGCTGCTGCGCGGCGCCGTGCTGCGAGTGGCCAGCGCGCTGCCGCCGGTCCGCGAACTGGTGGCGCGCCAGTTGACGACGCCGCACAGAACCGCAGCCACGCAGACTCCCTAGACCTCCAGCCACTCCTTGCGCACGTAGGCATCCGCCCGCAGCGCGGCCGGTGTGCCTTCGAACACGATCTGTCCGTGCCCCATCACCAGGCAGCGGTCGGCCACTTCCAGCGCGATGGTGAGCTTCTGCTCCACCAGCAGCACGGCGATGCCGCGGCGCTTCAGTTCGCGCAGGTACTCGGCCACCAGTTCCACGATCTTGGGCGCCAGGCCCTCGGTGGGCTCGTCGATCATGATCAGCTGCGGGTCGCCCATCAGCGTGCGGCACAGCGTGAGCATCTGCTGCTCGCCGCCGCTGAGCACGCCGGCTTCGGTGTGCTGGCGCTCGCGCAGCCGGGGAAACATCTTGTACATGTCGTCGAAGCCCCACTTCGGCTGCTTCGCGCCCGACTTCTGCCCCAGCATCAGGTTCTGGTGCACGGTGAGCGTGGGGAAGATGTCGCGGTTCTCAGGCACGTAGCCGATGCCGGCGTGCGCCACCTCGAAGGCCTTGGCGCCGCGCAGTTCGCGGCCGTCGTACTGCACCGAGCCGGTGGTGTCCACCAGACCCATGACCGCCTTGACCGTGGTGCTGCGGCCCGAACCGTTGCGCCCCAGCAGCGCCACGATCTCGCCTTCGCGCACCTCGAAGTTCACGCCGTGCAGCACGTGGCTCTTGCCGTAGAAGGCGTGGAGGTCCTTCACCTTCAGCATCTCAACGCCCCGCCGCCTGGGCCTGCGCCTCGGCCAGCACGCTGCCCAGGTAGGCCTCCTTCACGCGCTCGTCGGCGCGCACCTTTTCGGGCGTGTCGAAGGCGATGACCTCACCGTACACCAGCACGGCAATCTTGTCGGCCAGCCCGAAGACCACGCCCATGTCGTGCTCCACCGTCAGCAGCGTCTTGCCGACGGTCACCTCGCGGATGAGGTTGACGAAGCGCGCCGTCTCGCTGCGGCTCATGCCGGCCGTGGGCTCGTCCAGCAGGATGACCTGGGCGCCGCCCGCGATGGTGATGCCGATCTCCAGCGCGCGCTGCTCGGCATAGGTGAGGTTCATGGCCAGCACGTCGCGCCGCTTGTGCAGCTTGATCATCTCCAGCACTTCCTCGGCGCGCTCGTTGGCGTCGCGCAGGTCGGCCAGGAAGCGCCAGAACGAATACTTGTAGCCCAGGCTCCACAGCACGGCGCAGCGCAGGTTCTCGAACACCGACAGGCGGGTGAACAGGTTGCTCACCTGGAAGCTGCGCGCCAGGCCCAGGCGGTTGATCTGGTACGGCTTGAGGCCATCGATCTTCTGGCCGTGCAGCAGGATGTCGCCGGTGCTGAGGCCGAAGCGCCCGCTGATCAGGTTGAAGAGCGTGCTCTTGCCGGCGCCGTTCGGGCCGATCACCGCCACGCGCTCGCCCGGCTTCACCGCCAGGCTGGCGCCGCGGATGATCTCGGTGCGGCCGAAGGCCTTGCGCACGTCACGCAGTTCGAGGGCGTAGGGCGCCGCGCTCACACCAGCGCCTCCCGCTTCTTGATCTCGCGCTCGATCTCCTCCTGCGTCTCGCCCCACTGGCGGACGAAGTGCCGGCGCACGAGTTCGAACAGGGCGGCGCCGACGACGACCAGCAGGCCGGCACCGAACCAGGTGTCCACCGACGTGGCGTTGAGCGACGCGCCCATGAACTTCAGCACCGGTCCCAGCGCCTGGTTCAGCTGCAGGTGGTAGACCATCTCGATCATCGCCGCCGCGCCCACCAGCACCGTGGCCGCCGTGCCCGCGAGCGCCACGTAGCTGGCCAGCAGCGGGCGCAGCTTGCCGAAGGCCGCCACGCGCAGGTTCATCATGATCAGGCTGCTGATGCCGCCGGGCGCGAACATCACCATGAAGGTGAAGACGATGCCCAGGTACAGCAGCCAGGCCAGGGTCAGTTCCGAAAGCAGCACGCCGGCCAGCACCAGCAGCACGGCGCCGACGATCGGCCCGAAGAAGAACATCGCCCCGCCCAGGAAGGTGAACAGCAGGTAGCCGCCCGAACGCGTGGCGCCCACCACCTCGGCGGTGACGATCTCGAAGTTCAGCGCCGCCAGCCCGCCGGCGATGCCCATGAAGAAGCCGCTGGCCACGAAGGCGATGTAGCGCACCCATTGCGTGTCGTAGCCGATGAACTCCACGCGTTCGGGGTTGTCGCGCACGGCGTTGAGCATGCGGCCCAGCGGCGTGCGCGTGAAGGCGAACATCAGCGCCGTGCACACCAGGGTGTAGATGGCGATCAGGTAGTACAGCTGGACCTGCGGCCCGAAGCTGATGCCGAACACCGGCTGGCCGACGACGCGGTTGCCGCTGATGCCGCCTTCGCCGCCGAAGAAGCCGGGAAACATCAGCGCCATGGCGGCCACCAGTTCGCCCACGCCCAGGGTAATCATGGCGAAGGGCGTGCCGGCCTTCTGGGTCGTCACGTAGCCCAGCAGCACCGCGATGGCCATGCCGGCCACGCCGGCCACCAGCGGGATCAGGCTCACGGGCAGGGACCAGGCGCCCTGTGACACCAGGTTCAGCACGTGGATGGCGAAGAAGGAGCCCAGCCCGGAGTACACGGCGTGGCCGAAGCTGAGCATGCCGCCCTGGCCCAGCAGCATGTTGAAGGCCAGGCAGGCGATGATGGCGATGCCCATCTGCGTGAGCATGGTCAGCGACAGGCTGCTGGTGAAGAGCAGCGGCGCCACCAGCATCACCAGGGCGTAACTGCCCCAGATGAGCCAGCGGCCGACGTTGTAGGGCTTGAAGCGGTAGACCGGACCGGTGTGGTGCATGGGCCGCTTCAGCCTTCGCGCGTGCCGAACAGGCCCTTGGGCCTGAAGATCAGGATCAGCACCAGCAGCAGATAAGGCAGGATGGCCGCCACCTGGCTCATCTTCACGCTCCACACCGCAAAGCCGAAGGTCTGCGGCGTGACGGCCAGGCCCATGCCGGTGAAGAGGTCGGCCAGCGAATGGTCGCTGCCCACCGCGAAGCTCTCGATGACGCCCAGCGCCAGCGAGGCGACGAAGGCCCCGGCCAGCGAGCCCATGCCGCCGATGACGATGACGGCGAACACCACGGCGCCGACGGCACCGGCCATCGATGGCTCGGTGACGCGCAGCACGCCGCCGATGACCCCCGCCAGGGCGGCCAGCGCCGAGCCGCCGCCGAAGACCAGCATGAACACGCGCGGCACGTTGTGGCCCAGCGCCTCCACGGCCTCGGGGTGCGTCAGCGCGGCCTGGATGACGAGACCGATGCGTGTGTGCGTGAGCAGCAGCCACACGGCCAGCAGCATCAGCACGGCCACGAGCATGCCGAAAGCGCGGAAGGCCGGGAACTGCGTGCACACCGCGCCGGCCACGCTGGCGCACTCCGCCGGTGGCATGCCCCAGGCCAGGCCGACGCCGCTGCCGGGGAGCTGGACGATGGTGAAGAGCGCATCGCGCAACCCCGCCGGCGGCACGAAGTTCAGCGCCTGCCGGCCCCAAACGAGATTCACCATCTCGAAGATCAGGTAGCTCAGGCCGAAGGTGATCAGCAGTTCCGGCACATGGCCGAACTTGTGCACGCGCCGCAGAGCGAAACGCTCGAAGGCCGCACCCATCAGGCCCACGATGGGCGGCGCCAGCACGAGCGCCCACCAGAAACCCACCCACTGCGTGACGCTGTAGGCCACGTAGGCCCCCAGCATGTAGAAGCTGGCGTGGGCGAAGTTCAGCACGCCCATCATGCTGAAGATGAGCGTCAGGCCCGAGGCCAGCATGAACAGCAGCAGGCCGACCGACAGGCCGTTCAGCAGCGAGATGAGAAAGTAGGCGGTGTCCACCCGCAGACTCTAGCCGCCGCCGCTGCTAGGGCCTCTTCATCTGGCAGGACGTGGGCGTGCTGGCCACGTAGGCCGGGATGGCGCGCACTTCCTGGAAGTTGAAGCCGGTGTTCTCGACGCTGTACGGGTTCTTCGGATCGGCCTTGCGCCACTCGCTGATGTACATGGGCTGCTGCAGCTGGTGGTCGGTCTTGCGCATCTCCACGTCGCCGGCGAAGCCCTTGAACTGCAGGCCGCTCATGGCAGCGGCCACCTTCACGGGGTCGATGCTCTTGGCCTTGGCCATGCCTTCGGAAAGCATGGCCAGGCCGTTGTAGGTCTGGAAGGTGTACCAGTCGTCGTTGAACTTGGCCTTGTACTCGTTCATCCACTTCTGCACGCCGGGCACGCTGGTGTGGCCGATGCCCACCACGCGTACCGTGCCGCTCACCCCCGCGGCCATGGCCGTGGGCACGCCGCTGGTGACGGCGTAGTAGGTGTAGAAGTCGACGTTCAGGCCGGCGTCCTTGGCGGCCTTCACCAGCAGGGTGAGGTCCTGCCCCCAGTTGCCGGTGACCACGCTGTCGGCGCCGCTGGCCTTGATCTTGGCCACGAAGGGCGCGAAGTCCTTCACCTGGCCCAGCGGGTGGAGGTCGTCCCCCACCACCTGCACGTCCGGACGCTTGCGCGCCATCACGTCCTTGAACCAGCGCGAGACCTGCTGGCCGTGCGAGTAGTTCTGGTTGATCAGGTAGACCTTCTTGACCTTGGCCTGGTCCTTCATGAAGCTGGTCAGCGCCTCCATCTTCATGGAGGTGTCGGCGTCCAGGCGGAAGTGCCAGTACGAGCACTTGCTGCCGGTGAGGTCGGGGTCCACGGCGGCATAGTTGAGGTAGACGACCTCCTTGCCCGGGTTGCGCTCGTTGTGCTTGTTCACGGCGTCCTGGATGGCGGCCGCGGCGCCGGAGCCATTGCCCTGCACCACGTAGCGGATGCCCTGGTCGATGGCCGCCTTCAGCACGTTCAGGCTTTCCTGGGGCGAACCCTTGTTGTCGAAGGCGACGAACTCGAACTTCACGCCGGCGGCGTTCTTCTTGCTGAACTGCTCGGCGGCAAACTGCCAGCTCTTGAGCTGGTTCTGGCCGACGTTGGCGAAGGCACCGGACAGCGGGTCGATGAAGCCGATCTTGACCGTCTGCCCGGCCTGGCCCCAGGCCGAGCCGGCGAGCATCAGCGCCAGCGCCGCGGCAGGGACCTGGGCCCGTGTGGTGGGAAGCTTCATGGTCTGTCTCCGTCGGGTTGTGTTCGAGTCGCGGGAAGGTAGCGGAACGCAATGGCCCTGGCGCTCAGGGACTACCCCGAAGATGTCGCAGCGGCGACAGAGGGAATGCCCTGCCGCCACAATCACGCCATGAGCTCGAACCACGACCACGACGACCCCCGCTACCCCGTGCGCAAGACCGACGCCGAGTGGCGCGCCCAGCTCGACCCGATGCAGTACCAGGTGGCCCGCCACGCCGCCACCGAGCGCGCCTTCACCGGCAAGTACTGGGACCACTTCGACGACGGCCGCTACCTGTGCGTGGGCTGCGGCACGCCGCTGTTCGAGAGCCGCACCAAGTTCGACGCCGGCTGCGGCTGGCCCAGCTACTGGGAGCCGGTGAACAGCGAGGTGGTGGAACGCGTCACCGACACCACCCACGGCATGGTGCGGGTGGAGGTGCGCTGCCGGAACTGCGGCACGCACCTGGGCCACGTCTTCCCCGACGGCCCCGAGCCCACCGGCGAACGCTTCTGCATCAACTCGGCCGCCATCTCGTTCAAGCCCGAGGGGGCCGAATGAGCGCCGTTCGGCTGTCGGCGGCGGACATCGAGACCCGGCTGCGCAGCGCGCTCGCGCCCGAAGCGCTGGCGGTGGAAGACGACAGCCACCACCATGCCGGCCATGCCGGGGCGCGCGAGGGCGGCCACTTCACGGTGCGTGTCACGAGCGTCCGCTTCGCCGGGCTGCCGCGTCTGGCGCGGCATCGCCTTGTGTATGATGCCCTCGGTTCGCTGGGCGCCCAGGGCGTTCATGCCCTGGCCATCGTGGCCCGGGCTCCGGGCGAACCCGAGTAGCGCGCACCGCGCGCTTGTCCAGGCCGCCCTCGCTGGCCGCCGCCCCAACGTCCTTGAAGGTCCCCCTGTCCATGATGCCGAAGACCCTTGCCGCGCGCGCGGCGACTGCCCTGGCCACGGCCGCCCTGCTCGCGCCGCTGCTGGCCGGCGCCCAGAACATCACCACCGTCAACAACAAGGCGGTGCCGAAGTCGCGCGTGGACGTGCTGCTGCAGCAGGCCAAGCGCGCCGGCCAGCAGGTCTCGCCCGAACTGGAGCAGCAGGCGCGTGACCAGGTCGTGCTGCGCGAGATCTTCGCCCAGGAGGCCACCCGGCGCGGCATCGCCGCCAGCCCCGACTTCGCGGCGCAGATGACGCTGGCGCGCGAGAGCATCCTGATCCGCGAACTGTTCGAGGACTACAAGAAGAAGAACCCCGTCACCGACGCCGATGCACAGGTGGAGTACGACAAGTTCAAGAAGCAGTCCGCCGGCCAGGAGTTCCGTGCCCGCCACATCCTGGTGGAGAAGGAAGAGGACGCCAAGGCGCTGATCGCCAAGATCAAGGCCGGCGACAAGTTCGAGGACCTGGCCAAGGCCAACAGCAAGGACACGGGCTCGGCCGCGAACGGCGGCGACCTCGACTTCGCCAAGGCTGACAGCTACGTGCCCGAGTTCGCCGCCGCGCTGCAGAAGCTGAAGAAGGGCGAGATGACCGACGCCCCGGTGAAGAGCCAGTTCGGCTGGCACATCATCCGCCTGGACGACACGCGCGAGGCCAGCTTCCCGGCCTTCGACGACGTCAAGGGCCAGATCAAGCAGCGCATGGAGCAGGTGAAGCTGCAGCAGTTCCAGGAAGAGCTGCGCACCAAGGCGAAGACCGACTACAAGTTCAGCCGCCCCTAGCTCGCTCGCGCTCGCGTCCCCCGAGGGGATGCTCGCGTGAGGCCGGGGTGAACCCGTCCTCCGCTCTTGCTTGATCCACCCGGCGCCGCTTCTGCGGCGCCTCTTCCTTTCAGGGCAGCAGCACCGTGCTGCCGGTGGTCTTGCGGCCTTCCAGGTCGCGGTGGGCCTGGGCCACCTGCTCCAGCGGGTAGCGCTGGTCGATGCGGATCTTCACCGTGCCGCCGGCCACCACGTCGAAGAGGTCCTCGGCCATGGCCTGCGTCGTTTCGCGCGTGGCGATGTGGCTGAACAGCGTCTGGCGGGTGACGTAAAGCGAGCCCTTGGCGCCCAGGATGCCGGGCGCGAAGGGCGGCACCGGGCCGCTGGCGTTGCCGAAGCTGGCCATCAGGCCGAAGGGGCGCAGGCAGCTCAGGCTGCCCTCCCAGGTGTCCTTGCCCACCGAGTCGTAGACCACCTTCACGCCCTGGCCGCCGGTGATGTCCTTGACGCGGGCGACGAAGTCCTCCTTCGCATAGTCGATCACGTGCGCGGCACCGTGGGCCTTGGCCAGCTCGCACTTGGCGGCGCTGCCGGCCGTGCCGATGAGTTGCAGGCCCAGCGCCCGGGCCCACTGGCAGGCGATGAGGCCCACGCCGCCGGCTGCGGCGTGGAAAAGCACGAAGTCGCCGGCCTCCAGGCCTTCCACCGGCCGCACCCGCTTGAGCAGGTACTGCGCGGTCAGGCCCTTGAGCATCATGGCCGCCGCGGTGTCGAAGGCGATGGTCTCGGGCAGCCTGACCACGTGCCGGGCCGGCATGACGCGGCTCTCGCAGTAGCTGCCCGGCACGTTGCTGGCGTAGGCCGCGCGGTCGCCGGGGGCCAGGTGCGCGACGCCTTCGCCCACCGCCTCCACGATGCCTGCGCCCTCGGCACCCAGCGTGAGCGGCAGCGCGTTGGGATACAGCCCCGTGCGCTGGTAGACGTCGATGAAGTTCAGTCCGCTGGCGTGGTGGCGGATGCGGACTTCGCCAGGGCCGGGCTCGCCGACCGGCAGGTCGACGAGCTGCAGCTGTTCGGGGCCGCCGAAGGCGGTGATCTGGATGGCGCGCGGCACGGGGTCTCCTCGGGGTGGCTCGAAACGTCGGCCGCGAGCGTACGCCATCGCGGCGCGGCGCGCGGCAGCTGCGGCGCATGGCACCATCGGGCTCCCCGATGAAGCGCCTGCTGCAAGCCCCGAACATCGCCCTGGCCACGCTCTGGGCCGACATGCTTTCCGCTGCGGGCATCGCGGCCACCGTCCAGCGCCTGTACGCCAGCGGCATCGCCGGGGAGATCCCGCCTGACCAGGCCCTGCCCGAGGTCTGGGTGCTGGACGAGGCCGAGCACGGCCGCGCCGAGCTGCTGATGCGCGAGCTGCGCCACCCGCCGCACGTGCACTGGCTGTGCCGGGAGTGCGGCGAGGCCATCGACGGCCCCTTCGAGCAATGCTGGCGCTGCGGCGCCCTGCGCCCGGCGCCGTGATCCCCCTGCACCCGCGCCTCGTCCTGCTGCTGACCCTGCCGCCCCTGCTCTGGGCCGGCAACGCCGTGATCGGACGGCTGATGGTCGGCCAGGTCCCCCCGATGACGCTGAACCTGCTGCGCTGGGGCGTCACGGTCGTATTGCTGGCGCCGCTGGCGCTACGCACCCTGGGGCCCTGGTCGCAACTGCGCGAGCGCTGGCCCTACCTGCTGGCCACCGGCGTGCTGGGCGTGGGCCTCTTCAACTCGCTGCAGTACCTGGCGCTCGTGACCTCCACGCCGCTGAACGTGACGCTGGTCAACAGCAGCATGGCGGTGTGGATGCTCATCGTGGGCCGCGTGTTCTTCGGCGAACGCGCCAGCGGCCGGCAGTGGGCCGGCGCAGCGCTGGGGCTGCTGGGCGTGCTGGTGGTCATCGGCCGCGGGTCGCTGCACACGCTGCTGAACGTGCACTTCGTGCCCGGCGACCTGTTCACGCTGGCCGCCACCGTCGGCTGGGCCGGCTACAGCTGGCTGCTGGCGCGCCCACCGGCGCACATGCGCGGCAGCGCGCGGCCGGCCTGGGACTGGGCCGCCTTCCTGTGGGTGCAGGTGTTGTTCGGCCTCGTCGCCGCCAGCACCTTCACGGCCGGCGAGCACCTGCTGACAGAAGCCAAGGTGCACTGGAGCGGGGGGGTGTTCGGTGCCCTGCTGTACGTGTCGCTGGCGGCCTCCATCGTCGCCTACAGGGCCTGGGGCCTGGGCGTCGCCGAAGGCGGGCCGGCGCTGGCGGCCTTCTTCAACAACCTCACGCCGCTCTTCGCGGGGCTGCTGTCGGCCCTGGTGCTGGGGCAGGCGCCGCAGCCGTACCACGCGCTGGCCTTTGTGCTCATCGTCGGCGGCATCGTGGTGAGCACGCGCCGGGCGCGCTGAGGGCCGGGCGCTGCGTGTCACCGTTCCGTCACACAGCCGGCCTACGATTCGATAACAATAGAAACATCGATCACTGGGCCGCCCCTGGCTGCCTCGCATCACCATGAGAGTTGGCATCAACGGAATGGGCCGCATCGGCCGCCTGGCCCTGCGCGCCGCGATGGGCGCTGCCGAAAGACCGGCCGACGATCCGAGGGCGGGCCACCGCCTGGACGTCGTGCACCTGAACGAACTGAAGGGCGGCGCCGCCGCGACGGCCCACCTGCTGGCCTTCGACAGCGTGCAGGGCCGCTGGCGCGCCGACATCGCGGCCGAAGGCGAGCAGGCGATCCGCATCGACGAGCGCCGGCTCACGTTCTCGTCGCACGCCACGGCGTCCGCCATCCCCTGGGGCGATCTCGGCGTGGACCTCGTGCTGGAGTGCACCGGCAAGTTCCTCACCCCTGAGACCCTGCAGGGCCACCTGGACCGCGGCGCCAGGCGCGTGATCGTGGCCGCGCCCGTGAAGGTGGGTGAGGTGCTGAACATCGTGGTGGGCATCAACCACGCGCTGTACGACCCGGCAAAGCACCGCATCGTCACCGCCGCCTCCTGCACCACCAACTGCCTGGCGCCGGTGGTCAAGGTGGTGCACGAGGCCCTGGGCATCCGCCACGGCCAGATCACCACCATCCACGACCCGACCAACACCAACCTGGTGGTCGACGCGCCGCACAAGGACCTGCGGCGCGCCCGCAGCGCCATGCTGAGCCTGGCGCCCACCACCACGGGCAGTGCCACGGCCATCGCGCTGATCTATCCCGAGCTCAAGGGCAAGCTCAACGGCCACGCCGTGCGCGCCCCGGTGCTCAACGCCTCGCTCACCGACTGCGTGTTCGAATTGAAGCGCGAGACCAGCGCCGAGGAGGTCAACCGGCTCTTCGCCGAAGCGGCGCGCGGGCCGCTGGCGGGCATCCTGGGCTACGAAGAACGCCCTCTCGTCAGCGCCGACTACGCCCGCGACACGCGCTCGTCCATCGTCGACGCGCTATCGACGATGGTCACCGACGGCACCCTGCTCAAGGTCTACGCCTGGTACGACAACGAGATGGGCTACGCCTGCCGCATGGTCGACCTGGCCTGCCACATGCGCGCCCAGGGCCTCTGAAGGGCATGGGTGCAGTGACTCCGACCCCCGGCGCCCCCGCGGTGGCGGCGGCCAACGGTGCGCGCAACTACGCCATCGTCACGGCCGCCTACTGGGGTTTCACGCTCACCGACGGCGCCCTGCGCATGCTGGTGCTGCTGCACTTCTACCGCCTGGGCTACTCACCGTTCACGCTGGCCTTCCTCTTCCTGCTGTACGAGGCCATGGGCGTGGTCGCCAACCTCGTCGGCGGCTGGCTGGCCACGCGCTACGGCATCCAGCGCATGCTGACGGTGGGCCTGTGCACGCAGATCGGCGGCTTCCTGCTGCTGTCGCAGTTGTCGCCGCAGTGGTCGGTGGCCTTGTCGGTGGCCTGGGTGGTGCTGTCGCAGGGCGTGTGCGGCATCGCCAAGGACCTGACCAAGACGGCCAGCAAGTCGGCCATCAAGCTGACGGCCGGCAGCGCATCGGGCCAGCTCTTCAAGTGGGTGGCCTGGTTCACCGGCAGCAAGAACGCGATGAAAGGCGTGGGCTTCTTCCTGGGCGGCCTGCTGCTCGACCGCCTGGGCTTCCAGGCCTCGCTGTGGACCATGGCCGCGCTGCTGTCGCTGGTGCTGGCCGGCGTGGTGCTCTTCGTGCCGCCGCTGATGGGCAAGAGCAAGGCCTCCAGGTCGGCGAAGGAACTGTTCGCCAAGAACCGCGGCATCAACCTGCTGGCCGCCGCCCGCGTGACGCTGTTCGGCGCGCGCGACGTGTGGTTCGTGGTCGGCGTGCCGGTGTTCCTGTACGCCTCGGGCTGGAGCTTCACGATGGTGGGCGGCTTCCTGGCGGCCTGGACCATCGGCTACGGCCTCGTGCAGGCGCTGGCGCCGGCCCTGGTCAGGCGCAGCGACGACGGCCTGAGCAGCGAGGTGCCCGCGGCACGGCTGTGGTCGGCGCTGCTGGCCGTCGTGCCCGTGGCGCTGGCCGCCCTGGTGGCGGCGAAGGTGCCGCAGCTGGAATGGGTGGTGGTGGCCGGCCTGGGCGTCTTCGGCTTCGCCTTCGCCGTGAACTCGTCGGTGCACTCCTACCTCATCCTGGCCTACGCCGGTTCCGAGAAGGCCGCCGAGGACGTGGGCTTCTACTACGCCGCCAATGCCCTGGGGCGCTTCTTCGGCACCTTGCTGTCCGGGCTGCTGTACCAATGGGGCGGCCTGCTGTTCGCACTGTGCGGCTCGGCGGTGTTGCTGATCACCTGCTGGGCGGTCACCCTGGCCCTGCCAACCGTCAAGGCCCTTCCCTCGCCCCGGAGCTCACCATGACCGCCAAGGTCTATCACGTCCTCTTCGTCTGCACGCACAACTCGGCCCGCTCCATCCTGGCCGAGGGTCTGCTGAACAGCCTGGGCCGCGGCCGCTTCGTGGCCCATTCGGCGGGCAGCCATCCCGAGGGCCGGGTCCACCCCATGGCCTTGAAGACGCTGGAACGGCTGCACGTGCCGACCGACGGCTTTCGCAGCAAGGACTGGGCGGAGTTCGCGCAGCCCGGCGCACCGGCGCTCGACTTCGCCTTCACCGTCTGCGACAAGGCGGCCGGCGAGGTGTGCCCCGTGTGGCCGGGCCAGCCGATGACGGCGCACTGGGGCGTCGCGGACCCGGCCGCGTTCGACGGCTCTGCCGAAGAGCAGGCGCAGCGTTTCTGGGATACCGCCGTCATCCTGAAGCGGCGTCTCGAGCTCATGCTGGCCCTGCCGCTGGCTTCGCTGGATCGCATCGCCATACAGCGCGAGATCAAGGACATCGGCACGCGCTGAGTCCATCATGCCGCCATGACCACACTGACCCGGCAGCTCCCTTTCCTCGACCGCTACCTGACGGTCTGGATCTTTGCCGCCATGGCGCTGGGCATCGCGCTGGGCCGCCTCGTGCCGGGCGCCGAGGCCTTCATCAACCGCTTCCATGTGGGTGCGACGAACCTGCCCATCGCGATCGGGCTGATGCTCATGATGTATCCGCCCTTCGCCAAGGTGCGCTACGAAGAGCTGGCCGACGTGTTCCGCGACCGCAAGGTGCTGGGGCTGTCGCTGCTGCAGAACTGGGTTGTCGGGCCCGTGCTGATGTTCGTGCTGGCCATC
>JAEUPH010000009.1 GCA_016790395.1 Rubrivivax sp. | reverse complement strand
CTGCCCCTTGATCTTGGCCGCCTGGCCTTCGCAGCCGAACTCCAGGTAGCGCTGCTTGCACACCTTGTAGGCCGCTTCGCGCGCCGGCTTGAGCCACTCGCGGGCGTCGAACTTGTCCGGGTTCTCGGCCAGGAACTTGCGGACCGCGCCGGTCATCGCCAGGCGGATGTCGGTGTCGATGTTGATCTTGCGCACGCCGTGCTTGATGGCTTCCTGGATCTCCTCCACCGGCACGCCGAAGGTCTCCTTCATCTTGCCGCCGTACTGGTTGATGATGGCCAGCAGCTCCTGCGGCACGGACGAGGAGCCGTGCATCACCAGGTGCGTGTTCGGGATGCGCTTGTTGATCTCCTTGACGCGGCCGATGGCCAGGATGTCGCCCGTGGGCTTGCGGCTGAACTTGTAGGCGCCGTGGCTGGTGCCGATGGCGATGGCCAGCGCATCCAGTTGCGTGGCCTTCACGAAGACCGCGGCTTCCTCGGGGTCGGTCAGCATCTGGCTGTGGTCCAGCTTGCCCGCGGCGCCGATGCCGTCTTCCTCGCCGGCGTCACCGGTTTCCAGGTTGCCCAGGCAACCCAGCTCGCCTTCCACCGTCACGCCCACGGCGTGCGCCATGTCGACGACCTTGCGCGTGACCTGCACGTTGTAGTCGAAGCTGGCCGGCGTCTTGCCGTCTTCCATCAGGCTGCCGTCCATCATCACCGAGCCGAAGCCCAGGCCGATGGCGCCTTCGCAGACCTTGGGGCTGGTGCCGTGGTCCTGGTGCATGACCAACGGGATGTGCGGGTAGGCCTCGCAGGCGGCCTGGATCAGGTGCTTGATGAAGGACTCGCCGGCGTACTTGCGGGCACCGGCGCTGGCCTGCAGGATGACCGGCGCACCCACCTCGCTGGCGGCCTGCATCACGGCCTGGACCTGCTCGAGGTTGTTGACGTTGAAGGCCGGGATGCCGTAGCCGTTCTCGGCGGCGTGGTCGAGCAGCTGGCGCATGGACACGAGGGGCATGGGAGTCTCCGAGAGGGGGGGTGTAACTGGCCTGAAACTGGGGTCGATTCTAGGCCTCGCCCCTCGGGAAAACGCCAAGGTCCAACCCGCCCTGCGAAGCGCTCCGGGCCGGAACTGGGGTCGGAACGTGGCGCTTTTCGCGCTCAAGTCGGGCCGCGGCCACCATCACACTGCCCAGCCTGGCCGACCCACTTTTTTCCGCACCGGCCCGGAAGGCAGTCCCCCATGGCCCGCATCGACCTCGCACCGCTGACGCAATGGATCACCGAAGCCGCCGTGAAGCACGGCGACGCGCTGCCGCAACACCTGATGCAGCGGCTGTCCATCAGCCGCCGCCGCGCCGGCCACGTGCTGCGGCAGCTGCAGGCCGCGCAGTGGCTGCAGTCGCTGGGCACGCCCCGCCAGCCGCTGCACCGTCCCGGTGCGCTGCGCCAGGTGGTCAGGCGCTATCCGCTGGACGGCCTGCGCGAGGACCTGCCCTGGCGGCTGGAGTTCGCACCCTGCTTCGCGTTGCCGGCGGCCGTGCACCGCATGGCCCAGCATGCCTTCACGGAGCTGCTCAACAACGCCATCGAGCACAGCGGCGGCACGCAGGTCACGGTGTCCATGCGCCAGACGCCGCTGCAGCTGCAGCTGCTGGTGTCGGACGACGGCTGCGGCCTCTTCAACCGCATCGAGCAGAGCTTCGCCATCGACGACCCGAAGCTGGCCATGATGGAGCTCGCCAAAGGCAAGCTCAGCTCCTCGCCCGAAGGCCACAGCGGCCACGGCCTGTTCTTCACCAGCCGACTGGCCGATGTCTTCGACCTGCACGCCAACCAGGTGAGCTTCCAGAGCCGCGCCTGGGACAGCCGCGGCTGGCGGCCGGGCAAGTCCGGCCCGGTGGCGGCGCGGCCGGGCACCAGCATCTACCTGGCCATCGCGATGGACACGCCGCGCACGCTGGACGCCGTGCTGCGTGAACACAGCCTGGACCAGACCGGCTACGCCTTCGAGCGCACGCGCGTGCCGCTGCATCTGCTGGCCGAGGGCCAGGTGCTGGCCTCGCGGGCCGACGCGCAGCGGGTGGCCGCGCGGCTGCATGACTTCCGCTGCGTGGAGCTGGACTTCGATGGCGTGACCGACATCGGCCATGG
>JAEUPH010000005.1 GCA_016790395.1 Rubrivivax sp. | reverse complement strand
GGCCGCGGCGCGCTGAATCCGTCCATGAAGAAGGGCCGGCGCCTCGCGGCGCCGGCCCTTCTTCCTTCAGTGCTCAGCGCTTCAGATGATGAACATCACGGCCGTCAGCAGGAACACGGCGAAGAAGATGACGCCGAAGATCGCGCCCAGCCGCCAGAAGTCCTTGCTCGGGATGTAGCCGCTGCCGTAGTACACCGGGCTCGGGCCCGTGGCGTACGGCGTCAGGATGCCCATGATGCCCAGCGTGAGCATCAGCACCAGCGAGAAGGTGCGGATGTCCAGCCCCGGGATGCCCATGCCCACGGCCAGCATCACCGGCAGCATGGCCGTCACGTGCGCCGTGACGCTGGCGAACAGGTAGTGGGTGAAGAAGAACACGGCCACCAGCACCACCATCGCGACGGTGGGCGACATGCCGGCCACGGTGGTGCCCACGCTGTCGGCGAACCACTTCACGAAGCCGACCTTGTTCAGCCCGTCGGCCAGCGCCACCAGCGTGGCGAACCAGACCAGCGTGTTCCAGGCCGGCTTGTTGGCCAGGATGTCGTCCCAGCTGACGACCTTGCCGATGATCATCAGCGAGATCACCACGATGGCCACCGTGGTGGCGTTGATCACCGCGCCGCCGAAGATCCACAGCGCCAGCGCCAGCATCACCAGCACGCCCAGGCCGATCTCGCGGCCGGTGAGGCCGCCCATCTTCGCCAGTTCGGCGCGGGCCCAGTTCGGCACCTCATCACCACCGGTGACCTCGGGCTTGTAGAACAGGTAGGCCAGCAGCGGCACCGCCACCAGCAGCGCGATGCCGGCCGGCGCGAAGGCACTGAACCACTCCATCCAGGTGAAGCTCACCTTGGCGGTCTTGGCCACCAGTTCCACGGCCAGCAGGTTGGGGGCCAGGCCGGTGAGGAACATCGAGCTCGTGACGCAGGTGGCGGCGATGGCCACCCACATCAGGTAGCCGCCGATGCGGCGCGACGACGGGTCGTTCGGCTTGCTGTCGTACAGCGCCGGCAGGTTGCGGATGACGGGGTAGACCGTGCCGCCGCTGCGCGCGGTGTTCGACGGCGTGAAGGGCGCCAGCACCACGTCGGCGATGGTCACCGCGTAGCCCAGCGTCAGCGTCTTCTTGCCCATGGCCTTTACCAGCCACAGCGCGATGCGCCGGCCCAGGCCGGTCTTCTCGTAGCCCAGCGCGAACATGAAGGCGGCGAAGATCAGCCACACGGTGGTGTTCGCGAAGCCCGACAGCGCCCAGTTCAGCGACGCGTTGGCCGGCTTGAAGCCCGGCTTGGCCAGTTCGGCCGGCGCGTACAGCACCCAGGGCGACAGCACGGTGGCCACGCTCACGCCGATGAGGCCCACGGCCGCACCCGGCAGCGGCTCCAGCATCAGGCCGACGATGACGCCGGCAAAGATGGCGAAGAAGTACCAGGCATGCGGCGCCAGGCCGGCGGGCGGCGCGATGGCGGCGATGAGCGCCGCCACGGCCAGCGGCGCCAGGAACTTCCACAGCGGCGTGCCGGCCTTCTTGCCGGCCGGCGCCGCATCGGGCTTGGATGATGGGCCGCTCGCAGGCGCGGGACCCGCTTGCACGATGGTGCTCACGTGAGACTCCTCGGTGTGAAGTGAACGGGGACGGGGGTGGGCTCGGCGGCCTCCCCTTGCAGACCCTGGCGCAGCATCTGGCGGCGCAGGTAGGCCAGCTGGGTGGCCAGCGGCAGGTTCTTGGGGCAGACGTCGTGGCAGGCCAAGAGGCTCATGCAGCCGAAGATGCCCTGGTCGTCGCCGACGATGTCGTAGAAGTCGGCGTCGGTGCGCACGTCGCGCGGGTCCATGCGGAAGCGCGCGACCTTGCCCAGGGCCACGGCCCCCACGAAGTCCTCGCGCATGCGCGCCGTGCCGCAGGCCGCCACGCAGCAGCCGCATTCGACGCAGCGGTCGAGTTCGTAGATCTTCTCGGCCAGCTCGGGCTCCATGCGGGCCTCGATGCGCGTGAGGTCCACCTCGTGCTGCTTCACGTGCACCCAGGCCTCGACGCGCTCGCTCATGCTGCGCATCCACTTGCCGGTGTCCACCGACAGGTCGCCGATGAGCTGGAAGAAGGGCAGCGGCGCGAGCGTGAACTCCTCGCCCAGGTTCTGCGTCAGCGTGCGGCAGGCCAGGCCCGGCTTGCCGTTGATGAGCATGGCGCAGCTGCCGCAGATGCCGGCACGGCAGACGAAGTCGAACTGCAGCGACGGGTCCTGCGTCTCGCGCACTTCGCTGAGCGCCATGTACAAGGTCATGCCGTCGGCTTCCTGCAGCGTGAAGGTCTGCAGGTGCGGGCGGCTGCCGGCTTCCTGCGGGTTGTAGCGCAGCACGTGCATCTTGAGCGTTCGCACGGGGCGTGCGTCCAGCGGCTTGAGCGCACGTTCGGCGTTGGGCGCCAGCTTGCGGCGGCCGCAGCCGCAGGCGGGGTCGGCACAGCTGCCGCCAGCGGCGGGCGGGACGACGGTCTTGAGTTCGGTCGGGGCGTTCATGGCGGGTCTTCTCTCGGAAACTTCAGGCCGCGGCGGCCAGCGGCGGCAGCGGTTCGTCGACACGTTCGTTGGGGCCGCGCAGGCGCTCGGGGAGCAGCGTCTCGTAGGGCATCAGCGCGGCCTGCACGTCCAGCCGGCTGGCGCCCGGCAGGGCGGCGCGCGTGGCGGCCACCTCGGCGGCACGTCGGGCGGTGTCGGGGTGGTCCACGTAGTCGCGCGCGCCATAGCCACGCCAGCCGGGGGGCAGTTCCATGCGCATCACGTCCAGCGGCTCGTAGGCCAGCGTGGGCAGCGTGTCCGCGGGGTCGCGCCAGGTGGCCAGCGTGCGCTTGAGCCAGGCGGCGTCGTCACGGCGGGGGAAGTCGCTGCGGTAATGCGCGCCGCGGCTTTCGGTGCGCACCAGCGCCCCGTAGGCCACGGTCAGCGCCACCTTGATCATCTTCTGCGTGCGGTAGGCCGCCACCAGCTCGGGGTTCGCACCGTCGGCCTTGTAGGGCACGCCGATGTGGCGGCTGCGCTTGAGCAGCTGCTGCAGTTCGTCCACGGCCTGCGCCAGCTTGTCGCCGTGGCGGAAGATGCCGACCTTGTCGGTCATGATGGCCTGCATGGCCACGCGCAGTTCGGTGGCGCGCTCGGAACCGTGGCCCAGGATCAGGCCGGAGAGCGCCGCCTGCTCGCGCTCCAGCGTCTCCCGCACCAGGCCCAGCGGCACGGTGAGGTCTTCCTGGTCGCAGAAGTCGGC
>JAEUPH010000348.1 GCA_016790395.1 Rubrivivax sp. | reverse complement strand
CGAGCCGCTGCCCGTGGTGATGCGCGGCAGCATCGGCGAGCGGCTGCTGCCGCGCTGGCCGGCAACGCTGCGCGCGCAGGTGGTGCCCGCGGCCGGCGACAGCGCCGACGGCGCGCTGCAGCTCCTGCGCGAAGCCCTGGCGAAGCGATGAACGAACTGCGCGGCCACCTCCTCACGCCCGGCGGCTGGCTGCGTGGTGCGCTGCGCATCGAAGACGGGCGCATTGCGGCGCTGGATGGCGACCCGGTGGACGAAGCCGCGGTCCGTGCCGACGCCACCACGCCCGTGCTGCTGCCCGGCTTCGTGGACACCCACGTGCATGGCGGCGGCGGCGCCGACACCATGGACGCCGGCGACGCCACGCTGAGGCTGGCGCGGCTGCACGCCCGCCACGGCACCACGGCACTGCTGGCCACCACGATGACGGCGCCGATGGCCGACATCGAGGCCGCGCTGCGCGCCGTCGCGCCGCAGGTCGCCCGGCGGCCGGCCGGCAGCGCGCGCGTTCTGGGTGTGCACCTGGAAGGCCCCTACATCAGCCCCGAGCGCCTGGGCGCGCAGCCCGCCTTCGCGCGTGCGCCCGCCATCGACGAGCTGCTGGCGCTCAATGCCATCGCCCCCATCCGTCTCGTGACACTGGCGCCGGAAGTGAGTGGCATGCTGGCCATGATCCCGGCGCTGGTGGAAGCCGGCCTGCGCGTGCAGATCGGCCACACCGCCGCCAGCTACGAGCAGGCCACCGAAGCCATGGGCCTGGGCGCCAGCGGCTTCACGCACCTCTTCAACGCCATGAGCCCGCTGCACCACCGCGCGCCGGGAGCCGTGGGCGCGGCGCTGGCCCAGGGGCGGCACGCCGAGCTGATCCCCGACCTGCTGCACGTGCACCCGGGCGCCATCCGCGCCGCGCTGCGTGCCATCCCCGGGCTCTTCTGCGTCACCGACGCCACCGCCGCCGCCGGCATGCCCGACGGCGACTACCGCCTGGGCCGCCAGACCGTCAGCAAGTGCCTGGGCGGTGTCCGCCTGCCCGACGGCACGCTGGCCGGCAGCACGCTGACCATGGACGTGGCGTTGCGCAACCTGGTCGGCATCGGTCTGCCGCTCGCGGAGGCGTCGGCGCGCTGCAGCCGGCATGCGGCCGACTACCTGGGCTTGGCCCAGCGTGGCCGGCTGGCCGTGGGCGCCTGGGCGGATGTGGTGGTGCTGGAGGCCGCCACGCTGGCGCTGCGGCAGGTGGTCGTCGAAGGCGAGGCGATCGAGGCATGAGCGGCAGGTCGCGCATGGCGGCCGAAGCCGCCGAGGCGCCCGAGGTCGCGGCCCGCCTGCTCGAACGCGAGGCCGGTGCCTTCGACGAGCTCGGCGCCGACCTGCGCGCCGCGCCGCCGCGATCGCTGCTCACGGTGGCGCGCGGCAGCAGCGACCACGCCGCGCACTACATGGCCTACCTGGTGATGGCTCGGCTGGGCCGGCTGGTCACGTCGCTGCCGATGTCGCTGGTGACGCTGTACCGCTCGCAGATCGAATGCGAAGGCCTCGTCGCGCTGGCCTTCTCGCAGAGCGGCCAAAGCCCGGACCTGGTGGACCCGCTGCGCGGTTTCGGCGAGCGTGGCGCGCGCACCGTGGCCTTCGTGAACGAGCCCGCCTCGCCGCTGGCCCTGGCAGCCGGGCGCTGCGTGCCCTTGCACGCCGGCGCGGAACGCAGCGTGGCGGCCACCAAGAGCTTCATCGCCCAGCTCGTGGCCGGCGCGGCGCTCGTCGCCGCCTGGCAACGCGACGCAAACTTTGCAACGGCGCTGCA
>JAEUPH010000298.1 GCA_016790395.1 Rubrivivax sp. | reverse complement strand
GACCCGGCCCGCATCGCGCTGGTCGGGCACTCCGCCGGCGGCCATCTGGCGACCATGCTGCTGGCCTGCCGCTGGAAGGAGGTCGGGGCCGACCTCCCGGCGCAGGCCGTGCAGGGCGCGCTTTCGATCTCAGGCCTGTACGACCTGGAGCCGCTGCGGCACGCCCCGTTCATCCAGGCCGACCTGAAGCTGTCGCCGGCGTCCGTGGCGCGCTTGAGCCCGGCGTTCTTCCCGCGGCCCAAGGGCGGCAAGCTTCACGCCGTGGTGGGCCTGGACGAGAGCGACGAGTTCATCCGCCAGAACCGGCTCATCCGCGACGTCTGGGGCCCCACGGCGGTGCCCGTCTGCGAAACCATCCCCGGCCGCAACCACTTCACGGTGCTGAACGACCTGGCGGACCCCGCGAGCCGGCTCCACGAACTGGCTTTGCGCCTGCTGGGATTGCGCTGACCCCAGGGGGAACCCGAGGCTATGCCGCGCATAGCCGCGATGTATTGGCCCTGTCGGAGCGCATCTGTTAGCTTCATCGCCGCGCCTGCCTGCTGGCAGGCCGAGCCTGTCCCATCACCGCCGTTGACGAGGAGTTCTCCATGGCCCAGTTGAAAGGTTCCAAGACCGAACAGAACCTGAAGGACGCCTTCGCAGGCGAGTCTCAGGCCAACCGCCGCTACCTGTACTTCGCGAACAAGGCCGACGTGGAAGGCCAGAACGACGTGGCTTCGCTGTTCCGCAGCACGGCCGAAGGCGAAACTGGCCATGCGCACGGCCACCTGGAGTTCCTGGAGAACGGCTCCGGTGACCCCGCCACCGGCATGCCCATCGGCAACAGCCGCCTGAACCTGGCGGCCGCCGTGGCCGGCGAAACGCACGAGTACACCGACATGTATCCGGGCATGGCCAAGACGGCGCGCGAAGAAGGCTTCGACGAGATTGCCGATTGGTTCGAGACGCTCGCCAAGGCCGAGCGCTCGCACGCCAACCGCTACCAGAAGGCGCTCGACGCACTGGTCGACTGAAGGTCACGAACCGTGCACGACAAGGGGCCGCGAGCCCCTTGTCGTTCTTTGAAGGAAGCATGATCCATGCGCGAAGGCAATCTCGAGGCACCCACGCGGCACGCCGTCGACTGGAAGTCGCCAGACTTCCACGACGAGGCCTCGGCCCTGAAGGAGATGGAGCGTGTCTTCGACATCTGCCACGGCTGCCGCCGGTGCGTGAGCCTGTGCCAGAGCTTCCCGAACCTCTTCGACCTGGTGGACGCCACCGCAGACGGTGAGGTGCACGGCGTCGACAAGAAGGACTACGGCCAGGTCGTGGACCAGTGCTACCTGTGCGACCTGTGCTACATGACGAAGTGTCCGTACACGCCGCCGCATCCGTGGAACCTGGACTTTCCGCACCTGATGCTGCGCGCCAAGGCCATCAAGTTCAGGCAGGGCGGTGTGAAGGCGAGCGAGAAGTTCCTGGCCAGCACCGACGTGCACGGCCAGTTCGCCGGCATCCCCATCGTGGTCAGCGTCGTCAACGCGGTGAATGCCACGCAGACGGCCCGCAAGGCCATGGAGAGCCAGCTGGGCGTGCATCCCGAGGCCTGGATGCCCGGGCTCGCGCCGCAGCGCTTCCGCTGGGGCCGGGCCATGAACCACACGGCCTCCGTGGCGGTGAACGGCGAGCGCACGCCGGGCAAGGTGGCTGTCTTCTCGACCTGTTTCGTGAACTACAACGAACCGGGCATCGGCGAGGAACTGCTCAAGGTGCTGGAGCACAACGAGATCCCCTACGAGATCGTCGAGAAGGAACAGTGCTGTGGCATGCCCAAGCTCGAACTGGGCGATCTCGATTCTGTGGAGAAGGCCTGGGCCGCCAACATCCCCGTGCTGGCGCGCTATGCCCGCGAAGGCTGGGCCATCGTCACGCCCGTCCCCAGCTGCACGCTGATGTTCAAGCAGGAACTGCCGCTGCTGTTTCCCAACGACGCCGACACGCAGCTCGTGCAGAAGGCGATGTTCGACCCCTTCGAGTACTTCGTGGCACGCCACAAGGACGGCCTGCTGAAGACCGACTTCAACACCGCGCTGGGCCGCGTCAGCTACCACATCCCCTGCCACGGCCGCGTGCAGAGGATCGGACGCAAGACCGAAGAGCTGTTCAAGCTGATCGGTCAGAGCGTGGACGTGCAGCTCAATACCGTGGAGCGCTGCTCGGGCCATGCCGGCACCTACGGCGTGAAGGCGGCCACGCACAAGACCGCGATGAAGATCGGCAAGCCGGTGTTCAAGAGCATGGCCCAGAACGAACCCGACCACGTGGGCAGCGACTGCCCCATGGCCGGTCACCACATCGCCCAGGGCATGACGGAGGCCGGCACGCCGCCGAAATCCGTGAAGCACCCGCTGGCCCTGATGCGCATTGCCTACGGCATCGACTGAACCGCTGGAGACCAGCATGACGATCACGCGCGACAGCCTCTTGACGCTGGAGGCCTATTCGAAGATCAGGAAGAGCAGCAAACCCGAGGCCATTGCGCACCGCCGGCTGCGCAGTGTGACCTTGGGCGAGCACATGACGCTGCAGTTCGAGGACGAACGCACCATCCGCCGCCAGATCCAGGAGATGCTGCACATCGAAAAGATCTTCGAGGAAGAGGGCATCCTGTCGGAGATCGAGGCCTATGCCCCTCTGGTGCCCGACGGCAGCAACTGGAAGGCCACGGTGCTGCTGGAGTACCCCGACCCGAACGAGCGCAAGCGCGAACTGGCGCGGCTCATCGGCGTCGAAGACCGCCTGTTCGTCGAGGTGGAAGGCCATGGCCGCGTCTACGCCATCGCCGATGAGGACCTGGACCGCGAGAACGAGGTCAAGACCTCCTCGGTGCACTTCGTGCGTTTCGAGTTCAGCGCCGCGATGTGCGAGGCGCTGCGGGCCGGGGCGGGTGCCCGGCTGGGCTGCGACCACACGCACTACCCGGCCCATGTCAGCATTGCGCCCGAGACGCTGGCCAGCCTGGCCGGCGACCTGAACTGACTGGGGCCGCATGAAGCTCTCGCCCGTCGTCGCCGGGGTCTGGCGCGCCGACCAGTGGGGCCTGGACGCCGCCGGCCTGCTGCGCTGGATGCAGCAGGCCGCCGACCTGGGCATCACCACCTTCGATCACGCCGACTGCTATGGCGCATTCACCACCGAAGGCCGCTTCGGCGAGGCCTTCGCGCTGGCGCCACCCTCGTTCCGCGACCGCGTGCAGCTGGTCACCAAGTGCGGCATCCGCTTCCCCTGCGACGCGCGGCCGGCCTTCCGGCTGAAGAGCTACGACACCTCGCGCCGCTACGTCAGCGGCTGCGTCGACGCTTCGCTGGCCGCGCTGCGCACCGACCGCATCGAATTGCTGCTCATCCACCGGCCCGATCTGCTGATGAATCCCGATGAGCTGGCGGACACCTTCGCCGGGTTGCAGAAGTCGGGCAAGGTGCTGGAGTTCGGTGTCTCCAACCACACGGCCTCCCAGTTCGCCTTGCTGCACCGGCGCTTCCCGCTGGTGACGAACCAGATCGAGTTCTCGCCGTTGCAGATGAAGGCGCTGGCCGATGGCACGCTGGAGCAGGCCGTCGACCTGGGCCTGCGGCCGATGCTCTGGTCACCGCTGGGCGGTGGCACGCTGTTCAACGGCCAGGACGAGCAGGCCGTGCGCGTGCGCACGGCGCTGCAGACGCTGGGCGGCAAGCACGGCGGCGCGTCGCTCGCCACCGTGGCCTACGCGTGGCTGATGCGCCACCCGTCCCGGCCGCTGCCCGTCACAGGCACGGGCCGCATCGATGGCCTGAAGGAGGCCATGGCGGCGACCAGCCTGAAGCTCAGCGCCGAAGACTGGTACGCCGTGTGGGAAGCCAGCATTGGCCACCCGGTGCCTTGACCGATTCCCTGCTCGCCTCGCTCGGCATCAGTGTGCGCCACCTCGGATGAGGTGGTCGAAGGCGCTCAGTGCAGCCTTGGCACCTTCGCCCGCGGCGATGATGATCTGCTTGTAGGGCACGGTCGTCGCGTCGCCCGCGGCGAACACGCCAGGCAGGCTGGTCGCGCCGCGTGCGTCGACGATGACCTCGCCGTACTTGCTGAGTTCCACCGTGCCCTTGAGGAACTCGGTGTTGGGGACGAGGCCGATCTGCACGAAAACGCCCGACAGCGGCACGCGGTGCTCGCTGCCGTCGACTCGGCTCTTGAACTTCAGGCCATCCACCTTTTGGCCGTCGCCGGTGATCTCGGTGGTCTGGGCGTTCGTGTGGATGGTGACGTTGGGCAGGCTCTTGAGCTTGTTCACCAGCACTGCGTCGGCCTTGAGCTGGTCGAGGAACTCGATCAGCGTGACATGGCGCACCACGCCGGCCAGGTCGATGGCGGCTTCGACGCCCGAGTTGCCGCCGCCGATGACGGCCACGTCCTTGCCCTTGAACAGCGGGCCGTCGCAGTGCGGGCAGTAGGCCACGCCCTTGGTGCGGTACTCGGCTTCGCCGGGCACGTTGACGTTGCGCCAGCGCGCACCGGTGGAGAGGATGACCGTCTTGCCCTGCAGCACGGCGCCGTTGTCCAGTGTCACGCCGATGAGGCCGCTCGCGTCGGCGGCCGGCTGAAGCGCCGCGACGCGCTGGCCGTTCATGATGTCCACGTCGTAAGCCTTGGCGTGCGCTTCCAGCGCGGCGGCGAACTTGGGGCCTTGCGTCTCGAGCACGGAGATGTAGTTCTCGATGCCCAGCGTGTCCAGCGTCTGGCCGCCGAAGCGCTCGGCCACCACACCGGTGCGGATGCCCTTGCGCGCGGCGTACACGGCCGCGGCCGCGCCGGCGGGGCCGCCGCCCACGATGAGCACGTCGTAGGGCGCCTTCTGCGCCAGCCTGGCGGCGTCGCGCGCCGCGGCACCGGTGTCGATCTTCTTCAGGATCTCGGCCAGCTCCATGCGGCCGGAGGCGAAGGCCTGCCCGCCCTGCAGCACGGTGGGCACGGCCATGATCTGGCGCTCTTCCACCTCCTTCTGGAACAGGCCGCCGTCGATGGCCACGTGCCGGATGCGCGGGTTCAGCACCGCCATCAGGTTGAAGGCCTGGACCACGTCGGGGCAGTTGTGGCAGGTCAGGCTCATCCAGGTCTCGAACGAGAACTCGCCGTCCAGCGCCTGGATCTGCTCGATGACGTCCGCTTCCACCTTGGGTGGGTGGCCGCCGGCCCACAGCAGCGCCAGCAGCAACGAGGTGAACTCGTGGCCCATGGGCAGGGCGGCGAAGTGCACGCCCATGTCCTGGCCGCGGCGGGTGATCTGGAACGAAGGGCGGCGCGCGAACTGGCCGTCGAAGCGCGCCGTGATCTTGGCCGGCTCGATGGCCGCGATCTCGGTGATCAGTTCGCGGATGTCGGCCGCGCCCTGCGAATCGTCGAGGCTGGCGATCAGCTCGATGGGCTGGCTGATGCGCTCGAAGTAGGTGGCCAATTGGCCGCGGGTGCTGTCATCCAACATGCTGCGCTCCGGAAGAAGTTTCAGGAGGGCGGCCTGGGCCGCCCTCCGGGGGTGGGCCTCAGATCTTGCCGACGAGGTCGATCGACGGCGTCAGCGTCTTGGCGCCTTCGTTCCACTTCGCCGGGCACACCTGGCCCGGATGGGCGGCGGTGTACTGGGCGGCCTTCAGCTTGCGCAGCGTTTCCTTCACGTCACGGGCGATCTCGTTGGAGTGCACCTCGGCGGTCTTGATCAGGCCGTCAGGGTTCACGACGAAGGTGCCGCGCAGCGCCAGGCCTTCTTCGGGGATGTGCACGCCGAAGGCGTTGGTCAGCGTGTGCGTCGGGTCGCCGACGAGCGGGAACTTGGCCTTGCCGACCGCCGGGCTGGTCTCGTGCCAGACCTTGTGCGAGAAGTGGGTGTCGGTGGTGACGATGTAGACCTCGGCGCCGGCCTTCTGGAACTCGGCGTAGTTGTCGGCGGCGTCCTCGATCTCGGTCGGGCAGTTGAAGGTGAAGGCGGCCGGCATGAAGATCAGCACGGACCACTTGCCCTTCATCGTCTCGTTGGAGACCTCGACGAACTTGCCGTTCAGGAAAGCCTGGGTCTTGAACGCGGGCACGGTGGTGTTGATCAGCGACATGGTGCGAGTTCCTCTTGGAGGGTTGCAGGGAAGAAGACAGAGGTCTGGGGTCTCACCCGGGGAAACCTGGATGTCGACCACGGGAGTGATTGTGTTTGCAGCGCAGCAAGTTGGTGATTGATTGCCAAAATGCTATCGATTGGCTGCGGCTATTGCCGATTCCTCAGCGATCGCAGCGCATGCATGCTGACGAGGGCCAAGCCGCTCCAGATCAGCACGAAGCCGAGCAGCCGACGGCTGTCGAAGGGCTCGTGGAACACCCACACCCCCAGCAGGAACTGCAAGGTGGGCGACAAGTACTGGATCAGCCCCAGGCTGGCCAGCGGCATCTGGCGGGCCGCGTTGGCGAAGAACAGCAGTGGCGCCGCCGTCAGCGGGCCCGAGAGCAGCAGCCAACCCAGTGTGGACGCCGGCCCGGCCCGCAGGACGCCGTCGTGCGCCACGGTCCACCAGGCCAGCGCCGGCACCACCACGGGGGCCAACAGCAGGCTTTCCAGCGCCAGACCTTCGAGCGCGCCCAGGGAGGCCGTCTTGCGCAGCAGGCCGTACAGCCCGAACGTGGCAGCCAGCGTGAGGGCGATCCACGGCAGCCGGCCCGCCACCACGGTGAGCCAGGCCACGCCGGCAGCCGCCAGTGCCACTGCCGTCCACTGCACGGCGCCGGGCCGCTCGCGCAGCACCAGCACACCCAGCATGACGCTGACCAGCGGGTTGATGAAGTAGCCCAGGCTGGCCTCCACCACGCGGCCGGTCTGCGCTGCGTAGACGTAGACGATCCAGTTCGCCCACAGCAGCAGCGCACTCAGCGTGAAGAGCAACAACCTTCGCGGCTGGCGCAGGCTCTCGGACAGCCACGTCCAGCGCCGCTGCACCGCCAGGATGCCCAGCACGAGCAGCAGCGACCACACCGAGCGGTGCAACACCACCTCGACGGCGGGCACCTGCGCGATGAACTGGATGTAGAGGGGGAACAGCCCCCAGATGACGAAGGCACCCAGGGCGCTGGCAAGACCAGGCGGCATGAACTGTGAAGGATTGTCGCTGCCGCTTCACCTGCCCTTCGAACTGGGGGGAAGCACCCATCGTAGGGAGTCGTTCTGTCACAAAGCGCCGGAACAATCTCGCTCAGCCCCGGAGAACGCCATGCCCAGGATCCTGAACGTCGGTGCCCCTTCCCGTTTCGTCACCGCCACCGCGTGGGTGGCTCTGGTGCTGGCCACGGCCGTGGCCGTGCTGGCCGGGTGGCAGTTGCCAGGCTGGATGGGTGTGGCCGCGGCCGGCCTGGCGCTGGCGCAGGCCAGCTCGGCCGTGGGCCTGATGCTGCGGCTGGAAGGCGCGCGGCGTGCCTTCATCGGCTGCGCTGGCCTGGTCGTGACCCTGGGGCTGGCCGCCCTGTGGTGGCAGGCCGGTCGCCTGCCATTGCCGGCCATCGGCGCGGCCACCGTGGCGGCCGTTTTGCTCACCGGCTGGGTGGTGCGCCGTCTCAACTCGGCGCGCGTTCGCCAGGAATTCAGCTGCGCCTGAGGCGCGGCGCTCAGCGCACTTCGCCGTCCAGGTAGAACCAGCGGCCGGCTTCGCGCACGAAGCGGCTCGTCTCGTGCAGCCGAAAGGCGCGGCCGGCGAGCTTGCTGCGGGCGACGAACTCCACCGTGGCGTGGTCGGCATCGCCGGCCACGTGGCGCTTCACCTCCAGGCCCAGCCAGCGCACCGCGGCGTCGGTCTCGACGGCTTCGGCCGGTCGGGTGCTGGGATGCCAGGTGTCGCGGAGGTACTCCCCCAGCCCGAGCACGTAGGCCGTGTAGCGCGAACGCATCAGCGCTTCGGCGTCGGGCGCCTGCAGTTTCTGCGGCCCGGCGTGCCAGCGGCCGCAGCAGGCGGTGTAGGGCAGGGTGCTGCCGCAGGGGCACAGGCTCATGGCTGCGGATTCTCCCGCAGCATGCTGCGGAACACGCCGAACAGCCACGAACGCATGCCGATCACCACCGTGTAGGCCTGCTTGTCGCGGTCGGGCAGCTTGTGGT
>JAEUPH010000286.1 GCA_016790395.1 Rubrivivax sp. | reverse complement strand
GAAGCCGGGCCAGGTGATGGGGATCATCTCGCTGGTGGCGTTGAGCTTCATCGTGCAGCTGCCCAGCGGGATCATGCTGCGGTCCAGCGCCAGGTCCTTGTCCGAGAGGCTGCGGATGTAGCGCAGCATCTCGGTCTCGCTGTGGTGCGTGTTGAAGACCGGATGCGTGAGGTAGGGCGAGCTGCGGCGCAGCGGCGCAGGGATGAGGTCGGGCGTGGCCGCCAGCGCATCCACGCTGGGCTGCGGCTGGCCGTCGGCCGAGAAGATGCGCCACAGCAGCGCGAGGTCTTCGCGCGTGGTGGTCTCGTCCAGCGTCACGCAGACGTACTCGCCCCAGCTCAGGCGCAGGTTGGCGCCCAGCGCCACGGCGCGCGCCATCAGGGCCGGCGCGCGTTCACCGGCCTTCAGCGCCACGGTGTCGAAGGCGCCGGCGTCGAGATGGTGCGTGGCCTTCAGGTCCCAGCCCAGTTCGGCCAGGCCGGCGCAGAAGATGCCGAGGTAGCGCGCCACGCGCTGCGCGATGCGCTTCAGGCCTTCGGGCCCGTGGTACACGGCGTACATGCTGGCCACCACCGCCGGCAGCACCTGGGCCGTGCAGATGTTGCTGGTGGCCTTCTCGCGGCGGATGTGCTGTTCGCGCGTCTGCAACGCCAGCCGGTAGGCCGGTGCGCCGTGCGCATCGATGCTCACGCCCACCAGGCGGCCGGGCATGCTGCGCTTCCAGTCGTCTCGGCAGGCCATGTAGGCGGCGTGCGGGCCGCCAGCACCCATGGGCATGCCGAAACGCTGCGTGCTGCCCACCACGACGTCGGCGCCCATCTCTCCGGGCGGCTTGACGAGGGTCAGCGCCAGCAGGTCGGCGGCCATGATGAAGGCCGCCTGCTTGCCGTGCACGGTGGCGGCGTCGGCGCTCCAGTCGTGCAGCCAGCCGCTGCTGGCGGGGTACTGCGCCAGCGCGCCGAAGTAGTCGTCGGCGGCCAGCGCCGCCTGCCACTCTTCGGGCGAGTTGGCCTGCTTGAGCACCAGGCCCAGGGGCGCGGCGCGCGTGGCCAGCACTTCCAGGGTCTGCGGGTGCGTGTCGCCCGACACGACGAAGACGTTGCCCTTGGCGCGCACGCTGCGCTTGGCCAGCGTCATGGCCTCGGCCGCGGCGGTGGCTTCGTCGAGCATCGACGCGTTGGCGATGGGCATGCCCGTCAGGTCGCACACCATCGTCTGGAAGTTCACCAGCGCTTCCATGCGGCCCTGCGAGATCTCGGCCTGGTAGGGCGTGTAGGCCGTGTACCAGGCGGGGTTCTCCAGGATGTTGCGCAGGATGACGCCCGGCGTGTGCGTGCCGTGGTAGCCCTGGCCGATGAAGCTCTTCAGCAGCTGGTTCTTCGCGGCGATGGCCTGCAGTTCGGCCAGCGCGGCCGCTTCGCCCACCGGCGCCGGCAACTGCATGGGCTGGCCGCGCGCGATGCTGCGCGGCACGATGGCCTCGATCAGCGCACGGCGTGAAGCCGCGCCGATGGCGGACAGCATCTGCCGCTCGTCGTCCTCGTAAGGCCCGATGTGGCGGGCGGCGAATTCGGCGGCGTTCTCCAGCTCGCCGAGCGGCTTCAGGGCACTCATCAGCATCGCAGGTCTTTCAAAGCGTCTTCAGCAGCGCGTCGTACGCGGGCGGGTCCATCAGCGCGTCGAACTCTTCCATCTTGGTGACGTGCACCTTGAAGAACCAGCCGTTGCCGAGCGGGTCGCTGTTGGCCAGGGACGGGTCGTCCTTCAGTGCCTGGTTGACCTCGACGATCTCGCCTTCCACCGGCATGTAGATGTCGGCCGCGGCCTTCACCGATTCGACGACGCCGGCCACCTCGCCCTTCTTGTAGGTGCGGCCGACTTCGGGCAGTTCGACGAAGACCACGTCACCCAGCGCGTCCTGCGCGTGGTGCGTGATGCCGACGACGGCGGCTTCGTGGTCTTCGATGTTGATCCACTCGTGTTCGGGCGTGTACATCGTGGTCATGGGAGCGCTCCTTGGGCTTTCAGCGGCGGTAGTTGTGGGGGTTGAAGGGCATCGGGCTCACGCGCATGGGCACGCGCTTGCCGCGCACCTCGGCGTAGACCTCGTGCTGCGGCTGGGCATGGTCCAGGGGCAGGTAGGCCATGGCGATGGGCTGGTTGACGGTGGGCGCCAGCGTGCCGCTGGTCACCGTGCCCAGCTTCCGGCCGTGGGCGTCGACGATGGCCGTGCCCTCGCGCACCGGCACGCGCTCCAGGCCCACCAGGCCCACGCGCTTGCTGGGCGCCGCACCGGCCAGGTGCGACTCGATGACATTGGCACCCGGATAGCCACCGGCGCGGGCACCGCCGGGCCGCCGCACCTTCTGGATGGCCCAGGTGAGGCCGGCTTCCACCGGGCTGGTGGTCTCGTTGATGTCGTGGCCGTACAGGCACAGGCCGGCTTCCAGCCGCAGCGTGTCGCGCGCGCCCAGGCCGGCGGGCTTGACTTCGGGTTGTGCCAGCAGCGCCTCGGCCAGCGCCACGGCGGCTTCGGCGGGCACCGAGATCTCGTAGCCGTCTTCGCCGGTGTAGCCCGAGCGGGTGACGAAGCAGCCCACGCCGTTCAGTTCGAACAGACCGCCGCTCATGAACGTGAGCTGCGCCACCCAGGGGTTCAGCCGCGACAGCGCGTCCACCGCCTTGGGCCCCTGCAGCGCCAGCAGCGCGCGCTCGGGCATGGGCACCACCTGGCAGCGGTGGCCGATGTTCGCCTGCAGGTGCTTCGTGTCGGCGTCCTTGCAGCCGGCATTGACGACGACGAAGAGGTCACCGAAGCCGGCGCGCGCCGCAGCGGGCGTGCGCACGATCATCAGGTCGTCCAGCAGCCCGCCGCTGGCGTTGGTGAAGAAGGCGTAGCGCTGGCGGCCTTCGGCCAGGTCCACCACGTCCACCGGCACCAGGGATTCCAGCGCGGCGGCGGCGTCGGCGCCCACCAGGCGCAGCTGGCCCATGTGCGAGACGTCGAAAAGTGCTGCGCTCTCGCGGCACTGCTTGTGTTCGGCCATCAGGCCGCCGGGGTACTGCACCGGCATGGCGTAGCCGGCGAAGGGCACCATGCGAGCGTGCAGGCGGAGATGGAGTTCGTGCAGCGGGGTCTGCAGCAGCGGGGCGTCGGCCATGGAGAACCTCGACAAGGGCAGCAATCCGACACCGCAAGCGATGTCGACGGGCCCCCGCTGTCCGCTTTACCTGAGAGATTCAGCGCTGCCCCGTCGCGCGTGGCGATCGGCAGGCCTTGCCCCTTCGGTGGGCCCCGGCGACGGGGCCTCTCTCCAGTGAGGTGTGTGAGCCAGTCCTTTTGCCTGAGCGTTCGAGGTGGGCCTCTGCGCCTTCGGCGGCTTCACGAAGAAGCTCTCTCCTGACCGGGCGGCAGTGTATCAGCGGGCTCAGCTTTCGCGGGCCAGCGGCAGGTTCAGCAGCAGGTTCTGCGGCTTCAGGCGCAGGCCCTGTGCGGCGTCCATCGCCAGGCCCAGGTAGACGGGGCGGCCGGCCACGTCGGCACGCATCTCGCCCGGGTTCGTGAAGCGCAGCCGGAACAGGCTGATCAGCCGCGCCTGGCGCTCGGATTCCACCGTGCGGCCTTCGTAGAGGTCGTCCAGCAGCCGGCTGGATTCGGCGTCCAGGCCCAGGTGCCAGCGCCAGTGCGCGTC
>JAEUPH010000331.1 GCA_016790395.1 Rubrivivax sp. | reverse complement strand
TTCGCCGAGACGATGTGAGGCCGCGGCGCTGCGCCGCCGTTGCCTACACTGTCGCCATGAACGAAACCACCTCCGCGCCGGACGACGGCGACGATCTGGCCATCCTGCTGGAAAACAACCGCCGCTGGGCCGCGGCCACCGAGCGGCGCGAGCCTGGCTTCTTCACGCGGCTGGCGCAGCAGCAGACGCCCAAGTACATGTGGATCGGCTGCGCCGACAGCCGCGTGCCGGCCAACGAGATCACGGGGCTGGACCCGGGCGAAGTCTTCGTGCACCGCAACGTCGCCAACGTGGTGGTGCATTCCGACCTCAATGCGCTGTCCACCCTCCAGTTCGCGGTGGAGCACCTGAAGGTGCGGCACATCATCGTCGTGGGCCACTACGGCTGTGCGGGCGTGCGCGCGGCGATGCGCGGCACGCGCGTGGGCCTGGCCGACAACTGGTTGCGCCACGTGGCCGACGTGAAGCTGCGCCACCGCAAGCGGCTGCACCACCTGCCGCCCGCCGAGCAGGAGGACGTGCTCTGCGAAATGAACGTCATCGAGCAGGTGGGCAACGTGGCGCTGTCCACCGTGCTGCAGGACGCCTGGGCGCGTGGGCAGAAGGTGTCGGTGCACGGCTGGGTCTACGGCCTGAAGGACGGCCTGGCCAAGGACCTGCAGGTGACCATGTCCCACCCCGACGAGGTGGTCGACGTCTTCGCCAGCGCGCTCAAGCGCTACCCCCGCCACGAGGCGCCCACGGCCTTCGGCGACCTCGACTGAATCGACCGATGTTCCCTCACCAACTCGCGGACAAGAACGCCTGGGCCATCGCGCAGGCGCTGATCGAAGGCTTCAACCGCCACTACCGGCTGTTCCGAGAGACCAGCGCCGCGGCCAAGCGCCGCTTCGAGCAGGCCGACTGGCACGGCCAGCAGAGCGCGCAGGCTCAGCGCATCGAGTTCTACGACCAGCGCGTGAACGAGGCCGTGGCGCGCCTGCGCCGCGAGTTCAACATCGAGGCGCTCTCGATGGACACCTGGCAGCAGGCCAAGCTGCACTACATCGGCCTGCTGGTCGACCACCACCAGCCCGAGCTGGCGGAAACCTTCTTCAACTCGGTGACGAGCAAGCTGCTGCACCGCAGCTACTTCCGCAACGACTTCATCTTCGTGCGGCCGGCGGTGAGCACCGAGTACATCGAGAACGACGAACCGGCCTCGCTGCCCACCTACCGCGCCTACTACCCCACCAAGGACTCGCTGCGCGAGACCTGGAAGCGCATCGTCCACAACTTCCAGCTGGAGCGCGAGTTCGAGGACCTGGACCGCGACGTCGAGAACGTGGTGCAGGCCATGCTGTCGGCGCTGGGCGGTTTCCGGCCGCGCGCCAACTTCCAGATCCAGGTGCTGGCCAGCCTCTTCTATCGCAACAAGGGTGCCTATCTCGTGGGCCGCATCATCAACGGCTTCGTCGAGACGCCGGTGGCGCTGCCCATCCTGCATGGTCCGGACGGCAAGCTGGTGATCGACACCGCGCTCTTCGGCGAGGACGACCTGCTGCTGATCTTCAGCTACGCGCGGGCCTACTTCATGGTGGACATGGAGATCCCGTCCGCCTACGTCCAGTTCCTGCGCGGGCTGATGCCGCGCAAGCCGCGCGCCGAGCTGTACAACGCCATCGGCCTTCAGAAGCACGGCAAGAACCTCTTCTACCGCGACCTGCTCGCGCACCAGCGCCACAGCAGCGACAAGTTCCGCATCGCGCCCGGCATCAAGGGCATGGTGATGCTGGTGTTCGACCTGCCGTCCTTCCCCTACGTGTTCAAGGTCATCAAGGATTTCTACCCGCCACAGAAGGACACCACTCGCGAGCAGATCCAGGGCAAGTACCTGCTGGTGAAGCAGCACGACCGCGTCGGCCGCATGGCCGACACGCTGGAGTACAGCAACGTGGCCTTCCCGCGCCAGCGCTTCGAGGAGGAACTGATCGCCGAACTGCGCCACTTCTGCCCCAGCGTGCTGGAGGAGGACGGCGACATGCTGGTCATCAAGCACCTGTACATCGAGCGGCGGATGATCCCGCTGAACATCTACCTGCAGGAGGCCGACACCGAGCAGATGGCGCACGCGGTGGTGGAGTACGGCAACGCCATCAAGGACCTGGTCGCCGCCAACATCTTCCCTGGCGACATGCTGTGGAAGAACTTCGGCGTCACGCGCCACGGCAAGGTGGTGTTCTACGACTACGACGAGATCGAGTACCTCACCGACTGCAACTTCCGCCGCGTGCCCGCGCCGCGCAACGAGGAAGAGGAGATGTCGGGCGAGATCTGGTACACGGTGAACAAGGGCGACGTCTTCCCCGAGACCTTCGGCCCCTTCCTGCTGGGCAACAACGCCGTGCGCGAGATCTTCATGGCCCACCACGCCGACCTGCTGGACGCCGCCTTCTGGCAGGGCCACAAGGAACGCATCCTGGCCGGCCACGTGCACGACGTGTTTCCCTATGACGCGGCCAAGCGCTTCTCCGGGCGCGCCTACCGGGCATGAACCACGACTTCCTGTCGGCCTTCATCCTCTTGCTGCTGGTGCTGGACCCGCTGGGCAGCCTGCCGATCTTCATCTCCGTGCTCAGCGAGGTGCCGCCGCAGCGGCAGCGCTTCGTGGCGCTGCGCGAATCGCTGATCGCCTTTGGCGCCCTGGCGCTCTTCATGGTGGGCGGCCAGGCCTTCCTGCAGCTGATGCGGCTGTCCGAGCGTTCGCTGGAAGTGGCCGGCGGCGTGATCCTGCTGATCATCGCCATCCGCATGATCTTTTCGCACGGCGGGGGTGGCTACCAATCGTCGGCCGGCGGGCGTGAGCCCTTCATCTTCCCGCTGGCCGTGCCGCTGCTGGCAGGGCCGTCGGCCATGGCCACCGTGCTGCTGCTGGCCAGCCGCGAGCCCGAGCGCCTGTGGGTGTGGATGGGCGCGCTCACCGCCGCGATGGCGGTGTCGGCCGCCGTGCTGCTGACGGCGCAGCGCCTGCGCCGCTGGCTGGGCGACAGCCTGGTCGCGGCCATCGAGAAACTGATGGGCCTGGTCCTCACCGCGGTGGCGGTGGAGATGATCCTGGCCGGCCTGAAGCGCTACTTCCTGGGCCTGTAGCGGCCCGCACCTCATGAGGAGACTGCCATGTCCCAAGACCCCATCGTCGTCGTCTCCGCCGCGCGCACGCCCATCGGCGGCCTGCTGGGCGACTTCGCCAGCCTCACGGCGGCCGAACTGGGCGGCGTGGCCGTGAAGGCAGCCGTCGAACGCGCCGGCGTGCCGGGCGATGCCGTCGACGAAGTGCTGATGGGCAACGTGCTCTCTGCCGGCCAGGGCCAGGCGCCGGCCCGCCAGGCGGCGCTGAAGGCCGGGCTGCCGCTGAGTGCCGGCGCGGTGACGCTGAACAAGATGTGCGGCAGCGGCATGCGTGCGCTGATGTTCGCGCACGACATGCTGGCCGCCGGCACGGTGAACGTGATGGTGGCCGGCGGCATGGAGAGCATGACCAACGCGCCGCACCTCATGTTCGCGCGCAAGGGCGTGAAGTACGGCGCCGCGACGATGTTCGACCACATGGCCATGGACGGCCTTGAAGACGCCTACGAGCGGGGCAAGGCCATGGGCGTGTTCGCCGAGAGCTGCGCCGAGAAGTACGGCTTCACGCGCGAGGCGCAGGACGGCTACGCCATCACCAGCACCACGCGCGCCAAGGCCGCCAACGAGAGCGGTGCGTTTGCGTGGGAGATGGCGCCCGTGACGCTCGCCGGCAAGGGCGGCGAGACGCTGGTGAAGTTCGACGAGCAGCCCTTCAAGGCCAAGCTCGACAAGATCCCGACGCTCAAGCCCGCATTCAAGAAGGACGGCACCATCACCGCCGCCAACGCCAGCAGCATCAGCGACGGCGCGGCCGCGCTGGTGCTGGTGCGCGAGAGCACGGCGAAGCAGATGGGCCTGGCGCCCCTCGCGCGCATCGTGGCGCACAGCGTGCATGCACAGGCGCCGGCCTGGTTCAGCACGGCACCGGCGGGCGCCATCGAGAAGGTGCTGAAGAAGGCGGGCTGGACGGCCGGTCAGGTGGACCTGTGGGAAGTGAACGAGGCCTTCGCTGCCGTGACCATGGCCGCGATGGCCGAGTTCAAGCTGCCGCACGAGATCGTCAACGTGCACGGCGGCGCCTGTGCCCTGGGCCACCCCATCGGCGCCAGCGGCGCGCGCATCGTCGTCACGCTGCTGGGCGCGCTGAAGGCGAAGGGCGGGAAGCGTGGCGTGGCCTCGCTGTGCATCGGCGGTGGCGAAGCCACGGCGTTGGCCGTCGAACTGTGCTGACCAGTCTGCTGCCCGGCACGACCGAGGCCGCGGTGTTCGCCGCCGCGGTGTTCGTGCTCAACGCGACGCCGGGCGTGGACTTCCTGCTCACCGTCAGCCGCACGCTGCAGGGCGGCGTGCGTGCCGGCGTGATGGCGGCGCTGGGCATCAACACCGGCTGCGTGGTGCATGCGCTGGCGGCGGCCTTCGGGCTGGCGGCGTTGATGGCCGTGCACCCTGGCGCCTTCCATGCCGTGCAGTGGGCGGGTGCGGCCTACCTGGTGTGGCTGGGCATCGGCCTGCTGCGCCAGGCCGCGCGGCCGACGGACGCCACCACGGCCGCCGCCGACGCCGCGGCGCGCAGCGCCTGGGCCGACTTCCGCGGCGGCCTGCTGACCAACGTGCTGAACCCCAAGGTGGCGCTGTTCTTCCTGGCCTTCCTGCCGCCTTTCGTGCCGGCCGGCTCGCCCGCGCCCACGCTCAGCTTCCTGCTGCTGGGCGCCTGGTTCGTGCTGCAGAGCCTGGTGTTCCTGCTGGCGCTGGTGGCGCTGGCCGCGCGGCTGAAGCGCCTGGAAGCTTCGCCCGCCGCGCAGCGCTGGCTGAGCGCCGTGGGCGGGCTGCTCTTCATCGGGCTGGCGGTGAGGCTGGTGCGGGGCAGCACGCCGGGCTGAGGCTATCTCCCCGGTGCCTCGACGTCGAAGCTGCCGACGAACACTTCCTGCCCGGCGCCCGACAGGCGCAGCACCACCTGCTGGTCCTTCTGCGCCGGCGTGCCGAAGCCGGTGGCCAGCCACAGCATCAGCGTGGTGTAGGGGCTCACGATCTGCTGCCGGTGGCCGTAGAACTGGGCGCGCACCTCGTAGCGGCCGGGCTTGGCGAATCGCAGCGAGAACTCCTCGGGGCCGTAGCCGCCGGTGAAGTCGCGCGACATGGCGCCGCCCTGGTAGGTGAGCCGGTGGCCATAGTAGGCGCGCTCGCCGTTCGGGTCGGTCACCCAGAGGTCGATGTCGGTGTTGTCGGCATCCCAGGCCAGCACGGCGCGCAGGTCCAGCGGCAGGTTGCGCAACAGGCGCGGGTCCACGCGCGTGGTGTCCAGCCCCGGCGTGCGTGCCGCGAGGGCGTTGAGCTCGGCCAGCGCGATGAGATCGATGTCGGCGAAGCGCGTGTCCCAGGGTCGCGAGGCCACTTCCCACAGCATCTCCAGCCCGCGCTGCGGCTGGCCCGCGGCGGCCAGTGCCAGGCCCAGGTCGCGCCAGCTCTGCGGCTCGTCGGGGGCGATGTCGCGCACGCGTTCGAGCAGCGGCACGGCCAGCGCATGCAGCCCGGCCTGCGAGAGCCGGTAGGCCAGGATGCGCAGCACCTGCCGGTGCTCCAGTTCCATCTCGGCCAGGTTCGAGAGCGTGCGCACCGCCAGTGCCGTCTGCCCGCGCTGGAAGAACAGCTCGGCACTGTCGATGAAGAAGGCCGTGCTGTTGACGAAGCCGGGGCGCTCGTCCAGGTAGAGGGCGTAACGATCGTCGTCGCGCGCTTCGCGGATCCGACGGGCGTAGGGTGTGTCGGGCTGGAAGGCGCGCAGCGCGATGCGCGCGGCTGGGCCGGCGGTCGCGGTGTTGTCGCGCGCTGCGCCGCCGGGGGCGGGCGCGGGCGGCGGTGCGGCCATCATGGTGGGCGCCGGGGTCGCCATGGCGGCGGGCGCAGCCCGCTGCGTTTCGGCGCGCGAGCGATCGGCCCGCGCCTCGGCCTGCGCCGTGGCCATGGCCACGGCCGGCGGCTTGGGCGGCGGCGGGCCGTCCTTGGGGAAGTCACGCTCCCACCAGGCCTGGCGTGCGGCGAAGCGGCGCACCAGCCCTTCCAGGTGGTTGCCGAGGGCCTGCTCCCGGTTGCGGGAGCGCATCGCGATGCGCTGCTCGTACTGCTGGCGCCACAGGCCTTCCGGCGGCTGGATGCCGAATCGCACGTAGTCGTCCACGCTCTCCAGCACGATCAGCGAGGTCTCCTCGGACACCAGCCGGAAGCGCTGCGCAAGGCGCTGCATCTCGGCGCGATGCAGCCGACGCTCCGCCTGCCACTGCGCCAGCTTCAGGGCGGCCCAGCGTTGTGCGGCCAGCGGCACCAGCGCGGGATCGGTCTCGCGCGCGGCGGCAGGCCGCGCGAGGTTCAGCGTGCGCGTCTGTCGGCGGCCCTGCGCGTCGGCCAGTACCAGCGTCACGCGGGCGCTGTCGGCGTTCATCAGGCCGGCAATGGTGATGCGGCCGCCTTCGGGGTGCGCCGACGCGGCCAGCAACTGCTCGGCCCCCTGCGCCTGCAGGTCCACCAGCTGCAGCCCGGCGCGGGTGAGCGCGGCGCTGGCCTGCAGGGTGTCCAGGCGGGTCAGGTCGACGAAGCGGCCGCCGCGGGCCTCGGCCAGCGCGCGCAGCCGTGCCGCGTCGTGACGCGTGGCGGCGCTGATGGCGTGCAGCACCGCGCCGCCGGGTGCCACGGCGCGACCGTCGCCCCAGTTCGCGAGGCCGTCGCTGAAGAGCAGCACCACGCCCTCAGCCACCGGGGGTGCCCACAGCGCGGGGTCGCTGGCGCCGTCGTAGGGCAGGGCCTCCAGCGCCTTGCGCAGCGCGCGCCAGTCGCCGGCGCGGACCTCGAAGTCGCGAGGCGGCTCGGCCGCGTCGCGCACCACGCGCAGCTGCACGCGGGTGTCGCGCGCGGCGGCGAACAGCGCGTCCAGCAGTGCGAACTCGCGCGCGTGGTCGCGCTGCGCGCCGGAGCCGGACGCGTCCCACACCAGCGTCAGCGGCTTCGGCAGCGGGGCCGGGGCAGTGGCGCCGTCGACCAGCACGTCGGCCACGAAGTAGCTGCGGTCTTCGTGCGTGCCCACCAGCGTGGTGTCGGTCTTGGGCGGCTGCCACGAGAGTTGCAAGGCCTCGTGCGGCTGCCACTGGCGGCGCGCGACCTGCACCACCGTCTCGCCACCGCGCCGCGCCTGTGCGGCGCCGCGCAAGGCGCCTTCGGCCAGCACGGCGCCTTGCGCTGGAACGGCGATGTCGGCGTCGAAACTGCCGATCGCCGCGGCGAAGTCCAGCGGCAGGCGCCAGCGCGCGCGCCCTTGTGCGTCCAGTGGCACGGTCTCGGCGATCTGCAGCACCACGCGCCGCGTGCCCTGGGCCGGCACCGGGAAGACGCGCAGCTTGAACACGTTGCCGGCGCTGCGCTCCAGCAGTGCGGGGTCGACGCGGGCGCGCGTGACGTCGTCGAAGACCTGCCGGCCCTGGTCCTTGGGCACCGGCACGGCGGGTACCAGCGCGCCCTGGATGTCCAGCGCGAAGCCGCTGACCTGCTGGCCTTCGGCGAGCGGAAACTCCAGCGTCGCTTCCAGCACGCGGGCGTTGGGGTTGGCGAGCGTGAACTCCAGCCGTGTGCTGGCCTGGCGGCCCGCCACGTGGGTGCGCAGCGACAGCGCGCTGATCTGCACCGGCACGCGGGCGTCGGGCGCCACAATGCGCGGAGGGGGCAGGCGCGGGATGAGGCTGTTCTGCGCCGCCGCCGGGGTGGGCAGCAGGGGGAGCAGCGCGGCCAGCAGGCAGATGGCGATGGCGGCAAGGGCAGGGCGCAAGGGCATGAAGGGGCTCGGTCGGTGGTCGCGACACCCCTTTTACGGCCAGCCACCGGATCCGGGGTGAAACAATGCGCCGCATGCTGCCGCAGCGGCGGCGCTTTCAAGCCCAGAGAAGCGAAGGAGACGTGATGCTGTTGTCCGAAGACCACCTGGCCGTGCAGGACGCCGTGCGCACATTCGTGCAGGCCGAGGTGGCACCGCATGCCGCCGCCTGGGACAAGGCGCACACCTTCCCGAAGGCCGCGCTGCAGGGCCTGGCCGGTCTGGGCTGCTACGGCGTGGCCGTGCCGGCGGCGCTGGGCGGGGCCGGGCTCGACTACCTGGCACTGGCGATCATTCTGGAAGAGATCGCCGCCGGCGACGGCGCCACCAGCACGGTCGTCAGCGTCAACAACTGTCCAGTCTGCAGCATCCTGCTGGCCTGGGGCAACGCCGATCAGCAGCAACGATTCCTGGTGCCGCTGGCGCGCGGCGAGATGCTCGGTGCCTTCTGCCTGACCGAGCCCCACGTGGGCAGCGAGGCCGGTGGCCTGAAGACCACGGCCGTGCGCGATGGCGACGCCTACGTGCTGAACGGCGTCAAGCAGTTCATCACCAGCGGCAAGAACGGCGACGTGGCCATCGTCATGGCCGTGACGGACAAGGCCGCAGGCAAGAAGGGCATCAGCGCCTTCCTCGTGCCCACCGCCACGCCCGGCTACACCGTGGCGCGCATCGAGGACAAGCTTGGCCAGCACGCCAGCGACACGGCGCAGATCCTGTTCGAGAACTGCCGCGTGCCGGCGGCCAATCGCATCGGCGACGAAGGCCAGGGCCTGAAGATCGCGCTGTCGGGGCTGGAGGGCGGGCGGATCGGCATCGCCAGCCAGAGCGTGGGCATGGCGCGCGCGGCCTTCGAGGCGGCGCTGGCCTACAGCAAGGAGCGTTCGAGCTTCGGTCAACCGATCTTCGAGCACCAGGCGGTGCAGTTCAAGCTGGCCGACATGGCCACGCAGATCGAGGCCGCGCGGCAGCTCATCCACCATGCCGCCAGCCTGAAGGACGCGGGCAGGCCCTGCCTGAAGGAAGCCGCCATGGCCAAGCTCTTCGCCAGCGAGATGGCCGAGCGCGTGTGCAGCGCCGCGATCCAGGTCTTCGGGGGCTACGGCTATGTGAGCGACTTCCCGGTGGAACGCATCTACCGCGACGTGCGCGTCTGCCAGATCTACGAAGGCACGAGCGAGGTGCAGAAGATCCTGATCGGGCGCGCCTTGGCGTAGCCGGGATACCTTGGTGTCATTCGCTTGCCGGAGGTGGCCCGGCAAGATGCCTCCATCGACGACAGGAGGTCACCATGCAAGCCAGCCACTACAACCAGACCGTTGCCCATCCCACCCGCTCGCACCGCCTGGCCGCACTCGGCCAATGCCTGCTGCAACGCCTGGAAACCCCCCTCTTCGTGACCGACGCCGACGGCGCCGTGCTCGAGGCCAACCCCGCGGCCACGCGCCGCATCGAGCGCCGCGAAGGCCTGTGGCTGGACGCCGCCGGCCGCCTGGCCCTGCGCCAGGGCGGCCGCTGGGTGCCGCTGACCAAGTGGCAGCCCGAGGTGTCCGCCGGCCGCGAAGTGACGCTGCCGCTGGAAGTGGACGGTGGCGCGCCGATGCAGATCACGCTGCGCGCCATGAACTCTGGCGACCTGGGTACCGACCCGCACCAGGACAAGACGGGCGGCCGCTGGCTGCTGGCCACCATCGAGCGCGTGCAACTGACGCGTGTGGACGCCATGCGCCGCCGCTTCCGCTTCACCCGCACCCAGGCCAGGTTGGCCGAGATGCTGTGCGAAGGCATGCGCCCCACCCATGCCGCCGAGGCGCTGGGCGTGAAGATCAGCACCGTGCGCACGCACGTCGGCCAGATGTACGAGAAGACCGGCACGCACTCTCAGGCGCAGCTGGTGGCCCTGCTGCACGCCGTGTGATTCAGCGCTGCGCAGGCGCCCGGCGCGGCGCCGGCGCGGCCAGCGCGTCCCGCACGAAGCGCACCAGCGCGCGTGCGGCTTCGGGCGCTTCGGGTTGCGGCAGCGTCAGCGCGTAGATCACCTCGCCCTCGGCCACCGGCAGCCGCCAGCCGGGCAACACGTCGGCCAGGCCGCCGCGCCGGGCGCAGAAGTCGGGTGCGAACACCACGCCCCAGCCGGCGGTGGCGACGGCCCAGAGCGTGTCCATGTCGTCCGCCACCATGGCCGGCGAGATGGTGGCGGAGGCCTGGCGCAGGCCGTCGTCGCTGCGCCAGTGCATCGTCAGCTCGTCGGTGGGCGCGCCGAACACCAGGCAGGGCTCGCCCGCCAGCGCCTCCGGGCCGGACAGGGGCCGCGACCGCGCGGCGTAGGCGCGCACCACGAACGGCATCAGCGGCGTGGCCACGCAGTCCTCGGGCGGGCGGTGCGTGAGGCGGAAGGCGACGTCGATGTCGTCGCGCACCAGGTCCACGCGGCGGTGCGTGAAGCGCAGCTCGATGCGCAACTCCGGGTGCTTGGCCTGGAAGGTGGCCAGCAGCGGCGCCAGCACGGCCTGGCCGAAGCTCGGCACGGCGGTCACGCGCAGCGTGCCGGCCAGGCCGCCGTCGCTGCCGGCATTGCGGGCGCGCAGGCCGCGGCGGGCCGATTCGGCGGCGTCGAGCACGGCACGCGCGCGGGCGGCCAGGCGCCGGCCCGTTTCGGTGAGGCCCAGGGCGCGCGTGCTGCGTGCGAACAGCGGCGCGCCCACCTCGGCCTCCATCGCCGCCACGCGGCGGCTCACGGCGGCACGCGTGAGCCCCAGCTCGCGCGCGGCCTGCGCGAAGCTGCCTGCCGCCGCAATGCGGGCGAAGAGTTCCAGCGCGTTGGCGTCGGGCCCGCTGGGCGGGCGGCGCGAGAGCGATGCAGCAGGACGTGAAGGGGCCCGGTTTGTCAATGAATCATCACCAATCAGTCAACGAGCGCCAGTCTAGTCAACGGATCTGTGCATTTCTAGAGTGCGCTGCATGAGCCACACCCTCACTTCCGCCGCCGGCAGTCCCGCTGCCGTGCCCACCACCGACCCCACCGGCGCCGGCACCGCGCTGGTGGCTGACGATGGCCGCACCCTGGCCGCCTCCTGGTTCGAGCCGCCGATCGGTCGCGCGCATGCGGTCGCCGTGCTCAGCGCCGCCACCGGCGTGCCGCGCGGCTTCTACCGCGGCTTCGCGCAGTGGCTGGCCGGCCGCGGCTACGCCGTGCTGACCTATGACTACCGCGGCATCGCCGGCTCGCGCCGCGGCCCCGTGCGCGCGCTGCGCGAAGAACCGGCGACCATGCGCGACTGGGCCCTGCTCGACATGAGTGCGGCGCTCGCCGCCGCCGAGGCCCGGCGCGCCACCCAGGGCCTGCCGCTGCTGCTGGTGGGCCACAGCTTCGGCGGCAATGCCATCGCCTTCGCCCGCGGCGTCGAACGCGCCGACGCCCTGCTGGCTGTCGGTTCGCAACTGGGTGAGCCGCGCCTGTACCCCGGCGTGCACCGCTGGACGGCCGAGTTCTTCTTCCGCGCCGTGCTGCCCACCACCGTGGCGCTGCACGGCCACCTGCCGGCCTGGACGCTGGGCGGTGGCGCGCAGCCGCTGCCCCCCGGCGTGGCGCGCGACTGGGCGCGCTGGGGCCTGACACGCGGCTGGGCCTTCGCCGACCCCGTCATGCGCCAGCACCGGGCCGCCGCCGCGCTGGCCGTGCCGGTGCACCTGTGGGACGTCAGCGACGACCTCACCTTCGCGCCTGCGCGCGCCGTCGATGCGCTGGCCGCACAGTTCAGAAACGCCACGGTGCAGCGCCACACTTTGCGTCCTGCTGACGTGGGCGCAGCCCGGCTCGGCCACTTCGGTGCCTTCCGTCGCGAGCCCGGGCCGCGGGCCTGGGAGCGCTTGCTGGCGCCGCTCGAAGCTGCCTGTCCTGCACTTCGTTGCTGAGGGGCCGCGCGCGGGCGCTACATTGCGCCCGTGACCGAGGACGAAGCCCGCCAGGTGCTGCTGCTGCAATCGCGCGAAGCGACGGCGCAGGCCACCTGGCCCCCCGAAGACCGCGCCTGGGCGACGCGCCACGCCGTGGCCGCCGTCGGCGACGGTGCGCCGCCCGAACGTTTCGTCGTGGCGCGCGCCGTGGTGGCCCTTCAGCGTCTGCTGCCGCGTGACGAGGCCGCGCGCCGCTGGCTGGCGCGGCGCGGCTGGCACGGCGCCTGGGTGGCCGTGGCCGTGGTGCTGGCCTTCCTCGCCGGCGTGCTGGCCGATCAGCTGGGCCCGCCGCAGCGCGTGAACCTCCTGGCGCCTGCCGTCTGGGCGGTGGTGGGCTGGAACCTGCTGGTCTACCTGGGCCTGTTGCTGCCTCTGCCTTCGCTCGGGCTGCGCGACCTGCTGGCGCGTCGGGGCCTGGCCGCCGACGACGGCCCGGGCGCCCTGTGGGCACGCCATGCCGCGCCGCTGATGACGGAGCGGGCTGCGCTGGTGCTCCACGCTGCGGCCGCGGCGCTGGGAGCGGGCCTGGTCGCCAGCTTCTACCTGCGCGGCCTGGTGCTGGACTACCGTGCTGGCTGGCAGAGCACCTTCCTGGACGCTGCCCAGGTGCAGCGCGCGCTGGGCGCGCTGCTGTCGCCGGCCAGCGCCCTGACCGGCATCGGCGTGCCCGACGTGGCGCCACTGCGCCTGGGCCCGGGGGCCGACGCCAGCGCCAGTGCCGCGCCTTGGATCCACCTCTACGCCACCACGCTGGCGTTGGCCGTCGTGCTGCCGCGCCTTCTGCTGGCGCTGCGCGCGGGCGCGCGCGCGGCGGCGCTGGCGGCGCGCTTCCCCCTGCCGTTGGACGACCCCTACTTCGAGGCCCTGCACCCGCTGATGCGCCCGAACCTGCCACGCGCCGTGCGATTGCTGTGGCTGGCGCCGGAGCCTCCGGCCCGGCTGTTCGGCACCGCAGTGGCGGCGACGGGCGATCCCATCACGCTGCTGGAAAGCGACGAAGGAGACCGGCTCGAACTGCGCGCCCTGGCCCCCGACGCCGCGACGGCATTGCAGCGCCCGGACACCGGCGCCCCATGGTGGGCGCCGTGGCGGCGCGCCGCCGATCCCCTGGCCGCCTTGCGCGAAGGCACCGATGCCGTGCTGCTCGTGGGCCCACCCGGCGCGCCCCGTCCGGCCTGGCTGGCCAGGCTGGCGCGGCCTGTGCTGGTGCTGTGCGACGGGGAAACCACCGACCCTGCCGAGCTGTCGCTGCTTGCCCTGGACGAAGGCTGGGTGGCCGATGCCCGCCTGATGCAGGCCCTGCGCGTCGCGCTGCCCGAGGACCCCCGGCTGGCGCGCCTGGCCGACAGTTGGCGACGCCGTGAGCTGGCCCGCTTCGACACCTTGGTGGCGGAACTGGCCGACACGCTGGCGCGCCTGGCCTGCCGCCGCGAGGCCGTGGCCGACGAAGGCTTGCTGGGGCCGAAGGCCATCGCTGCGGAGGCGGCACGCCAGGCACTGCTGGCCTCGCTGGACGGGGCCTGGCGCAGCAACGGCGAGCGGCTGGCCACGCTGCTGGGCCAGGACGCCCCGGCCGCCGGGGCTGCCAGTCCGGTGGCCGCCGCCGGCGCCGCGTTGCGTCCGCGCATGGGTGAAGGCCGCACGGCCATGGTGACGGGCGTGTTGAGTGGGGTGCTCGCCGGCCTGAAGGCCGACCTTGCCACGGGGGGCCTGACGATGGGCGCCGGGGCGCTGACCGGCGCGGTGGTCGGCGCCATCGGCGCGCGCGGCGTCAACCTGGCGCGCGGCACCGAGCGCAGCCATGTGGCCTGGAACGACGAGGCACTGACGGCCATCGCGCAGGCGCTGCTGGAGCGTGCGCTGGTGCTGGCCCGGGGCTGGCCGGCCGAAGACGCGCGCGCCCGCCTGGCAGCACCGTTGGCGGCTCAGGGCGACGCGCTGCGGGCCCTGTGGCGCACGCGCGGACGCCGCGCCGACGCCAGCGCCGACGCCGAGGCGCTGGCGCTGCTGCTGCGCCGGCCGCTCGCCGACGTGCTGCGCGCGGCGGTGGCCTGATCAGCGTGGCAGGTAGATGCGGTCGGCGTAGGTGGCCAGCCACTGCGGCCGGAAGGCGACGAAGATGGCCACCAGCATGCCGGTGATGAAGGCGTCACCCCAGGCGGCCAGGGCGCGGGCCAGCATCACGTCGCCATCGGACAGCCCCACCGGAACGCCGTGCAACCACACCGAGACGACACCGGCGGCCGTGACCGCCAGGGCCGTGGCGAAGAAGCCGCGCCCCAGGATGTAGATGAACAGGTGCTGCGGCAGCCAGCGCCGCAGCAGGGCCCCCAGCGCCATGGCCACGGTCACCGGCACCACGCCCAGCCACACGAGCCGGTGCAGCGCCTCCAGCAGCGGTGCGTCGGCCAGGGCCCAGGTGAGCGCCGCCACGGGCAGCAGCATGAGCACGGCCATCGGCCAGCCCACCATGAGCATCAGCAGGCAACTGCCGGCCAGCGGCTGCAGCAGCGGCTGGGCCGAGATGCGGTCGGTGTTCCACAGCAAGGGCAGCAGGGCCCACCAGCCGAAGGCCGGCCAGGGCGGCGTGCCGGCGCGCCAGGGCGCCAGCGCCAGCGCCACCGCGCAGGCGCTGGCGGCAAGGACGGCATCGATCCAGGACAGCCAGGGCATGCAGCATCGTATGCGCAGCCAGGGAACCCCGTGCGCCGCAGGCTGAACCCGATGGACGCGCCGATCGCGCGCCGCTAAGGTGACCGCATGAAGAACCTGATCGACTTCTACTTCGACTTCTCGTCGCCTTACTCCTACATCGCCAACGAGTGGGTCGATGCCCTGGCCGCGCGACATGGCCGCACCGTGCGGCGGCATGCGCTGCTGCTGGGCGCCACTTTCCAGGCGGCGGAACTGAAGTCGCCCATCAGCTACCCGCTCAAGGGCGCCTACTCGGTGCGCGACTTCGCCCGTTCGGCGCGCTTCGAGGGCGTGCCGTACGAGATGCCTTCGGTGTTCCCGATCCCGACACAGAACGCCGCGCGGGTGTTCTGGTGGCTGAAGGACACGCGTGGCGAGGAGGCCGCGGCCGCCTGGGCCACCGCCGGCCTGCGCGCCGTGTTCGCGCGCGGCGTGGCGCTGAACGAGGTGCCGGCGCTCAGGGCTCTGGCCGCGCAGCATGGGCTGGACGCCGACGCCGCCGAGACGGTGTGGAACGATCCTGCCTGGAAGCAGCGGCTGAAGGCCGTCAACGAGGCCGCCATCGCCGCCGGCGTCTTCGGCGCGCCCTTCTTCTTCGTCGACGGCGAACCCTTCTGGGGCAACGACCGCAAGCCGCAGATCGAGCGCTGGCTCGCCCAGGGTCCGTTCTGAGGCTCGCCCCCGAGGGGCTTCTAGAATGCGATTGACGTTAACGTAAACGTCAACCGACTTCCGGCGTCCGCAGGAGACAAGATGCCCGTCCTCACGTCCAAGCTGAACCCGCGCGCGGAGTCGTTCAAGGCCAGTGCCGCTCACATGCAGGTGCTGCTCGACGACCTCAACGCCAGGCTGTCGCAGGTCGCCCTCGGCGGCGACGAGCGCTCGCGCAAGCGCCACACCGCCCGCGGCAAGCTGCTGCCTCGCGAGCGCGTGGAAATGCTGCTGGACCCGGACACGCCCTTCCTGGAGATCGCTCCGCTGGCGGCGCTGGACATGTACGACAACGCCGCGCCGGGCGCGGGCGTCATCACCGGCATCGGCCGCGTGGCCGGCGTGGAGTGCGTCATCGTGTGCAACGACGCCACGGTGAAAGGCGGCACCTACTACCCGATGACGGTGAAGAAGCACCTGCGCGCGCAGGAAGTGGCGCAGCAGAACCGCCTGCCCTGCATCTACCTGGTGGACAGCGGCGGCGCCAACCTGCCCAACCAGGACGAGGTCTTCCCCGACCGCGACCACTTCGGCCGCATCTTCTTCAACCAGGCCAACATGTCGGCGCTGGGCATCCCGCAGATCGCGGTGGTGATGGGCTCGTGCACGGCCGGCGGCGCCTACGTGCCGGCGATGAGCGACGAGACCATCATCGTGAAGAACCAGGGCACCATCTTCCTCGGCGGCCCGCCGCTGGTGAAGGCGGCGATCGGCGAGGTGGTGAGTGCCGAGGACCTGGGCGGCGGCGACGTGCACACCCGCCTGTCCGGCGTGGCCGACCACCTGGCCAACAACGACACCCATGCCCTGGCCATCGCGCGCGCCTCGGTGGCGAACCTGAACTGGCGCAAGTCGGTCGAGCAGCGCCTGGTCGAGCCGCGCCCGCCCGCCTTCGACCCGGCCGAGCTGCACGGCGTGATCCCGACCGACACGCGCAAGCCCTACGACGTGCGCGAGATCATCGCCCGCATCGTGGATGCCTCCGAGTTCGACGAGTTCAAGGCGCGTTACGGCACCACCCTCATCACCGGTTTCGCCCACATCGAAGGCATGCCGGTGGGCATCGTCGCCAACAACGGCATCCTGTTCTCGGAGTCGGCCCAGAAGGGCGCGCATTTCATCGAGCTGTGCGGGCAGCGCAAGATCCCGCTCGTCTTCCTGCAGAACATCACCGGTTTCATGGTGGGCCGCAAGTACGAGGCCGAGGGCATCGCCAAACACGGCGCGAAGATGGTCACCGCGGTGTCCACCGTCAACGTGCCGAAGTTCACCGTGATCATCGGGGGCAGCTTCGGGGCCGGCAACTACGGCATGTGCGGCCGCGCCTTCTCGCCGCGTTTCCTGTGGATGTGGCCGAATGCACGCATCAGCGTGATGGGTGGCGAGCAGGCGGCGAGCGTGCTCGCCACCGTGCGGCGCGACGGCATCGAGGCCAAGGGCGGGAGCTGGTCGAAGGAGGAGGAGGCCGCGTTCAAGCAGCCCATCCTCGACCAGTTCGAGCACCAGGCTCACCCCTATTTCTCGAGCGCGCGGATCTGGGACGATGGTGTCATCGACCCGGCCGACACCCGGCGCGTGCTGGCGCTCGCGATCAGTGCGAGCCTGAATGCACCGATCCCGGAGCCCCGCTTCGGGGTCTT
>JAEUPH010000197.1 GCA_016790395.1 Rubrivivax sp. | reverse complement strand
GGCCGCGGCGCGCTGAATCCGTCCATGAAGAAGGGCCGGCGCCTCGCGGCGCCGGCCCTTCTTCCTTCAGTGCTCAGCGCTTCAGATGATGAACATCACGGCCGTCAGCAGGAACACGGCGAAGAAGATGACGCCGAAGATGGCGCCCAGCCGCCAGAAGTCCTTGCTCGGGATGTAGCCACTGCCGTAGTACACCGGGCTCGGGCCCGTGGCATACGGCGTCAGGATGCCCATGATGCCCAAGGTGAGCATCAGCACCAGCGAGAAGGTGCGGATGTCCAGGCCCGGGATGCCCATGCCCACGGCCAGCATCACCGGCAGCATGGCCGTCACGTGCGCCGTGACGCTGGCGAACAGGTAGTGCGTGAAGAAGAACACCGCCACCAGCACCACCATCGCGACGGTGGGCGACATGCCGGCCACGGTGGTGCCCACGCTGTCGGCGAACCACTTGACGAAGCCGACCTTGTTCAACCCGTCGGCCAGCGCCACCAGGGTGGCGAACCACACCAGCGTGTTCCAGGCCGGCTTGTTGGCCAGGATGTCGTCCCAGGAGACGACCTTGCCGATGATCATCAGCGCGATCACGACGATGGCCACCGTGGTGGCGTTGATGACGGCACCGCCGAAGATCCACAGCGCCAGCGCCAGCATCACCAGCACGCCCAGGCCGATCTCGCGACCGGTGAGGCCGCCCATCTTCGTCAGCTCGGCACGGGCCCAGTTCGGCACCTCGTCACCGCCCGTGACCTCGGGCTTGTAGAACAGGTAGGCCAGCAGCGGCACGGCCACCAGCAGGATGATGCCGGCCGGCGCGAAGGCGCTGAACCACTCCATCCAGGTGAAGCTCACCTTGGCCGTCTTGCTCACCAGTTCCACGGCCAGCAGGTTGGGCGCCAGGCCGGTGAGGAACATCGAGCTCGTGACGCAGGTCGCCGCGATGGCCACCCACATCAGGTAGCCGCCGATGCGGCGCGAGGACGGGTCATTGGGCTTGCTGTCGTACAGCGCCGGCAGGTTGCGGATCACCGGGTACACGGTGCCACCGCTGCGCGCGGTGTTGGACGGCGTGAAGGGCGCCAGCACCACGTCGGCGATGGTCACCGCGTAGCCCAGCGTCAGCGTCTTCTTGCCCATGGCCTTCACCAGCCACAGCGCGATGCGCCGGCCCAGGCCCGTCTTCTCGTAGCCCAGGGCGAACATGAAGGCGGCGAAGATCAGCCACACCGTGGTGTTGGCGAAGCCCGACAGCGCCCAGTTCAGCGACGCGTTGGCCGGCTTGAAGCCCGCCTTGGCCAGCTCGGCCGGCGCGTACAGCACCCAGGGCGACAGCACGGTGGCCACGCTCACGCCGATGAGGCCCACGGCCGCCCCCGGCAGCGGCTCCAGCATCAGGCCGACGATGACACCGGCGAAGATGGCGAAGAAGTACCAGGCGTGCGGCGCCAGGCCCGCCGGCGGCGCGACGAGGGCGATCAGGCCGGCCACGGCCAGCGGTGCCAGGTACTTCCACAGCGGCGTGCCGGTCTTCTTGTCGGCCGGTGCCGCTTCGGGCTTGGGCGATGGGCTGCGCGGTTGCGCGGGGCCCGCTTGCACGATGGTGCTCACGTGAGACTCCTCGGTGTGAAATGAACGGGAACGGGGTTCGGCTCGCCGGCCTCGCCCTTCAGGCCCTGGCGCAGCATCTGGCGGCGCAGGTAGGCCAGCTGGGTGGCCAGCGGCAGGTTCTTGGGGCAGACGTCGTGGCAGGCCAAGAGGCTCATGCAGCCGAAGATGCCCTGGTCGTCGCCGACGATCTCGTAGAAGTCGGCGTCGGTGCGCTCGTCGCGCGGGTCCATGCGGAAGCGCGCGATCTTGCCCAGGGCCACGGCGCCGACGAAGTCCTCGCGCATGCGCGCCGTGCCGCAGGCGGCCACGCAGCAGCCGCATTCCACGCAGCGGTCCAGCTCGTAGATCTTCTCGGCCAGTTCGGGCTCCATGCGCGCCTCGATGCGTGTGAGGTCCACCTCGTGCTGCTTCACGTGCACCCAGGCTTCCACG
>JAEUPH010000162.1 GCA_016790395.1 Rubrivivax sp. | reverse complement strand
ACGTCGTCGTACACCAGGCTCACGGGCTGGCTGGCGTTGAGGTCGAAGTCGGTGTTGCCGATGCCGCGGATGTAGAAGCGCGGGAAGGCGCGGCCGAAGCTGGACTCGATGTTCAGGCTGGGCACGCGGCCGGCGAGCAGGCGGATGTCCTGGCCGCCGGAGTTCAGCACCTCCAGCATTTCGCCCTGCAGTGCGGCCACGGAGCTGGGCACGTCGCGGATGTTCTCCAGCCGGCGCTCGGCGGTGACGGTGATCGTCTGCAGCTGGCCGCCGGCGGCTTGCTGGGCTTGTGCACCGGCACAGAGCGCGGCCAGGGCGGCGGCGGCCAGGGCGTGGTGCATGGGGAACCGGCGGGGAGCGTTGCAGCGTGTCGTCATGGATCGACCTCCTGGAATGGGTGGCGGGGGCAATGCGCGAAAGCAACGATGATGCCGCCCACCCCGGCTCAAAATGGTGAATCGCCCGGCTCCCTGGCCGGGCGCGACGCTGATTTGCAACAGATGCTGACCCCCGAACAACGCCAGCAGTGGCAGCGCGACGGCTACCTCGTGCTGCCCGGCTTCAAGCCCGCCGCCGAGGTGGCCGCCGCCTGCGCCCGCGCCCGCGCCCTCGTCGAGGCCTTCGAGCCGGACGCTTCCACCAGCCGCTTCTCCACGCAGGACCGCAGCAAGCTGGCCGACGCCGCGCTGCTGGCCAGTGCCGAGCAGGTGCGCTGCTTCTTCGAGGAAGAGGCCCTGGACGAGGCCGGCCGCCTGCGCGTGCCCAAGGCCGAAAGCATCAACAAGATCGGACACGCGCTTCACGAGCGGGACCCGGTCTTCACCGCCTTCTCGCACGGCCCCGAGCTGGCGGCCCTGGCCCGCGACCTGGGCCTGGTGCAGCCCCAGGTCTGGCAGAGCCAGATCATCTTCAAGCAGCCGCGCATCGGCGGTGTGGTGGACTGGCACCAGGACGGCAGCTTCTTCGTCACCACGCCGCAGACGGTGACCACTTTCTGGTTCGCGCTGGAAGACGCCACGCTGGACAACGGCTGCCTGTGGGTGAAGCCGGGCGGTCAGCGCGACGCGCTGCGCGAGCAGTACGTCTGCGACCACGCCACCGGCACGCTGAGCATGCGGCCGCTGGACCGCACGCCCTGGCCCACCACCGAAGGCAGCGTGCCGCTGCCGGCCGCGGCCGGCACGCTGGTGGTGTTCGGCGGCCTGCTGCCGCACTACAGCGCGCCCAACCGCAGCGCCCGCTCGCGCCTGGCCTACACGCTGCACGCCACCTGCGGCACGGCGGCCTACGCGCCCGAGAACTGGCTGCAGCGCAGCCCCGGTTTCCCCGTGCGCGGCTTCCTCTGAGCGCGATGCTGGACGACGCCCCGCCCGTCGCGCTGCTGCTGACCGACCTGGTCGACAGCTCGGCGCTGTCGGCGCAGCTGGGCGACGAGGTCATGGTCGGCATCTGGGCCACGCACGACCGCATCGCGCGCGACCTGCTGCGCGTGTGGCGCGGCCACGAGATCGACAAGACCGACGGCTTCCTGCTGCTGTTCGCCAGCGCCAGAGACGCGCTCGGCTACGCGCTGGACTACCACCGCGCCCTGGCCGCGATGGCCGTGCCGCTGAAGGCGCGTGCCGGTCTGCACGTGGGCCAGATCACGCTGCGCGAGAACAGCGCCGAGGACGTGGCGCTGGGCGCCAAGCCCTTCGAGGCCGATGGCGTCAGCAAGCCCATCGCGGCGCGCGTGATGTCCACCGCGCTGGGGGGGCAGACGCTGGTCACGCGCGCGGCGCTGGACGCCCTGGGCGAGGTGCCGCAGCGCGTGGTGGCGCACGGCCACTGGCACGTGAAGGGCATTCCGGTGCCGCTGGAGCTGTTCGAGGTGGGCGAGCCCAGCGCGCCCTTCACGCCGCCGCCCGATTCGGCCAAGGTCTTCCGCGTGGTGCGCCAGGGCGACCTGTGGCTGCCGGTGCGCGAGCTGCGCCACAGCCTGCCGGCCGAGCGCGACGCCTTCGTCGGCCGCCGCGACACGCTGCAGGAGCTGGCGCGCCGCTTCGACGAAGGCGCGCGGCTGGTCTCGCTGCTGGGCATCGGCGGCACCGGCAAGACGCGGCTGGCCACCCGCTTCGGCTGGGGCTGGATGGGCGAGTTCCCCGGGGGCGTGTGGTTCTGCGACCTC
>JAEUPH010000117.1 GCA_016790395.1 Rubrivivax sp. | reverse complement strand
TGCCGGCGCCGTTCAGCGCGGCGGCGTAGACATCGGAAAACTCCGCCCGCGACACCTTGGTGCCATAGGTGTTCGCGTTGGCGATGTTGTTGCCGATGATCTCGAGGTTCTTGCTGCTGGCGTTGAGGCCGGACAGGCCTTGCTGGAAGCTCATGGAGCGGCTCCTGGGTTCAGTTGAAGGCCTTGACGTCGCCGTAGGCGACGTCGCCGGTGTAGCGGGTCTGCAGCACGAGGCTGCCGTTGCGGGTGGTGACGGACTCGACGTGGTCGCGCATCAGCAGCGTCGAGGTCACGGCGTTGGCGCCCTGGGTGGCGGTGATGCGGAAGCGCAGTTCGGCGCCATCGGCGTAGGCGGGAGCGTTCCAGCTCAGCTCGTGGCGGCCGGCCGTCTGCGCGCCGAGCTGCTGCGTGTCGATGACGCGGCCGTCGGCGCCCAGCACCTCCAGCGTCACCGTGTCGGCCTTGCCGCTGAGGTCGTAGCCGCCCTCGGCCACGCCGTCCTGCACGTCCAGCCGGTTGCCCTGCAGCGTCACCTCGCGGCCGATCAGGCTGGCGCCCTGGAGCGCCTGCATCTGGACGAACTGCGTGTTCAGCGTGCCCACCGTGGTGTTCAGCTTCTCGATGCCGTTGACGGTGTTGATCTGCGCCATCTGGCTCGTGATCTGCGCGTTGTCCATCGGGTTCAGCGGGTCCTGGTTCTGCAACTGCGTGACCAGAAGCTTCAGGAAGCGGTCGGCGCTGCCGGCCTCGTCGGACGCGGCCTTGGTGGCGCTGGTGCCGTTGAGCGCGGTGTAGATGTCGGCGCTGCTGGCGGAAGTGACGGTGCTCATGCGGTGGCCCTGGGCGTGGCGGCGTTCACGCGCCGATCTGCAGCGTCTTCAGCAACAGATTCTTGGCGGTGTTCATCACCTCGACGTTGTTCTGGTAGGAACGCGAGGCGGAGATCATGTTGACCATCTCCTCCACCGGGTTCACGTTGCTGTAGGTGACGTAGCCCTCGGCGTCGGCGCTGGGGTGCTTGGGGTCGTGCACGCGGCGGCCGGGGCTCTGGTCCTCGGTGATGGTGCTGACGGTGACGCCGGCGTTGATGTCGCGCTCGGCGGCCACGCCCATCAGGCGCGTCTGGAAGATGACCTGGCGCGCCTTGTAGGCCGCGCCGTCGGGGCCGGCCACGGTGTCGGCGTTGGCCAGGTTGGAGGCCACGACGTTCAGGCGCTGGCTCTGTGCGCTGACCGCGCTGCCGGCGACGTCGAAGATGCGGAGCATGCTCATGGGGCTGTCCTTTCAGGGCGCCGTGGCGTCAGGCCTGGTGGTGGCTCTTCATGGCGTCGAGCGCGGTGCGGATCGAGCTGTTCGCGAAGCGCAGCGTGGCCTCGTAGCGCACGGCGTTGTCGGCCGCGGCGGCGCGCTCGCGGTCCATGTCGACGCTGTTGCCGTCGAGGTTGGTCTGCGAAGGCACGGCATACACGAGCGCCGGCGAGACGCGGCCGCTGGCCGTCATGACGTTGCGCGCGATGCCCTCGCCGGTGCCGGCGCGGCCGGTGGCGGCGCGCAGGGCGGCCGCAAAGTCGAAGTCGCGCGCCTGGTAGCCGGGGGTGTCGGCGTTGGCGATGTTGCCGGCGATCACACGCTGGCGCTCGGCACGCAGCGACAGGGCCTGGGTCTGGAAGTCCAGTTCGGCGGTGAGGCGGGGGGTCATCGGGCTTCGCTCCTTGCAGCGTCGGGAACGGGCTGCGGCGTGATTGGCATTCTGTTCAGCCCCCCGCGCGGCATGAGCCGGAATAGAGCGCGCAAGCGGCCCCATTTCGGCCCTCTTCAGCCGGCACACCGTCGCTAGAGTGGGCAACGTGAACCTCATCCTGCCCCTCGTCTTGCTGGCCGGTGCCGCACAGGCCGCCAGCGCCTCGCTGCCCGCGGCCGTGCCGCCGGTGGCCATGGAGCGTGCGCTGGGCCTGGCGCGCGAGGCGGCGACCGCGCGGGCCCCGGCCGGTGCCCGCGTGACGGCGCAGCCGGGCGTCGCCGACCCGCGCCTGATGCTGGCCCCCTGCGCCGAGGTGCAGCCCTACCTGCCCAGCGGCGTCCCGGCCTGGGGCAGCACGCGCGTGGGCTTGCGCTGCGTCAAGGGCGCGGTGAAGTGGAACGTGATGCTGCCCGTGCTGGTGCAGGTCTTCGCGCCGGCGGTGGTGGCCACGGACGCCCTGCCCGGCGGCGCGCAGCTGCTGCCCGGCCAGCTGGCACTGCGCGAGGTGGAGTGGTCGGCCGGCCCGCAGCCGCCCCTGGTACAGCCCGGCGCCCTGGCCGGCCGCACGCTCGCCCGCGCGGTGCAGGCCGGCCAGGCGATCCGCCCGGCGGACCTGAAGCCGCGCCAATGGTTCCTGGCAGGCGAGACGGTGAGCGTGGTGGCGGTGGGCAGCGGCTATGCCGTGGCGGCCGAAGGCACGGCCCTCACGCCCGGCCTGGAAGGCCAGCTGGTGCGGGTGCGCATGGCGGGCGACCGCGTGCTCGTCGGGCGGGCGGTGGCCGAGCACCGGGTCGAGGTGGGACCTTGAAGCATTTGTTTACCCCGGGGCGGCTGGATCCCCGCATTCACGGGGGGTCGACAAAAAAACCGGGGCCCGGGCTAAAGTCCGCCCCGGAATCGTCCGAAAGAGAGTCCATGTCGTTGGGTCAGCACAGTCCCAGTGCCCCTGACAGGAGATCCACATGAAGATCGGTCCCATCGAAACCCGAGCGCCCGCCGCGCCGGCCGTCGAGCGCAAGGGTGCTGCGGGTTCGCAGAAGGAAGCCGCGGTGTCCAGCACCGAGGTCGAGCTCTCGGCCGCCGCCACACAGCTCAGCGCCGCCGCGGCCGACCCGACGTTCGACACCGCCAAGGTGGAGCGCATCGCCACGGCCATCCGCGAAGGCAAGTTCACGATCAACCCCGAGGCCATCGCCGACAAGCTGATCGTCAACGCCCAGGAACTCTTGGGCAACAAGTTCAGCTGAGCCGACACCCATGATCACCACGCCCGAGGAGCGCCAGGCCGTGATGCAGGCCGCTGATCTCGAACGGCCGCTGAAAGGCGTGGAAGACTGTCTCACGGCGCTGGGCGTGGCCCTGCACCGGCAGGACGCGCAGGCCGTGGATCGCGTGGCCGCCGACCTGCACACGGCGCTGGCCGCCGCCGTCGATCATTTCACCCGTGCCGCCCGCAATGGCGGCGTGCCGGCCGTGCTGCGCCAGCGGCTGGCCCTGGCCAGCGGCCAAGTGGCCGCGCAGCGCGAGGCCCTGGCCCGCGCCACGGCCTCACTGGACCGCGCGATGGACGTGCTGATGCCGCGCCCGGGCGTTGTCGCCACCTCGCTGTACACCGCCACCGGCGGCAACGACCGCGCCCCCGGCAACGGCAGCCTGCTGGCCTGAGCGCCGGCGCCCTCAGCGGACCAGCATCTGCAACTGGTTGCGCTCCTGCTGGAGCCCGCTGGCCACGCCCTGGCATTCCCCGTAGGAACCGAAATCGCGCTGCGCCTGCTGGCCCAGCTGCTGCAGGCGTGACTGCGCGCGCTGGAGCTCCTGCACCTTTTGCGGCGTCATGCGGCTGCGCGCCGCGACGTTGAAGGCGCTCTGCGCCTCGCTCCAGGCCAGCCGCACCTGGCCCTTGCACGACTCCAGTCGCGGGTCGACCTGGCCCATGCGCTGCACCGCGCCCATGGCGTTCTGCAGGAAGCCCAGCACCTGCTGGCAGTCGCCCATGCCCGCAGACGGGCTGAAGAGCGACGACACCACCTGGTTCATGCGCCCGTTGATCTGCTGGAACTCGCCGAACTCCTGCTGGGAGACGCGGCCACCACGCTGCAACCCCTGGAACTGCTGCACCACGTCGCCCTGGCCGCGCCGGGCCTGGTCGCGACAGGCCTCCAGGCGCGGGTCGGGCCCCTGGCGCTGCATCGGCTGCGCGTACACCGGCTGGGGCTGGTAGGCCGGCGCCCGCTGCCCCGGTGGCGGCTCGGCCTGGGCCACGGGCACGGCGATCGCCTGGCGCACCTGCTGCAACTGGCCCCGCAGTTCGGCCACCACCTGCACCAGCGCCTGACATTCCTCGATGCCGATGAGTTCGCGCCCGAACATCACCATCTGCTGCAGCAGGATGTTCTGTACCAGCCTGCGCAGCATGGCCTTGGCCTCGGCGCGGCCGCCGCCATTGGCGGCCAGGCTGTTGGCGGCCGACTGCACGTCGCGGAAGCTGATCCGGAGGTCGTTGACGCAGACCTGCGCCCGCGGGTCGGTGGCACGGCCGGCGGGCATGGCGCCGCGCAGGTCGGCCACGGGCGTGTCGGCCAGGGTGGCCGCCAGCAGCGGCTCGGCAGGCGCCATGCGTCCGAGCCCTTCCAGCTCAGCCGCCAGCTCGCCCAGCGCGCTGGCGTGGCGCGCGCAATCGGCCGCGGTGGCGCGGGCCAGCGGTGCATCCAGCGCCGCCAGCCGCTGCCCCAGCGCCCGGTAGGGGCCCAGGCGCTCGGGCGGCAGCGCGCCGGTCTGCACCAGGGCGGCGAACTGCTGCAGCAGCCCGGCGTGGTTTTGCTGGTTGGCGCGGTTGCACTCCGCCGCGGCCGGCGGCGGTGGCGCTTCGACGATGGGCGCCAGCACCACCGGCGCGGGGGGTGCCGGGGCCGGCACCGGCGCGGGCGGCGGTGGCGGCGGCGCCAGCCGGTCCAGATGCTCTCGCTCGGCCGTCACGCTGCGCGTCAAGGCCTCGCACGCCGGGGCGGCCTTGCCGGAGAGGGCGGCGGTGATCTGGGCGCGCAACGCGTTCAGGCGCTGGGCCAGCGGGGCGAAGTCGTCCACGGCGGCCTCGCCGCGCGCGCGGCGCGCCGTCTCCATGCGCTGGGCGGTGTCGTTGAACTGGCGCGCCGCCTCGTGCAGGCAGTCCAGCTCGGCAGGCGAAGGGCCGCTGGGTGCGGGAGGCAAAGGCGGTGGCGGTGGCAATGGCGGTGGCGGCGGGGCTGGCAGGCCCGCCGCCGCCGCGGGAGGCACGGGCGCGCGAGGGGCCGCTTCCGCGGGCGGGGCGATGAGCCGGCTCAGGCGATCGCTCTCACTCTCGATGAGGGCCGCGATCTGCTCGCACTCGGCCGCCGTGCGGGCGTTGTTGCGCAGCGCATCGCGCAGCCTGGCCAGCGGCGCCTCGAAGCCACGCAACCGCGACACCTTGACGGGGTCGAGCACGTGCTCCTTGCGCAGGGCCTCGTGTTCCTGCTGCAGCTCCGCGAAGCGCGAACGGTTCTCGGCCGTGCACTCGGCCTGCGGGTGGGCAGGCGCCTGCGCCCAGGCCGGCGGGGCCGCCGCCATCAGGCACAGGGCCGCGCGAGCCAGCACGCGGCGTGTGAAGGGGTGTCGCATCAGCGGGGCAAGGCGTGGCATCGGCAGGCGCCGATGATGCAACAGTGTGCAACACACCCAGGCCCGCAGCAGGGTCTAGAACGTGAAGGCCAGCCGCAATCCACCCCAGTGACGCCCGCCCACGACGATGGGGGCCGAGGCTTCCTTCATCACGACGAAGCGACCGCCGCCCATGTCGCGGCGGTAGGTCTGCAGCAGGAACGGGCGCTCGTTCTTCGACGAGGCCAGGCCCGTGCGGTCGTTGAAGATGCGGCGGTTGCGGCTGTTCGCGGCGTTCCACAGCGGGTCGCCGGCGCGCTGCGGATGGTTGTACTTGCGGTTGTGGCAGGGGATGTAGCCGTTGCGGTCGGACGCGATGCAGAACACCACCTTGTCCGACAGCGAGAGCATCTTCTCCTGCACCTGCGGGAACAGCCGCTCGGCGATGGGCACGGCGCGCGTCAGCACCTGCTTGGGGTCGCTGCCGGCCACGGGCTGGTACTGCTCGTCGAAGAGATCGGCCTCGGCGATGCTGCCGCTGCGCAAGCCGTCTTCCAGCAGCGCTGCGATCTGTGCCGCCGCGTCGCGGGCGGCCTCGATGTAGGGCGTGTCGGCGGTCTGGATGCCGCAGCCGGCCACGGTCTCGATCAGCTTCTCGCTGATCTCCAGGAAGGCGTTGGTGCGGGTCAGCGCGCCGCCCACGGCTTCGGCGCTGCGCCGCATGTCGGCCTCGATGCGGCCCATCTGCGCATCGACGCCGCTGCAGAC
>JAEUPH010000094.1 GCA_016790395.1 Rubrivivax sp. | reverse complement strand
ACGATGAGGCCGGGCAGGCCGTCGGCTTCGCCGTGCACCAGGCGCACGCCGCTGCTGGCCACGGGCAGCCGCGCACGCAGCGCCAGCGCGCGCGCGATGCGGCGCTCGAAGAAGGCAGCGTCGATCCGTTCGGCCTCGTCGAAGGTCCAGGCGCGCACGCGGATCTTGGAGCTGGGGCTGAACGCGCCCCAGGCCAGGAACTTGCCGGCGGCGTCTTCCACGCGCACGGTCTCGCCGGGGTCGGCCTTGCCCTTGGCCACGCTGCCTTCGAAGACCCAGGGGTGGCGGCGCAGCAGCGAGCGCTCCTTGCCTTCGCGCAGGCGGATCGATTTCATTCGGCGCCGCCCGGCCGCCCGCAGGCGCTGAGCGCCCCCTCGGGGGGCCGCGAACGAAGAAAGCTCGGGGGATTCATGCCGCGATTGTCTCAGCGCCGTTCGGCGTATGGCGCCGGGGCGGCGATGGTCGTCCAATGCAGGCCATGGACACGCCCCCTGCCATCCGCATCGCGAGGCCCGACGACGCCGAGGGCGTGCTGGCCATCTACGCCCCCGTGGTGCGGGACACGGCCATCTCCTTCGAGACCGAGGTGCCCGACATCGCCGAGATGCGGCGCCGCATCGCCACCACGCTGGCCACCTATCCCTGGCTGGTGGCCGAAGATGCCCGGGGCATCGCCGGCTACGTCTACGCCAGCCGCTACGCCGAGCGCCTGGCCTACCGCTGGTCGGTCATCGTCACCGCCTACGTGCGTGCCGACCAGCGCGGCCGCGGCGTGGGCAAGGCGCTGTACCGCGCGCTGTTCGACGAACTGAGGCGCCTGGGCTACTGCCAGGCCTTTGCCGGCATCACGCAGCCCAACGCCGCCAGCGTGGCCTTGCACGAATCGCTGGGCTTCACGCGCGTGGGCATCTACGCCAACGCCGGCCACAAGCTCGGGCGCTGGCACGACGTGGGCTACTGGCAGTTGTCGCTTCAGCGCCCCGACCCGCCGCCCGAGCCGCGAGCCTTCTCAGCCGCCTGAACCCTTGCGTCTGGCCCGCGGGTGCGCGGCGTCGTAGGCGCGGGCCAGGTGCTGGAAGTCGAGCTTGGTGTAGACCTGCGTGGTGGAGATGCTCGCGTGGCCGAGCAGTTCCTGCACGGCGCGCAGGTCGCCGCTGCTCTGCAGCACATGGCTGGCGAAGCTGTGGCGCAGCATGTGCGGGTGCACCCTCGTGGGCAGCCCGGCCTGCAGCGCCTGGCCCTGCAGGCGGTTGCGCAGCTGATTGGGCGTGAGCCGCGTGCCGCGCTGACTGACGAACAGCGCCGGCTCGCCATAGGCCGCCAGCGCCGGGCGCGCCTGCAACCAGGCCCGCAAGGCAGCCAGCGCCGCCGCGCCGACCGGCACGCTGCGCCGCTTGCTGCCCTTGCCCAGCACGTGGGCGGTGGCATCGGGCAGGTCCAGCCAGCCGCGGGCACCGGCGCCGGCCTGCACGTCCAGGCCCAGCACCTCGCCGATGCGCAGCCCACTGCCGTACAGCAGTTCGGTGATGGCGTGGTCGCGCGCCGCCAGCGCCGGGCGCGTGTTCTGCGTGCGGTGCTCGGCCAGCACCACGGCCTGCTCCACCGACAGCGCCTTGGGCAGCGGCTTGGCCGCCTTCGGCGGGCGCACGCCTTCCACCGGGTTCACCGCCACCTGGCCATTGCGGCCCCACCAGCGGAAGAGCCCGCGCCAGGCGGCCAGCGCGATGGCGATGCTGCGCGGCGCCAGCCCGGCCGCGCGCAGCTGCGCGGCCCAGCCCCGGACGTGGTGGGCCTGCGCCTGCCGCAGCGCCACCTGAGACGCCGCCGCCCCCGCCTGCAGGCGGCGCAAGGCTTCGCCATACATGGCCAGCGTGCGCTCGGCCAGCCGCCGCTCCACGCGCAGGTGCGTCAGGAAGTCCTGCAGCTCGGGGTCGAGTTCCGCAGGCAGCGCCGACATGCCGTGCTTTTTCGGGGTCAGGCCGCTGGCGCGCGCAGCCGCGACAGCGCCGCGGCGGAGACGTCGCCGATGCGCATGAGGAACTCGGTGCCCATCTCGGCGGCGTAGCGCGTGGGGTCGGGCGAGCCCAGCACCAGCAGGCCGAAGGCACCGTCCTGGCCGTCGCTGCCGTGGCGCAGCGGGATCATGGCCATCGACATCACCGAGGCCGTGTCCTCCAGCCATTCGCCCGCCTCGAAGCCGGCGTTCACGCCGCAGTAGGGCTGCGTCAGGCTGGCAGCGAAGCTCTTCACGTCGTCGCTGGCGGGTTCGGCATAGGCCGCGCCTTCGCTGGCGATGCCCACGTCCCACAGCCGGATGGCGGCCTGCGGGATGAGGAACTCGTGCTTCAGCGAAGCCACCATCCGTGCCGGCAGCTCGGTGGGGTCGGCCGTGAGCAGGATGCTGCGCGTGTAGCGGTGCAGCCGGTCGGCGATGGCCACGTTCTCCTGGCTGTGGCGGATCATCTCCACGATCTTCATCTCCAGACCCTTGATGCGCTCGCGCAGCATTTCCATCTGCCGCTCCTGCAGCGAGACGGCGCGCTGGCCGTGCGGGCTGGTGATCTGCACCGTGTGCAGCAGCTCGGCGTGGCGCTCGAAGAAGCCGGGCGTGTTGGCCAGGTAGTTGGCGATGTCGGATTCGGTGATGCCTTGCACGCCTTGCGTGTTGCCCGGGTCGGTGGTCACAGTGTGATCTCTCCTTCGAAGACGGTTTCTGCGGGGCCGGTCATCAGCACATGGGCTTCGTCGTCCGGCCACTCGATGAGCAGGTCGCCGCCGCGTGCGTGCACCTCCACGCGCGGGCCCAGCCAGCCCAGTCGGATGCCGGCCACCACGGCCGCGCAGGCGCCGGTGCCGCAGGCGAGTGTCTCGCCGGCATCGCGCTCGAAGACGCGCAGGCGCACCTCGTGGCGCGACAGCACCTGCAGGAAGCCGACGTTCACGCGGCGCGGAAAGCGCGCATGGGTCTCGATGCGCGGGCCCAGCGTGGCCACCGGCGCGGCGTCGACGTTGTCCACGCGCAGCACCGCATGCGGGTTGCCCATGGACAGCACCGCCAGTTCCGCACCTTCCAGCGGCCAGAGGTCCAGGCTGCCTTCGCGGCGCGGCGCCAGGCCTTCGGCGACGAAGGGCACGCGCGTCAGCTCGAACACCGGACGGTTCATGTCCACGGTGACACGGCCGTCGTCACGCAGCTGCAGTTCCAGCACGTTGTTGACGGTCTCCACGCGCACGGTGCGCTTGTCCGTCATGCCGCGGCCGTGCACGTAGCGCACGAAGCAGCGTGCGCCGTTGCCGCAGTGCTCCACCTCGTCGCCGCTGTTGTTGAAGATGCGGTAGCGGAAGTCGATGCCCGGCGTGCGGCTCTTCTCCACCACCAGGATCTGGTCGGCACCCACGCCGAAGCGGCGGTCGCCCAGGCGGCGCGCGAGTTCGGGCGTCACGTCCAGCGCGCGCGTCGTGGCGTCGAGCACGACGAAGTCGTTGCCCGCGCCCTGCATCTTGGTGAACGGCAGCCGCATCGCCGGGATTATCCGCGCCCGTACACCGGGGGCGCGCCTTCGGGCCGCGTCTTGAAGCGCTTGTGCACCCAGAGGTACTGCGCCGGCATGGTGCGGATCTGGTCCTCGATGAAGTGGTTCATGGCCGCTGCGTCGGCCTCGGGGTGATCGGTCGGCCAACCCTCCCAGGCCGGCATGAAGCGCACGACGTAGCCCTGTCCGCCCGGCAGCATCTCGGCGACCAGCGGCTGCACCACCATGCCCAGCGAGCGGGCCATGCGCGAAGGCGCCAGCAGCGTCGCCGCGGGTTGGCCGAAGAAGGGCACGAAGGCGGCGTCGCGCAGGCCGAAATCCATGTCGCTGGCATTGAAGAAGGCCACGCCCTTCTTGATGGCACGCACCACCGGGATGGCGCCTTGCTGCCGGTTGAAGAGGATGGCCTTGCCGAAGCGGGCGCGGCCCTTGTGGAAGGCCGCGTCCAGCACCGGATTGCTCTGCGCGGTGTAGACGTCGCAGCCGGTCTTCTCCTGGAAGAGCTGGGTCGCGGCGCCGGCGATCTCCAGGCCCACGAAGTGGGGCACGAGCCACATCACCGCGCGCTCGCTGCGCTCCGCCAGATGAACGTCGCCTTCGACGCGGATCAGCCGCCGCAGGCGCCGGGCGCTGGCATGCCAGAGCAGGCCGCGCTCCAGCAGGCTGCGGCCGGTCCATTCGAAATGCTCCCTGACCAGCTGCCCGCGCTGCTCGGCGGAAAGCTCGGGCAGGCACAGCGCCACGTTGGCCAGCGCCACTTCGCGGCGCGCGCGGCCGAAGCGGTGCAGCAGCCGGCCCAGGCCACGGCCCAGCGCCGCCAGCACGGGCAGCGGCAGGAAGTGCAGCCCCCACACCAGCAGGAGCAGCGCGCGCGCGGCGAGCTGGTTCATCCGGCGGCATCCACGCGCCGGGGGTTCTTGTAGCGGTGGTAGCCCCACAGGTACTGCGAGGGCTTCTCGCGGATCACCCGCTCCATGCTCTGGTTGACGGCCAGGGCCGAGGCGGCTTCGTCCTCGGCGGTGGCCGGCAGCGGCACGGGCAGCGGGCGCGCGCGCACCACGTAGCCGGCACCCTTCGGCAGCCGCTCGGTCCACAGGATGGCCGCCGCGGCGCCCGTCTGCTGCACCAGCCGCGCGGCCAGCGTCATCGTGTAGGCCGGCTGGCCGAAGAAGTCGACCCACACACCCATGCCTTCGGGAGGCACCTGGTCGGGCAGCAGGCCCACCGTTTCGCCCTTGCGCAGCGCGCGCAGCATCAGGCGCACGCCGGCCAGATTGGCCGGCGCCGTGGCCAGCGCCGGGCGCGCGCGGGCCGTCTCTTCCAGTTCGCGCAGCCAGGGCTGCCGTGCGGGGCGGTAGAGCACGGTGATGGGCTGCTGCGCGCCGAAGCGTTCGGCGTAGGCCTGCGCACTGACCTCGAAGCTGCCCATGTGCGGCGTCAGCAGCACCAGGCCACGGCCGCGCGCGAGCATCTCCTGCAGCAGTTCGGCGCCTTCCCAGCGCACGGGGTCGGCGATGGGCTCGCTGGCCGGGCGCAGCCACAGCCGCGGCAACTCCATCACCAGCCGGCCGGCATCGGCCACCGCGGCGCGGCGCTCGGCCGCGCTCACGCCGGCCAGCGTGGCGTTCTCCTTCAGGCGGCGGCGGTAGCTGGGCGACAGGCCGTAGGCCAGCCAGCCCAGCATCCCGCCCAGAGCGTGCAATTGGCGCAACGGGCGACCGGCCAACCAGCGGATCAGGGGCGACATCGTTCGTATACTTCGAGGGTCGCCGAGTTAAAGGACAACTTGCGGGGCGACTGTGGCAGGGAGCATAGCCAACGCGGCGGCCCCTTCCACGCGGAGCGGGGCCTTTCGTGGCGCCGGTCAAACAAAACCGCTAAAGCGTTCGCCGCGGATCCAGGCCTCCTGAACAGCGACGACGCAGTCACCCCGCAACCTAGGAGCATGCCACCGTGGCGAACGATTTCCTCTTCACTTCCGAATCCGTCTCTGAAGGCCACCCCGACAAGGTCGCCGACCAGATCTCCGACGCCATCCTCGACGCCATCTTCAAGCAGGACCCGCGCAGCCGCGTGGCCGCCGAGACGCTGACCAACACCGGCCTCGTGGTGCTGGCCGGCGAGATCACCACCAACGCGCACGTCGACTACATCCAGGTGGCGCGCGACACCATCAAGCGCATCGGCTACGACAACACCGACTACGGCATCGACTACAAGGGCTGCGCGGTGATGGTCTGCTACGACAAGCAGTCCAACGACATCGCCCAGGGCGTGGACCATGCGTCCGACGACCACCTGAACACCGGCGCCGGCGACCAGGGCCTGATGTTCGGCTATGCC
>JAEUPH010000085.1 GCA_016790395.1 Rubrivivax sp. | reverse complement strand
CGCAGCGTGACCTGTCCCATCTCAGTCTCCTCCCCGCCGCACCTGGCCCAGGAAGCCACGGTACCAGTCGGCGCTGGCCTTGGGCGTGCGCTTCTGCGTCGCGTAGTCCACGTGCACGATGCCGAAGCGCTTGGCGTAGCCGCTGGCCCATTCGAAGTTGTCCATCAGGCTCCACACCATGTAGCCGGCCATCGGCGCGCCCTGCTCGGCGGCGTCGGCCACGGCGCCGATGTGGTCGAAGAGGTAGCGCGTGCGGTCGACGTCCAGCACGCGGCCGTCGTCGCCCACGGCGTCGGGGAAGGCGCCGCCGTTCTCGGTGACCAGCATCTTCTTCGGCGCGTAGTCGCGGTGCACGCGCAGCAGCAGCGCCGTGAGGCTGGGCGCGTGGATCTCCCAGCCCATCTCCGTGAGCGGCAGCCCGCTGCTGCCGGCCACCCAGGGTGCGCCGGCGCTGGCGACATGGCGCGAGTAGTTGTTGATGCCCAGGTAGTCCATGGGCGTGGCGATGGCGGCCATGTCGCCGTGCTGCACCACCGGTGCGTCGGCGCCGACGTGGGCCAGCACGTCGTCCGGGTAGCGGCCGCGAAACAGCGGGTCGCAGTACCAACGCAGCGCGGTGCCGTCGTCCAGCACGGCGCGGGCGCGGTCGGCCTCGCTGTCGGTGGCGGGCACCGCGTGCGACATGTTGAGCACGATGCCCAGTTCGGCCTTGGCGCTTTCGGCGCGCAGCGCCTGCAGCGCCAGGCCATGGCTCAGGAGCAGGTGGTGCGCCACCTGCAGAGCCACGGCGCGGCTCTTCAGACCCGGCGCGAAGATGCCCATCTCGTGGCCCAGCACGGCCATCACCCAGGGTTCGTTGTGCGTGGTGATGGTGGCGCAGTGGCCGCCCACGGCCCGTTGCAGGCCGATGGCGTAGTCCACGAAGCGGTGCACCGTCTCGCGCGCCGCCCAGCCGCCCTGCTCCTGCAGCGCCTGCGGCAGGTCCCAGTGGTTGAGCGTCATCATCGGCGCGATGCCGCGCGCACGCAGGCCGTCCACCAGCCGGCGGTAGAAGTCCACCCCGCGCGCGTTCCAGGCCCCGCTGCCCGTGGGCTGCACGCGCGGCCAGCTGACGGAGAAGCGGTAGGTGTCCACGCCCAGCGCGGCGATGAGGTCCAGGTCCTCTTCCAGCCGGTGGACGTGGTCGCAGGCGACGTCGCCGCTGCTGCCATCGGCGATGGCGCCCGGCACGCGGCAGAAGCGGTCCCAGATGGATTCGCCCTTGCCGTCCTCGTGCGCCGCGCCCTCGATCTGGAAGCTGCTGGTGGCCACGCCCCAGGCGAAGCCGGGCGGGAAGCGCCGCGCGAGCGCCGCGGTGGCCTCGGGGCTGGGGAAGTCGAAGGTCATGGGGTGTTCACTTGACGGCGCCGGCCGTGAGCCCGGCGATGAGCTGGCGCGAGGACACGATGAACAGCACGATCAGCGGCAGCGTGGCGATGGCGGAGCCCGCCATCAGCGCGCCCCACTCGGTGTTGACCGGGCTCTGCAGGCTGCGCAGCGCCAGCGGCAGCGTGTAGTTCTCGGCGCTGCGCATCACCACCAGCGGCGCCATGAAGTTGTTCCAGCTGCCGATGAAGGTGACCAGGCCCAGCGTGCCCAGCGCGGGCTTGAGCAGCGGCAGCACGATGCGCCAGTAGATGCCGAACTCGCCGCAGCCGTCCATGCGCGCCGCCTCCACCAGCTCGCGCGGCACGGCGGCGGCGGCGAACTGCCGCATCATGAAGATGCCGAAGGCGCTGGCCGCGCCGGGCAGGTAGAGCGCGCGGTGCTCGTCGATCCAGCCCAGGGCGTCCATCACCAGGAAGCTGGGGATCATGTTCATGAAGGACGGCAGCAGCATGGTGGCCATCAGCAGCCCGAACAGCAGGCCCTTGAAGCGGAAGTCCATCAGCGCGAAGGCATAGCCGGCCAGCGAGCAGAACAGCAGGGTCAGCACCGTGGCGCACAGCGCCACGTACAGGCTCCAGCCCAGGTTGCGCCAGAAAGGCAGCTTGTTGGTGAGGATGCCGATGTTGGCCGCCAGCTGGTCGCCGAAGAACAGCGGCGGCGGCAGCGTGAAGATCTCGGTGCGCGACTGCGTGGCGAACACGAACATGAACCAGAAAGGCGCCAGCATCAGGAGCGCGCCGGCGCCCACCAGCGCCCATGCCGCCACGCGGCCCATGCCAGCCTGCTTCATGCGGGGCCCCGGCGCCGTTCGGCGAAGGCGCGGTTGGTCAGCCAGGTGAGCAGCACCACCACGCCGCACAGCAGCCAGGACATCGCGCTGGCGCCGCCGAAGTCGTTGAAGTCGAAGGCCATGCGGTACAGGTACATGGCCGAGGTCATGCCCGCTTGATCCGTGCCGCCGCGGCCGGCGGTGAGGATGAAGGGTTCCTCGAACAGCTGCAGCCCGCCGATGACCGACAGCGTGACGCCGAAGTAGACCATCGGCTTGAGCTGCGGCAGCGTGATGTGCAGGAACTGCTGCGTGCGGCTGGCGCCGTCCATCGTCGCGGCTTCGTACAGGTCCTCGGGAATCGTCTGCAGCGCCGCCAGGTACAGCACGGTGTTGAAGCCGACGAAGCGCCAGAACACGATGAAGGCGATGGAGGCCTGGATGCCCGCGGGCTGGCCCACCCAGTCCACCGGGCCGAAACCGGCGATGGCGTGCAGCGCGGCGTTGACGAGGCCGAAGTCCTTGCTGAAGAGCGCGCTGAACAGGATGGCGATGGCCACCGTGGACGTGATGTAGGGCAGGAACCAGGCGCCGCTGAGCCAGTCGCGCAGCCGCGGCGAGCGGCGGTGGATGAACACCGCCAGCGGAATGGCCACCAGATGCTGCGGCGCGCCGGCGATGAGCGCCAGCCACAGCGTGTTCTTCAGCGACTTCCAGAACCACTCGTCGCCGAGGGCGAAGGCGAAGTTCTCCAGGCCCACGAAGCGCATGGAGTCCAGGCCGCCGGTCGGGTCCCAGCTCTGGAAGGCCAGCAGCAGCGAGAACCCCAGCGGGAACAGCCCGAACACCGCGAACAGCACGAAGAAGGGCGACACGAAGACATAGGGCGCCCAGCGCGGCGAGAGCCGAAGCCACTTCATCGGAAGGCCC
>JAEUPH010000080.1 GCA_016790395.1 Rubrivivax sp. | reverse complement strand
GCCAGCAAGGGCGGCATCGTGGCCATGACGCTGCCGCTGGCGCGTGACCTGGCGCAGCACGGCGTGCGCGTGTGCACCATCGCACCGGGGCTGTTCGAGACGCCGTTGATGAACCAACTGCCCGAGGCGGTGCAGAAGAGCCTGGCGGCCAGCATCCCCTTCCCGCCGCGCCTGGGCCGGCCGCAGGAGTTCGCCGAACTGGCGGCGCACATCGTCAGCAACGGCCACCTGAACGGCGAGTGCATCCGGCTGGACGGCGCCTTGCGCATGGCCCCGCGTTGAGGGCGGCGCGATGGCGTACGACTATCTGGCTCCCTTGCGCGACATGCGCTTCGTCATCGCGCGCGTGCTGGGTGCGCCTGTCTCGTGGGCGCAGTGCGGCCCCTTGGCCGACTGCGACATCGACACCACCGCCGCCGTGCTGGAAGAGGCCGCACGCTTCGTGCGCGAGGTGGTGCTGCCGCTGAACGCGGTGGGCGACGCCGAAGGGTGCACGCTGCACGGCAGCGCCGTCACCACGCCGGCCGGCTTCGGCGCCGCCTACCAGGCCTATGTGGAAGGCGGTTGGCCGGCCCTGCCCACGCACCCCGACTGGGGCGGCCAGGGCCTGCCCCTGCTGGTGGACGCCGCGGTGCGCGAGATGCTCTCGGGCTGCAACCACGCCTGGAACATGTACCCCGACCTGCTGCACGGCGCGTATGAAACGCTCAAGCACCACGGCAGCGAGGAACTGAAGTCGCGCTACCTGGCCGACATCGCCACCGGCCGCACGCTGGCCGCCATGGCGCTGACCGAACCGCAGGCCGGCAGCGACCTCGGCGCACTCACCACGAAAGGCCTGCCGCAGCCCGACGGCTCGCTGCGCATCACCGGCAGCAAGATCTTCATCAGCGCCGCCGACCACGACCTCACCGAGCAGATCGTGCACCTGGTGCTGTGCCGCCTGCCCGACGCTCCGCCTGGCAGCAAAGGCATCAGCCTGGCGCTGGTGCCCAAGCTACTGCCGGATGGCACCCGCAACTCCTGGACGGTGGACAGCCTTGAGCACAAGATGGGCATCCACGCCAGCGCCACCTGCGCGCTGCGCTACGAAGGCGCCACCGGCTGGTTGATCGGCCAGCCGAACCGCGGCCTGGCGGCGATGTTCCTGATGATGAATTCGGCGCGACTGCACGTGGGGCTGCAGGGCCTGGGGCACCAGGAGATCGCCACGCAGAACGCGCTGCGACAGGCCTTCGAGCGCGTGCAGTTCGGCAAGCCCATCGCCGAGCACCCGGCCATGCGCCACCTGCTGCTGCGCGCGCAGGCGCTGACCGAGGGGAACCGCGTCATCGCCTACCGCGCCGCTCTCGCGCTGGACGAAGCCGAGCACCACGCCGACGAAACCGTGCGCCGCCGCCAGAGCCAGTTGGCCGCGCTGCTGACGCCGCTGGTGAAGGCGCAGCTCACGCAGCAGGCCTTCGACACCGCCAGCCAGGCGCTGCAGGTCTTCGGCGGCTCCGGCTACACGCGGCCCTGCGGCGTGGAGCAGACGCTGCGCGACTGCCGCATCGCCATGGTCTACGAAGGCACGAACGAGATCCAGGCCATCGACCTGCTGCAGCGCAAGGTGCTGGCCGATGGCGGCGCGGCGCTGGCGCTGCTGATCGAGGAATTCGAGGCCGAGGCGGCCGCCTGCTGCGCGGCGCCCTCGTTGCGCGACTTCGGCGAAGCGCTGCAAGCGCAGTGCGCCGCCGCCACGCAGGCCACGCAGCGCATCGCCGCGCAGGCGAAGACCGACGCGCAGGCGCCGCTGCGCGCGGCCGATGCCTACCTGCAGGCCTTCGGCCACCTGGCGCTGGCCTGGGCCTGGGCCGCCAGCGCGCGCGCCGCGCAGGCCGAAGCAGAAACCGACCCCGCCTGGGCTGTTGCCAAGACGGAACGCATGCGCTACGGCCTGCAGTGGCTGCTGCCTGCCGCGGCCGGCTGCTGGCAGCGTGCCACCGCGCTGGACGCCGCGCTGCCGGCGCTCGTGGCCCCGGCGTAGGCCATGGACGAGCTGCACCGCCGCATCGCCGCCAGCTTCAGCGCCCAGGGCCTGATGCACACGCTGGGCGCGACGCTGGACCTTGTGGCCGACGGCGAGGTGCGCATCGCCCTGCCCTACTCGAAGACGCTGTCGCAGCAGCACGGCTACCTGCACGCCGGCGCGGTGACGAGCATCGTGGACAGCGCCTGCGGCTATGCGGCGCTCACGCGCGCCCAGGCCGGCACCGAGGTGGTGACGGCCGAGTTCAAGATCAACCTGATGCGGCCCGCGCTGGGCGAACGCTTCCTGGCCGTGGGCCGCGTGGTCAATGCCGGGCGCATGCTCACCGTCTGCACGGGCGAGGTGCTGGCCTACCCGGCCGGCGGCGGCGAACCCAAGGTGGTGGCGCTGATGCAGGCCACCATCGTCGCGGTGGCGAAGTAGGGCCTTCCCGCGCGGGCGGGCCTGCGTACCATCCCCGCCATGGATGACAACACCCCCCACCCCACGCCGGCTGCCGCGGCCCTGGCCGCGAAGCTGATCCGAAACTTCAACGAAGTGCCGCTGGAGAGCTTCAGCCGCGAACCGCTGTACGCGAGCCAGGGTGCATGGCTGGCCCGGGACACGGCAGCCCGGAAGCTGGGCGCGTCCTTCGACATCCTGCCGCCCGGCAAGATGAGCTGCCCCTATCACTTCCACCACATGCAGGAAGAGATGTTCGTGGTGCTGGAGGGCCACGGCACGCTGCGCGTGGCCGGCGAGCGGCTGCCGGTGAAGGCGGGCGACGTGATCTTCGTGCCACCCGGCCCGGAGTACCCGCACCACCTGATCAACACCTCGGAGGCGCCGCTGAAGTACCTGTCGATGAGCACGCGCGAGTACCCCGAGATCTGCGAGTACCCCGATTCCGGCAAGTACAACGCCTACGTGGGCGGCGAAGGCGGGCCGAAGTTCCGCGCCATCCAGCGCGCCGCCAACACGCTGGACTACTGGGACGGCGAGCCCTGAACTACACGCCCAGGTAGCCGGCAAGAGCGGGCGAGCCGGCCACCTCGTCGGCCGTGCCCTGCAGCACGGCCTGCCCCTTCTGCAGCACCAGCGCGCGGTCGGCGCGCGACAGCACCTTGCGCCAGTCGCGGTCGACGATGAGCGTGGCAATGCCGCCGGCGCTGATCTCGCCGATGACGCGCCAGATCTCGGCCACGATCAGCGGCGCCAGGCCTTCGGTGGCTTCGTCCAGGATGATCAGTTCGGGGTGCGTCATCAACGCGCGGCCGATGGACAGCATCTGCTGCTCGCCGCCCGAGAGCTGCCCGCCCAGGTGATTCACGCGCTCGGCCAGGCGCGGGAAGGTGGTCATCACGCGCTCGTAGGTCCAGTCGCGGCGCCCGTCACGGCCGGCGCGCGCGGCCATCACGAGGTTCTCGCGCACCGTGAGGTTCGGGAACACCCCGCGGCCTTCGGGCACGTAGGCCACGCCTCGACGAGCGACTTCATACGGCTTCGCCCGCGAGACGTCCTCGCCGAAAAGCCGGATCTGCCCGTCGCGCTGTGCCACGTGGCCCAGCAGCGTGCGGATGAGCGTGCTCTTGCCCATGCCGTTGCGGCCCAGCAGGCCCAAGGTCTCGCCCCGCGCTATCGCGATGTCCACGCCGTGCAGCACGTGGCTGCTGCCGTACCAGGCGTGCAGGCCGTGCGCTTCGATGATGGCTTCCACGGCTCAGTGCCCCCCGAGGTAGGCGACCTGCACGTCGCTGTTGCTTCGCACCTCGTCGGGCGTGCCGCTGGCGATCACGGCACCGTTGACCATCACCGTGATGCGGTCGGCAATGCGGAACACCGCATCCATGTCGTGTTCCACCAGCAGGATGGCGTGGCCCTGGCGCAGCGTGGCCAGCAGCGCCAGCATGCGCTCGGTTTCTTCGGCGCCCATGCCGGCCAGCGGTTCGTCCAGCAGCAGCACCTGCGGGCCGGTGGCCAGGCACATGGCGATCTCCAGCTGGCGCTTCTGGCCGTGGCTCAGGAGGCCGGCGCTGCGCTCCAGCACCTCGGCCAGGCCGGCGCGGCCGGCGGCGTCGCGCGCGGTGGCCATGGTGTCTTCGAAGCCGCTGGCGTCGCGCCACCACAACCAGGGCCGCTGCTGCGCGGCCTGGGCGGCCAGGCGGCAGTTCTCCAGCACCGTGAAGCTGGGGAAGATGGTGTTGCGCTGGTAGCTGCGGCCCAGGCCGGCACGGGCGCGCCGGGGCTGCGTCCAGGCCGTGACGTCATGGCCCAGCAGTTCCACCGCGCCCGAGGACGGCGGGAATTCACCCGACAACAGGTTGATCAGCGTGCTCTTGCCGGCGCCGTTGGTGCCGATCACCGCATGCACCTGACCGCGCTGCAGTTCCAGCGAGACGCGGTCCACGGCCACCAGGCCGCCCCAGCGCCGCGTGAGTTCGCGGCCGCGCAACAGCACCTCGCTCATGGCCGCACCTCCGCGGCGCTCGCACCACGCCGCGAAGCCTTGCCTTCCAGCCTCTCGCGCCACTGCGCCGGCAGCCCCACCAGCCCGCGCGGCAGCAGCGCCACGCTGGCGATGATGGTGAGGCCCAGCCCCAGGTGCCAATGCTTGGCGAAACTGCCGAAGATCGCCTCGCTCTTGAAGAACTCCTGCAGCAGCACGAAGGCGAAGGCGCCGATCAGCGCGCCGCGCAGGTGGCCCAGGCCGCCCAGGATGATCATCACCAGCACCGCGCCCGACAGGTGCCAGGCCATCAGCTCGGGGTTCACGAAACCGTCCTTCACCGCGAACAGGAAGCCGGCCAGGCCGGCGATGGCGCCACTCACGGTGAAGGCCGCCAGCTTGTACGGGTAGGTGGAAAAGCCGGTGGCGCGCATGCGCTGCTCGTTGACGCGGATGCCCGCCAGCGCGCGGCCGAAGGGCGAGCGCAGCAGCAGCGACAGGAACACGAACACGCCCGCCAGGCAGGCCAGCGTGAAGCCGTACAGCACCAGCGGCTGGTCCAGTTCCAGCAGCGTGCCCAGCACGGGCTTGGCGTTGAGGTAGATGCCGTCGGTGCCGCCGCCCAGAGGCGTGTCGTGCACCACGTAGTAGGCCATCTGCGCGAAGGCCAGTGTCACCATGATGAAGTACACGCCCTTGGTGCGCAGCGACAGCGCGCCCACCACCAGCGCATAAAGCCCCGCCGCGGCCACGCAGGCCGGCAGCAGCCACAGCAGGTTGGCGGCATCGCTGCCGGGCGACAGCAGCACCGCGCCATAGGCGCCGATGCCGAAGAAGGCCGCCTGACCGAAGCACACGAGCCCGGTGCTGCCCACCAGCAGTTCCAGGCTCAGCGCCAGGATGGCGTAGACCATGATCTTGCCGACCAGGTCGATGCCGTAGCTGCCCGACACCAGAGGCCAGGCCGCCAGCGCGGCGAAGCAGGCGGCCACGAAGAGGAACTTGCCGCTGCGCATCATGAAGCCTTGAACAAGCCGTCAGGCTTCCAGAGAAGGATCAGGGCCATCATCACGTACACCAGCACGCCGGCGGCCGAGGGCAGCAGCACCTTGCCGAAGGTGTCGACGAAGCCGATGAGCAGCGCCGCCAGCAGCGCGCCGCGGATGGAGCCGATGCCGCCGATCACCACCACCACGAAGCAGATGATCAGCACCTGGTTGCCCATGCCCGGGTAGACGCTGCTGATGGGCGCGGCCACCATGCCCGCGAAAACCGCAATCGCCACGCCGGCCGCGAACACCACGCGGTAGAGGAACTTGATGTCCAGCCCCAGGCTCTGCACCATCTCCCGGTTGGTGCTGCCGGCGCGGATCATCATGCCCAGGCGCGTCTTCGTGAACACGAACCACATGCCCACGGCCAGCGCCAGGCACACGCCGCTGACGAAGAGGCGGTAGACCGGGTAGGTCATCAGTTCGCCCAGCGGCAGCGTGCCGGAGAGCATCGCCGGCGCCTGCACGCCATGCACGTCGTCACCGACGATGAGGCTGCGCAGTTCCTCGAACACGAGGATCAGGCCGTAGGTCATCAGCACCTGCTGCAGGTGTTCGCGCTCGTAGAGGAAGCTGAAGAACACCCACTCCAGCACGTAGCCCAGCAGCACCGCGAGCACGGTGCCGATGAACAGCACGGCAAAGAAGCCGCCGCCGAAGGTGGACGACACGATCGGCGCCAGCGCGAAAGCCATGTAGGCGCCGATCATGTAGAAGCTGCCGTGGGCGAGGTTGATCACCCCCATGATCCCGAAGATCAGCGTGAGCCCGCTGGCCACCAGGAACAGCAGCAGCCCGTACTGCAGTGCGTTCAGGCACTGGATCAGGAAGGTGGAGAAGTCCATCCGGCAACTTCTTGCGCAGCGTCGTTCAGAGCTTGCAGCCGCGGCCGGGGTCGGTCAGGGACTTCGAGGCCACGCTCACCAGCTTGTTCTCCTTGCCCACCACCTGGCGCAGGTAGATGTCCTGCACCGGGTTGTGGTTCTTGCCCAGGCTGAAGGCGCCGCGCGGGCTGTCGATCTTCGCCTTCTGCAGGGCCGCGGCGAATTCGGCCTTCTTCTTCAGGTCACCCTTCACCGCGTTCATGCCGATGGAGAGCATCTGCGCCGCGTCGTAGCCCTGCACGGCATAGACGTCGGGCTGCAGCTTGTAGCTCTTGGCATAGGCCAGGCGGAAGGCGTTGTCGCGCGCCGAGCCCAGGCTGTCGGCGTAGTGCAAGGTGGTGAGCAGGCCGTCGGCATCGGCACCCTGGGCCTCCAGCGTGCCGTCGGTCAGGAAGCCGGCGCCATACAGCGGAATGGTCTTCTTCAGGCCCGCCGCGGCGTAGTCCTTGACGAACTTCACCGCGCCGCCGCCGGCAAAGAAGGTGTACACGGCATCGGGCTTGGTGGCCGCGATCTCGGTCAGCAGCGCCTGGAACTCCACCCCCGGGAAGGGCAGGCTCAGTTCCTTCACCACCTGGCCGCCGCCCTTCTCGAAGGCTTCCTTGAAGCCCTTCACGCTCTCGTCGCCAGCGGCGTACTTCCAGGTGATGGTGACGACCTTCTTGTGGCCCTTCTTGGCCACCACTTCGCCCATGGCGTAACCCGGCTGCCAGTTGCTGAAGCTGCTGCGGAAGATGTTGACCGCGCACATCGGGCCCGTCACCGCGTCGGCACCGGCGTTCGGCACGATCAGGATCGTTCCGGACTCCTTGGCCACCCGCGCCATGGCCATGGCCACGCCGGAGTGCACGGTGCCGATCAGCACGTCCACGTTGTCGCGCTTGACCAGCTTGTTGACGTTGTCGGTGGCCTTGGCGGGGTCGCTCTCGTCGTCCACGCGCACGAACTCCACCTCGCGGCCGGCCAGCTTGCCGCCCTGCTCGGTGACGTACAGGCGGAAGCCGTTCTCGATGGCCGTGCCCAGGGCGGCGAATGTGCCGGTGGCCGGCAGCATGAAGCCGACCTTGACCTTGGCCTGCGCGAAGGCCATCGGGGTGCTCGCCACCAGGGCGGCGGCAATGGCGGCAATGTGGGTCTTCTTCAAGTCCTGTCTCCTTGTTCGTGAATGAAAGCCGTGGCGGCCGCGATCAGTTCCGCCGGCCTGTCCTTGTGCGGCGAGTGACCGCAATCGGGCAGTTCCAGCAGCCGGGTCTGCGGCACGCGCTTGGCGATGCCGCGGATCTGTTCGAGTGTGCCGTACTCATCGTCCAGCCCCTGCACGGCCAGCAGCGGCGCACCGATGCTGCCGATTTCCGCTTCGATCGACCATTGGCGAAAAGGCGGATGCAGCCAGATGCGGTTCCAGCCGTAGAAGGCCGAATCGGGGTCGTCGTGGTAGCGCGCCAGTCGGCTGCGCAGGTCGGTGGTCTCGTAGGCGGTGCGGGCCTTCTCGATGCTGCTCACCGACAGGTCTTCCACCAGGATGTGCGGGGCCAGCACGATCACGCCGGCCACGTCGAACTTCGCCGCGTGCAGCAGCGCGATGGACCCACCATCGCTGTGGCCGAAGAGCCAGACGCGTTCGATGGTGCCCAAGGCACTCAGCAGTGCCGGCAGCACCTCGTGCGCCTGGCGGTGCATGAAGTCCAGGCCCCAGGCCTCCTCGGCCGCGCGCGGCGTGCTGCGGCCGTAGCCGGGGCGCGAGTAGACGAGGCCGCGCACGCCGGCCGCGCTGCACAGCTGCGCGGGGAAGTCACGCCACATCGCCAGCGAGCCCAGGCCCTCGTGCAGGAACACGACGAGCGGCGCGCGCGGGTCGTCCACGCCAACGAAGGCGTGTTCGATGCGCACCGGACGGCCCGCCCAGTCGATGTCGACGAAGGCGCTCACGGGCGGTTCTTCTCCAGCTCGCGCAGCTTGAAACGCTGGATCTTGCCGGTGGCCGTCTTGGGCAGCTCGGGCACGAACTCGATCATGCGCGGGTACTTGTAGGGCGCGAGCTTGTCCTTCACGAAAGCCTTGAGCTCGGCGTCCGTGGCCTCGCTGCCCGCCTTCAACACCACGAAGGCCTTGGTCTTGGTCAGGCCCTCGGCATCGGGCACGCCGATCACGGCCGCCTCCAGCACCGCCGGATGCTGCACCAGCGTGGCTTCCACCTCGAAGGGGCTGACGTAGATGCCGCTGACCTTCAGCATGTCGTCGCTGCGGCCGGCGTAGGTGTAGCTGCCGTCGCTGTTGCGGATGTACTTGTCGCCGCTCTTCGTCCAGCCGCCCTGGAAGGTCTCGCGCGTCTTCTCGCGGTTGCCCCAGTACATCATCGCGGCGCTGGGGCCGTGGATGTAGAGGTCGCCCGGTTCGCCGTCGGCCGGCGCACCGCCGCCTTCGCCGCGCAGCTCGATCTCGTAGCCCGGCACCGGCCAGCCGGTGCTGCCGTAGCGCACGCGGCCAGGCTGGTTGCTGAGAAAGATGTGCAGCATCTCGGTGGAGCCGATGCCGTCGACGATGTCCACGCCGAAGTGCGCCTTCCAGCGCTCGCCCAGCTCCGCCGGCAGCGCTTCGCCGGCCGAGGACACCAGGCGCAGCGACACCGCATCGCGCGCAGGGAGCTTGGGTGAAGCCAGCATGCCGGCGAAGCCCGTGGGCGCACCGTAGAACACCGTGGGCTGGTGCGACCCGGCCATGCGCGCGAAGGTGGCATCGGGCGTGGGCCGCTCGGCCATCAGCAAGGTGGTGGCGCCCACCGCCATCGGGAAGGTCAGCGCGTTGCCCAGGCCGTAGGCGAAGAAGAGCTTGGCGGCCGAGAAACACACATCGCGCTCGGTGAGGCCCAGGATGCGCTTGCCATAGAGCTCGCCGGTCCAGTACGGGTTGGCGTGCGAATGCACGGTGCCCTTGGGGCGGCCGGTGGAGCCCGAGGAATAGAGCCAGAAGGCCGGGTCGTCGGCGCCGGTGGCGGCGGGCCTGGGCATGGGCGCATGCGCTTCGACGAAGGCCTCGAAGTTCACCTCGCCGAAGTCCAGCGGTGCCACGGGCCGCGAGACGATGACCTTGCCGACTTCGTGATCGCTCTTCGTCAGCGCCGCCTTCAGCGCCGGCAGCACCGCACCGCCCACCAGCACTGCTTGCGAGCGCGAATGCTCCAGCATGTAGGCGTAGTCGTCGGCCGTGAGCAGCGTGTTCACTGCCACCGGCACCGTGCCGGCGTAGATGGCGCCCAGGAAGGCCACGGGCCAGTCGGCCGTGTCCTGCATCAGCAGCAGCACACGCTCTTCGCGCTTGATGCCCAGGGCACGCAGGCCGGCGGCGACGCGCTTCACGCGGTCGGCCAGCTGGCCGTAGCTGAGCGTGCCCAGGTCGTCGATGAAGGCGGCCTTGTCGGCTCGGCCGGCGTTTTCCGCCAGCAGGTGGGCGGCGAAGTTGAAGGCGGCGGGCGGCGCGGTGACGTCGGCGGGCGGGTGCAGC
>JAEUPH010000066.1 GCA_016790395.1 Rubrivivax sp. | reverse complement strand
CGCAAGTTCCTGGCCGAGAACCCGGACAAGTTCGACGCCCGCGAGTGGCTCAAGCCGGCGCGCGAAGCGGCCTACAAGGTGTGCAAGCAGCGCTACCTGGAGTTCGGCTGCGAAGGCCAGGCGGCCAAGATCAAGGGGCAGACGCTGGTGGAAGTGGCCGCGCGTTACGCCAAGGGCGAACTGGCGCAACAAGTGAACTGATCTCGGCGCCGCAGAAATGACAAGGGCCGGGCTTCATGCCCGGCCCTTTCTCGTTGCGGCTCGTCAGAGCAGGTGTTTCACCGGCTCCAGCGAATGGTTCTGCGGCCCGCGCGCCGCGATCTTGATGGCGCCGATGCGGTTGCCCAGCTCGACGCAGCGACGCAGCTCCCAGCCGCGCTCCAGACCGTAGAGCAGCGCGGCGCGGAAGGCGTCGCCGCAGCCGGTCGGGTCCAGCACTTCGGCCGCCGGCACGCCGGGGATGTGCGTGCGCTGGCCCTGGATCCACAGTTCGCAGCCCTCGGCCGCCAGGGTGACGATCACGCCTTCGATGTTCGCGCGCTGCGAGATCTGCGCGATGGTCTCGCCGGTGCGCTCTTCCAGCATGCGCGCTTCGTAGTCGTTCATCGCCACCCAGCGCGCCATGCCCAGGATGCGGCGGTGCTCCTCGCCCACGAACTGCGGCAGCTGCTGGCCGGGGTCGAAGATGAAAGGGATGCCGGCCTCGTGCATCTGGTGAGCGTGCTCCCACATCGCGTCGCGGCCGTCGGGCGCGATGATGCCGATGGCCAGGTCACTGCGCTCGGCCTTGGACGGCACGCGCATCTGGTGCGCATGGGCCATGGCGCCGGGGTGGAAGGCGGTGATCTGGTTGTTGTCGCGGTCGGTGGTGATGTGGCACTGCGCGGTGTGCAGTTCCTTGTCGCGGTGGATCAGCGAGGTGTCCGCGCCCCAGCCCGCCACCCGCGCCACGTACTCGCCGCCGTCCACGCCCACGGCGGCCAGCAGCACCGGCGCGCCGCCGATGGCCTGCAGGTTGTAGGCGATGTTGCCGGCGCAGCCGCCCCATTCACGGCGCAGCGTGGGCACCAGGAAGCTGACGTTCAGGATGTGCACCTGCTCGGGCAGGATCTGCTCGGCAAAGCGCCCGGGGAAGGTGGTGATGGTGTCGAAGGCGAGCGAACCGCAGATGAGGGCGGGCATGGCAGGGGGCTTTCGGGAGGCTGGGAAGAATGATCGACGGCACCGGGGCCGTCAGGGATAGAAGAGTTCGAGCGTGTAGCCGGCGACGGGCGCCGTGGCGGCCTGGAGTGTGGCCTGCAGCGACAGCTCGCGGCCGGCGGGCACCGTGGCGGGGTTCACGCCCAGATCGGCGGGCTTGAGCACGCGGCGCGCCACCAGCTGGCCCTGCGCGTCGGTGAGCGACAGTTCCAGCGAGGGCAGCGCGACGTCGAAGCCGGCGCGGTTGCGCAGCGCCACGCTCAGCTTGTAGATGGTGGACTTCTCCACGCGCACCAGGCCGCTGCTTTCCACCGTCACGTCGTTGATGGAGCGTGCCGCACCGACCTCACAGCCCAGCGTGTGGCAGGCGGCTTCCAGCGTCGGGCGCAGCGCCGGATGTCGCGCGGCGGCGAGGTCGCGGTACTCGTGCAGCACCTGGGCGCCCAGGCCGGCCGTGCCCAGCAGCGCCAGCAGCCACAGCAGCGCCCGCACGGGCCGCGAGCGCCAGCGTGCCGCCCGCTCGGCCTGGCGCACGAAGGACGGCGCGGGCAGGGGTTTGTCCTCGGGCTCGGCATGCGGGTCGGCCGGGGCCGGGTGGCTGTCTTCGGCCAGGGCACTCGCGGCGAAGCGCGAGGCCGAGTCGTCCATCACCGGCATGGGCACGGGAGGCGGAGGCGGAGGTGCGGGCGGAGGCTCCAGCAGGCGGTCATCGTCGCGGTAAGCCGGCACCGCGGGCCGCGCCGGGGGCGGGGAGGGTGGCGGTGACGGGATGCGTCCGCTGCCGTAGTCTTCCGGCGCAGGGCGCGGCAGGCCGGTCTCCAGGTCCAGCAGCGCCGCCGCGGCATTGAAGACCTCCGAGCAGCGTCCGCAGCGCACCCAGCCTTCGGACACGCGCAGCTGGTCCGGCACGACGCGGAAGACGGTGCCGCAGGCGGTGCAGCGGGTGGCGAGACCGGTGGCCATGGCCTGCCGATTGTCAGCGCTGCGCGGTCATCAGGATCCAGCCGTCGTCGCGATCGCTGATCTGCAAGGCCAACCAGGGGGCATAGGCGGCCTGCAGTTCCTCGGCCTGGCGTTCCAGGATGCCGGCCAGCACCAGCCAGCCGCCCGGCGCCACGTGGCCGGCCAGCAGCGGAGCCAGCAACTTCAGCGGCGTGGCCAGGATGTTGGCCAGCACCAGTGGGTAGGCGCCCTGCGCCTGGTCGGGCAGGCCGGGCTGCAGGCTGACACCGTTGCGCCGGGCGTTGTCGCGCGTCGCACCCACGGCAGCGGGGTCGATGTCCACGGCGTCGATGGCCTGCGCCCCCATCAGCGCGGCCCCAATGGCCAGGATGCCCGAGCCGCAGCCGTAGTCGAGCACGCGCGACAGGTCCTTCGCCGCCCCCTGCGTGGCCAGCCACTTCAGGCACATGCGCGTGGTGGGGTGGGTGCCGGTGCCGAAGGCCAGGCCGGGGTCGAGCCGGATGACGTGGCGCGCCGCGGCGGGCACCTCGTGCCAGCTGGGCACGACCCAGAAGTCATCGGTCACCGCCACGGGCGAGAACTGCGATTGCGTCAGGCGCACCCAGTCCTGTTCGTCCATCACCAGGAGCGACTGCAGGTGCACGCCGTCGTCGCCATGGTGCGCCAGCACGAGGGCCGCCGCCTGCTCGGCCGCCGCCTCGGTCTCGAACAGCGCCTTCAGCGTGGAGCGCTCCCAGCCGGCCGCGGGCGGCGGCATGCCGGGTTCGCCGAAGAGGGCCTGCTCGGCCTCGCTGCCGGCGTCGGCGTCCTCGACGCTGACGGACAGCGCCTCGGCTTCGTCCATCAGCAAGTCGGAGACGGCCTCGACGACGCCTGCCGGCGCGCGCAGCACGAGTTCGTACATGGCCGTCTACCGGTGGTGCTGGGCGAGCCAGCCTTCCAGGTAATGGATGCTGGTGCCGCCTTCCATGAACTTGGCGTCGGCCATCAGTTCGCGGTGCAGAGGGATGTTGGTCTGGATGCCTTCCACCACCGTCTCCGACAGCGCCGTGCGCATGCGTGCCAGCGCCTGCTCGCGGGTGTCACCGTGGCAGATGATCTTGCCGATCATGGAGTCGTAGTTCGGCGGCACGAAGTAGTTCGTGTAGACGTGCGAATCCACGCGCACGCCGGGCCCACCCGGCGGGTGCCAGAGCGTGATGCGCCCCGGCGAGGGCACGAACTTGTACGGGTCCTCGGCGTTGATGCGGCACTCGATGGCGTGGCCGCGCATCTGGATGCTGCGCTGGGTCATGGGCAGCTTCTCGCCGGCGGCCACCTTGATCTGCATCTGCACGATGTCGATGCCGGTGACCAGTTCCGTCACCGGGTGCTCCACCTGCACGCGCGTGTTCATCTCGATGAAGAAGAACTCGCCGTCCTGGTAGAGGAACTCGAAGGTGCCTGCACCGCGGTAGCCGATCTTCTTGCACGCGGCGGCGCAGCGGTCGCCGATCTTCTCGATGACGCGGCGCGGGATGCCCGGTGCCGGCGCCTCCTCGATGATCTTCTGGTGCCGGCGCTGCATGCTGCAATCGCGCTCGCCCAGCCACACCGCGTTGCGGAAGGTGTCAGCCAGGACCTGGATCTCCACATGGCGTGGCCGCTCCAGGAACTTCTCCATGTAGACCTGCGGGTTGCCGAAGGCGGCGCCGGCCTCGGCGCGCGTCATCTGCACGGCGTTGATCAGCGCGGCCTCGGTGTGCACCACGCGCATGCCACGCCCGCCGCCGCCGCCGGCGGCCTTGATGATCACCGGGTAGCCGATGGTGCGGGCGATGCGGATGATCTCCTTCGGGTCCTCGGGCAGTGCGCCTTCGGAGCCGGGCACGCAGGGCACGCCGCTCTTGATCATGGCCTGCTTGGCGCTGACCTTGTCGCCCATCATCCGGATCGATTCCGGCGTCGGGCCGATGAAGCTGAAGCCGCTCTTCTCCACGCGCTCGGCAAAGTCGGCGTTCTCGCTCAGGAAGCCGTAGCCGGGGTGGATGGCCTCGGCGTCGGTGACCTCGGCCGTGGCGATGATCGCCGGCATGTTGAGGTAGCTCTGCGCCGAAGGCGGCGGGCCGATGCAGACGGCCTCGTCGGCCAGCTTGACGTACTTGGCCTCGCGGTCGGCTTCGGAGTACACGACGACCGCCTGGATGCCCATCTCGCGGCAGGCGCGCTGAATGCGCAGGGCGATCTCGCCGCGGTTGGCGATGAGGATTTTCTTGAACACGGGCGCAGCGCCTATTCCACCAAGAACAGCGGCTGGCCGAACTCGACCGCCTGCCCGTTCTCGCACAGGATGCGCAGGACCTTGCCTTCGATGTCGGACTCGATCTCGTTCATGATCTTCATGGCCTCGATGATGCAGACCGCCTGGCCGGCCTTCACGGCGTCGCCGACTTCGACGAAGGCCTTGGCGCCCGGGCTGGCCGAGCGGTAGAAGGTGCCGACCATCGGCGACTTGATCACCCGGCCCTCGGGCGCCGCCGGGGCTTCAGGTGCTGCGGGCGCGGCCGCCGGGGCGGCAGCCACAGGCGCGGGCGCAGCCACCGGGGCGTAGGCCACGGGCGCGGCCACCGCCACGGCGGCGCCGCCCTTGACGATGCGCACCTTGCCTTCGGCTTCGGTGATCTCGAGTTCGGAGATGTTCGATTCCGACACCAGGTCGATCAGGGTCTTCAGTTTTCTCAGGTCCATCGACGTCGCGTCCTCTTCGGTTCTCGTGGGAGAAGGGCGCCGGTGGGCCGGCGCTCGGTCTGGGTATCCGCCCTGGCGGTGAGATTCAGGTGCGCAGCGGGGTCGGGCGCAAGGAGAGCAGGTGCTGGAGCGCAAGCCGGTAGCCATTGACACCCAGGCCGACGATGACGCCGGCTGCAATGCCCGACAGGTAGGAGTGGTGGCGGAACTCCTCGCGCTGGTGAACGTTGGAGATGTGCACCTCGATGAAGGGCAGCGCCACACCGGCCAAGGCGTCGCGCAAGGCCACGCTGGTGTGCGTCAGTCCGCCCGGATTGATGATGATCTGCCCGGTGCCATCGCTGCGCGCGGCATGGATGCGGTCGATCAGCACGCCTTCGTGGTTGGTCTGGAAGCACTGCAGCGCCACGCCGGCATCGGCCGCGATCTGCGCCAGTTCTGCCTCGATCATCGGCAGAGTCGTGCGGCCGTAGACCTCGGGCTCGCGCAGGCCGAGCAGGTTCAGGTTGGGGCCGTTGAGGACCAGGATCGACATCGAAGCAGCGGCTCGCAGTCTTGAGAGGCGCGGACTTTACGCTTTTTGAAGGCCGTTCGATACGGCTCAGCGCAAATTGAACGCTCAGAGTGCCTTGGTCCAGCCTTCCAGCTCTTCGGCCGTGGTGGTGCCCAGTTTGCGCTGCACCACGGCCCCGCGGCGGTCGAACACCGCCGTGAAGGGCATGGCCCCGATCGTGTTGCCGAGCTGCCGGGCGAGGTCGGTGCCATCCATGCCCGCCAGGCCGATGGTATAGCTGACCGGACTGCGGGCCAGATACTGGCGCACCGCGGTCGGGCTGTCCACGGCCAGGCCCAGCACGCGCACGCCGCGTCCGGCGGCCTGGCGCGCAAAGCGGTCCAGCTCCGGCATCTCCTTGATGCACGGCGGGCACCAGGTGCCCCAGAAGTTCACCACCAGCGGCTGGCCGCGCAGGCTGGCGACGGCCAGCACCTGGTCGTCGGGCTGGGTGAAGTTCATCGTCCAGAAGGCCTCGGCCGCCGCGTCGGGGCCGGGCCCGGCGGCCACGCCGGTGGCGCGAGGCTCGCTGGCCTGGCGCCACGCCAGGCCGCCGGCCAGCGCCGCCAGGCCCACACCGCCGAAAAGGATCTGGCGTCGGTTCATGGCGATTCCGCCTCCATCAGGCGCCGCAGCGCGGCGGCGTCGCCGCGCCAGCTGCGGCCGCGCGCGTCGGGTTTGAGGGCACCGCGCTGGTCGTCGGTATCGTGCAGCAGCAGGTGCACGGTGACGAGTTCGCCCAGGGCGCGGCTCTTCGAAGCCACGGTCAGCACGGGCAGGGGCTCGGCGCCGGGGCGGTCGAGCGCACCGCTGTCGTAGTCTTCGCCGGCATTGATGAGGGCGATCTCCGGGGCCTTGCCGTCGTCGCAGTAGAGGTCCAGGTGGACGGTGGACAGGCGCGTGGCCGTGCCGCGCCAGACGGCACCGCTGACGTGCGGGCGGAACTCGGCCAGCCGTTCCATCCACAGCAGTGCCACTTCGCGCAGCGCGTGCAGTTCGGCGGCTTGTGTGTCGGCGCAGAACAGCTCGATGTGCTCGCGCACGGCGTCTTCCACCTGCTCGTTGCTCGGCATCTCCGGTCGGCCGCCGAAGTCGCGCGCGGCCTTTTTCTTGGCCGCGCCGTACTCCATGCCCTCGTCCACCACCCAGCGGGCGGCGGCAGCAGCGATCTCTTCGGCAACGCTCATGGTAGATCCACGTAGCTCATGCGGGCCGCGATGGTGGCAGCGCGGCCCATCACGTAGGCCGAGGACGGGTTCTTCTCGAAGCGCTTGGGCGCCGGCAGCATCACCGCCAGCCGCGCCGCCTGCTCGGTGGACAGGCGCAGCGCGTCGGTGCGGAAGTAGTGGCGCGAGGCCGCCTGTGCGCCGAAGAGGCCTTCGCCCCACTCCACGTTGTTGAGATAGATCTCCAGCAGCCGCGGCTTGGAGAGCAGCGTCTCCAGCGCCAGCGTCAGCACGAACTCCTGCGCCTTGCGCGGCACCGTGCGTTCGCCGCTGAGGAAGAGGTTCTTCGCCAGCTGTTGCGTGATGGTGGAGCCGCCCACCACCTTGGGCGGGCGCCTCGGGTTGGCGGCGGCGCGCTGCTCGGCCTTCTGGTTCTTGTTCCAGGCCTTCTCGATGGACTCCCACTCGAAGCCGAAGTGCTCGCTGAAGTTGGTGTCCTCGCTGGCGATCACGGCGCGCGGCAGGGCATTGCCGATGCGTTCGCGCGGCACCCACTGCTGCGCCCAGGCGATCTGCTGCTTTTCCACCGCCAGCCGCCAGGCCTCGCTGCGCTGGAAACTGGTGCTCTGCGGGTCCAGCACCACCATCAGCGCGATGCGGCCGATGAACACAAGCTGCAGCGCCAGCCCGCACAGGGCCAGCAAAGCGAGCAGTCGCCAGACGGACTTGATCATGGTTGTCAGCGGCCCGCCGCGATCTCGGCGCGCAGCCAGGCCAGCACGGGCGCTGCTGCCGGCCGCACGCCGCGCCAGACGAAGAAAGCCTCGGCGGCCTGCTCCACCAGCATGCCCAGGCCGTCGCGTGCCGTGGCGCCGGCGGCGCGCGCCCAGGCCAGGAAGGGCTCGGCGGCCGCGCCGTACATCAGGTCCACCGCCAGCGCGCCCGGCGCCAGCACGGTGGGTGGCACGGGCGAGGCCTGGCCCTGCAGGCTGGTGGCGCTGGCGTTGAGCACGATGTCGTAGCCGGTACCGGGGCTGGCCAGGGGCCGGGCCTCCAGCAGAGCGCCCTGGTCTCGCGCCCAGTCCGCATGGCTGTGCACCAGGGCTTCCGCTTTCTCGAGGGTGCGGTTGGCGACCGTCAGGCCTGCCGGCCGTCGCTCCAGCAGCGGCCCCAGCACGCCGGCGCCGGCGCCGCCCGCGCCCACCAGCAGCACGCAGCGGCCGGCGATCGGCACGCCGGCATGCACTTCGATGTCGCGCACGAGGCCGGCGCCGTCGGTGTTGTCGGCGAACCAGCCGTCGTCGTCGAAGCGCAGCACGTTGGCGGCGCCGGCGCGGCGCGCGCGTTCACTGCAACGTGCGGCCAGTGCCGAGGCTTCGAACTTGAAGGGCACCGTGACGTTGCACCCGCGCCCGCCTGCGGCCGCGAAGGCGCGCACGGTGGCGGCAAAGTCGTCGAGCGGGCAGAGCAGGCGTCCGTAGTCCACCGCCTGACCGGTCTGGCGCGCGAAGGCGGCGTGGATGGCCGGGCTGCGGCTGTGTGCGACGGGGTTGCCGGCAACGGCGTAACGGTCGGCGTGCATGGCGGGGTCAGCGTCCGGCGCCCGTGCTGAGGGTGGTTTCGAGGCCGTCGTCGCGCGTGAAGCGGAAGCGCGAGGTGACGACGATCTGGTCGGCCTGCCCGCGCATGGCCGGGCTGAAGGGGCCGAAGGGGCTGGCGGCCTGCACGATGGCGATGGCCTGCGCGTCCAGGCGCCGGCTCCTGGACGGCCGCACGATCTCGGCCTCCACCACGCGGCCGGTGGCGTCCACCGTCACGTTCATCGTCAGTTCTCCATAGAGTTTCTTGCCGCCGTACTCGGGGAAGTCGCGCGTGCCGCGGTCCTCGATGCGCCGGCGCAGGTTGTCGTAGTAGAGCGCGTAGATCTCCTCGCGCGTGGCCGGGCTGATGTAGCGCTTCTTCGGCCGCGCGTTCTCGTCGTTGACGCGCTTCTCGATCTGCGCCAGCAGCCGCAGCAGCTGCTTGCGGCGGTCTTCCTGTTCGCGCTCCTGGGGCGTGCCGTTCTCGCGCTGCGGATCGGGCGGCGGCAGCGCGGCGAGGTCGCGGCGGATCTGCGCCAGCAGCTGCTGCTGTTCCTGCTGCAACTGGTCGATGCGGCGGCGCGTGTCCTCGGGGGCGTCGCCCAGCTGCATGGTGGCGGCCGAGGGCAGCGGCGAGGTGGCGCGGCCCTTGGCGGCCTCGCCGCCCCCGGCCAGGTTGGCCTGCGCGATGGCTTGTGCCTCGCGCGGCTTCTCGTTGCTGCGCGCATTCACCAGCACCACCTCCAGCGGGGTGTCCTTGAAGGCGCGGTTGAAGCCCTCGGGGTCGGCGAAACGCACCAGCAGCACGGCCCCGTGCAGCGCCGCCGAGCCCAGGAGGGCCCACTGCAGCGTGCTGAGGTCGCGCCAGTTCATCGCAGGGGTCAGGCGGCGTCGGCGGCGGGTTCCGGGGCGGGGGCAGGCTCGGCCGCGTCGTCCAGCGTCAGCGCGATGGCCAGCGGCGCGGCCGTTTCCACCTCGTCGTCGCCGCCGTCTTCGGCCTCGGCAGCGGGCGGGGCGTCCAGGCGTGCCGCCAGCGCTGCGTACAGTTCCAGCGTCAGCAGGTCGATGCCGGCGACGCGCGCGCGCACGCGGCTGCCGCGCGGCAGGCCCTCGGTGCCGGGCACGCGGAACACCAGCGGCAGCGTCTCGGCGCGCACCAGGCCGTCCTTCATCACCGCGGCATCCAGCTCTGCCACGGCGTTCTGCTGCAGCCAGCGCAGCGTCCAGTAGCGTTCGATCTGCTGCTGGAAGCCGTTGTAGGCCATGTAGGCGGCGTCGAAGCCCGAGATGATGCTGAACAGCGCCGCGTCCTTGGGCTTGAAGGGCGCGGCCAGCGCGGCGGTGCGGCCGTGGCGGGCGCAGGCGATGATCTGCCACTGGTTGACCAGGTCCACGTAGCGGCGCAGCGGGCTGGTGCTCCAGGCGTACTGCGGCACGCCCATGCCGGCGTGCGGCTGCGGCTTGGTGCCCATGCGCACCTTGACGCCCGGCAGCAGGCTGGCCTGGCTGCGGTAGATGCCCGGCACGCCGTGCTCGGCCAGCCAGCCGCCCCAGGTGCAATTGGCCAGGATCATGGCCTCGGCCACGATCAGGTCCAGCGGCGCGCCGCGCTGCCGCGTGCTGATCGACACCGCCTCTTCGCCCGTCGGCTCGCCGCCGTCGGATTCGAGGCGGAAGTTGTAGTCGGGGCGGTTGAAGGTCTCGGGCTTGCCGCGCACCGCCTCGCGCCGCAGCTTCAGTTCACGCGCCAGGCGGAAGGCGAAGGCCAGTTCTGAGGCGAAGGCGTAGTCCGCCGGTGCGTCGCCGGTCAGCGAGGCCTCGGTAACCACGGCGTCCAGCTTGTCGTGGCGCAGGTTGGCGGCGATGGGCACGCGCTCCAGCTTGGTCTCGTGGCCGCGCAGCTCGAGCGTGGCTTCGTCCAGCGTCACGTACAGGCTGACGGCCGGGCAGTCGCGGCCTTCGGCCAGCGTGTAGGCCTGCACCACGTCGTCGGGCAGCATGGTGATCTTGTAGCCCGGCATGTAGACGGTGGACAGGCGTTCGCGCGCCACCTTGTCCAGCGGCGAGTCGGGCCCCAGCGCCAGCCCGGGCGCCGCGATGTGCACGCCGAAAACCACCGTGCCCGTGCCCAGGCCACGCACCGACAGCGCGTCGTCGATCTCGGTGGTGGCCGAGTCGTCGATGGAAAACGCCGCCACGTCCGCCCGCGGCAGCTCGTCCTTGATGGCCGGGGCCGACAGGGAGGCCGCGAAGCCGTGGCCCTTGGGGAAGACGTCGAACAGGAATCGCCGCCAGTGGAACTGGTAGGGGCTGGTGATGGCGCCGGCGGCCGTGAGCAGGTCCAGCGGCGCGCGCTGCGCGCGCTTGGCGGCCTCCACCACGGCCTTGTACTCGGGGCCGTTCTTGTCGGGCTTGAAGAGGATGCGGAACAGTTCTTCCTGCACCGGCGGCGGGCAGCGGCCGGCCACCAGCTCGTCGGCCCACTGCGTGATCATCAGCGCCTGCTGCTTCTTGCGCTCGATGGCCAGCAGCGCCGCCTTCACCGTCTCTTCCGGCGCCTTGCGGAACTGGCCGCGGCCCAGGCGGCGGAAGTAGTGCGGCGCCTCGAACAGGCGCAGCAGCGTGGCCCCTTGCTGCTCGGGCGTGGCCTTGTCGCTGAAGTACTCGCGCGCCAGATCCGCGAAGGCGAAGTCGCCGTCGGGGGCGAACTCCCAGGCGAGGTCGAGGTCGATCTCCGCCGCCAGTGCCTGCGCGCCGGCCAGCAGCGCCGCCGGCGCCGGCTTGTCGAAACGCAGCATCACGTTGGCGGATTTCACCTTCACGCGCTTGCCGGAGTCGAGCTCGACCTGCATCGAGCTGTCGGCTTCGGACATCACGCGGCCGGCGTGGAACTTGCCGGCGTCATCGAACAGGGCATACATCGTTGCGATTGTCGCCGCTGGCGCCCGGCCCCACGGCAACGCGAGCCACAGGTGTCAGCGGAGTCGCAGCGTCACCACCTGCACGTGCACGGGGGGTGCCCAAGCCGCCGGGTCCAGCGGCAGCGCCACCGCCATCAGCAGCGTCAGCGTCTTGCCGCGCAGCGCGGCCAGCGGCACGGCGCTGCCAATCTCACCACGGTCCGGCACCGTGAGCACGGCGCGCACCTCGCGCACCCACTCGTCGCGCGCGGCGCGATGCTCGTGGAAGTCCTTGCGCAGCGTGGCGTCGAAACCCAGGTGCATGTGGCCGCCCCAGCCCTCGCCCTCGGCCAGCCCTGCGGGGCGCGCTTCGTAGGCCAACAGCTCGTAGGAGCCCTCCGACGGGGGCTCGGCGAGCGCGCCGCTGCGCGACGGGTTCCACACGCCGCTGCCGTCGCCCGGCTGTGCCTGGCGCGCCTGCGCCGCCCAGGCGGGGTCGAAGGACGCTGCCAGCACCAGGCCCGGCGCCTCGGTGCCGCCGCGCTGCAGCACCAGTTTGAAGGGGGCGGCGCGCAGGTCCAGCTTCGCGCCGTCGGCCAGCGGCAGGCGGCGGCCGTCCTGTTCCAGCTGCACCGCCAGGCGCCATGCTGGGCTGCGGCGGGCGGCGTCGAGCATCTGTCCCGCGATCCAGGGCGCCAGCGTGGCGGCCTCCTTGCTCTCGCGTGCCGCCAGCCAGGCATTGGCACGACCAAGTTCGCGCGCGCTGCGGTCGCTGAAAGGCAGCACCCGGGCGCCGCGGGCGATCAGGCGTTCGGCGATGGCGCGCTGGCCACCGCTGAGCGCGCCTTGCAGCGGCGTGCTCCAGACGCCGGGGCGGCCATCGACCTGGGCACCGGCCGCGAGCAGCCGTTCGACGCTGGCGGCGTCGCCGTCGAACGCCGCCGCTTCCAGCGGTGTGGAGCCGGCGGCCGTGTACTGCGGGTCGAAGACGTCGGGCTGGGCGCCGGCGGCCAGCAGCAGGTCCAGCCAGGCCGCGCGCCGGGCCCGCTCGGGCAGGCTCACCGCCAGGTGCAGCGGGCAGCCCAGCCGGCCGCAGTGGTCGGGCCGGGCGCCGCGTTCCAGCAGCGCCTGCGCCATTGCCGGCTGGTCGATCAGCACGGCCAGCGCCAGCGGCGTCTGGCCGTCGCCGAAGCGGATGTTGGGCGTGAGGTCGGCGGCCACGGCGCGTACTGCTTCCGGCGTGCGTGCCTGCCAGAAGGCGGCCTGGGCGCGGTGTTCGGTCTCGGCGCGCAGCGTGGCCGGCGGCGGCAGCAGGCCGGCGCGCACCCAGCCGGCGGCGCGCCGGCGGAATTCCTCGGCGCCGCTGGGCCGGCGCACCGTCTGCCGCGCCACCAGCTGCAGCACGGCCCACAGCGGCTGGCCGGCGCGGCCGCGCACCGGCAGCACGGCGCTGCGGCGCCCGGGCGATGTCAGCTGGGCCAGCGGCAGCCGCAGGTCGGCGGGCACGTCCACCAGGCTGTCGGCACGCTGCAGCGGTGCCAGCACGCGCGAGCCGTCGCCCCAGCGCGCCATGCGGCCGAGCCGGGCGGCTTGCTCGTCGGCGAAATAGGCCACCTGGTAGTCGAAGGCCACACCGCCGGCGCTGTGCAGCCAGGCGTTGGCCAGGGCTTCGACGTCGCTGCCCGCCCACTCCGGCACGGGCGGATCGACCTCCAGGCCACGCCGCCGCGCCACGTTGCACACGGCCTGCACTTCCAGTTCCAGCCGCGTGCCGCGCTCGGCCTGCGTCCAGCGCAGATCGGGGGCCTCCAGCAAGGTGGCCGAAGGCTGCCCGTCGGCCAGCCCGGCCCAGGGCACTTCCATGCGCTGCGCTTCGGCGCAGCGCGCGCCGGCCCAGTACTCGCGTCGGCCGTCGCGCACGCGATAGACCAGCACACCCTGGCGCGCCTCCAGCCCGGCCGTGGCCACCTGCAGGTCGCCCAGCGGTCCGCTGTAGACCGGTGTGAAGGCATAGGCCGGCGGCGGCGCCGAGCGTGCCGGCGCCGTGAGCTGGGCGGCGGCCGGCAGCGCCAGCAGCGCCAGGGCCAGGCCCAGCCGGGCGCGCATCAGACGGTCATCCCGCCCGAGACCTCGATGACCGCGCCGTTGACGTAGCTGGCCTCGTCGCTGGCCAGGAAGGCGTAGACGTTGGCGATCTCCTCGGCCTGCGCCAGCCGCCCCAGCGGCACCTGCGCCTTCATGTGCTCCAGCACCTTCTCGGGCACGGTGGCCAGGATCGGCGTGTCGACGAAGCCCGGTGCCACGGCATTCACGCGGATGCCCTTGGGCCCCAGCTCGCGGCTCCAGGTCTTGGTGAAGCCGATGACGCCGAACTTGGCCGCGGCGTAGTTGGTCTGGCCGAAGTTGCCGTAGATGCCGACCACGCTGCTGGCGTTGAGGATGACGCCGCTGCCCTGCTCCACCATGGCCAGCGCCACGGCCTGGCCGCAGTGGAAGACGCCGCGCAGGTTGACGTCGATGACGGCGTCGAACTGCGCCAGCGTCATCTTCACCAGGCGCGCGTCTTTCGTGATGCCGGCGTTGTTCACCAGCACGTCGATGCGGCCGTGGCGGGCCAGCACGGCGGCCACCATCATGTCCACGGCGACACGGTCGGTCACGTCGACCTCGTGGCGCTCGTAGCTCTCGGGGATGCCATCGGCGCGGCGGTCGCAGGCGACGACGGTGGCGCCCTCGGCGGCGAACTTGGCGCAGGTGGCCGCGCCGATGCCTTGCGCGGCACCGGTGACGATGCAGATCTTGTTCTTCAGTCGCATAGGTGGAGGAACTTCAACAGGTGGGGAAGGTGGAGGTCGAAGTCGGAGAGCGCGTGGTCGCTGCCCTCGATCAGGCGCACATGCGCTTCGGCGTAGAAGGCCTGCATCTCGCGCCAGTCCAGCAGCTCGTCGCCCTGGGCGATGAGGGCCAGCGTGCGCGCCGGCCGCGCCACGGCGGGCACGGCCAGCGCGCGCAGTTCGTCGATGTATTCGGGGCGGAAGTAGAAGCGCTCTTCCGGCGTGTGGAAGGCGGTCTGCTCGCCGATGTGTGCGGCGAGATCGCGCGCCGGGTCCACCGCCGGGTTGATGACCACGGTGGGCCAGCCGGTGGCCGCGCCCACCACGGTGGCGTAGAAGCCGCCGAGCGAGCTGCCCATCACCGCCGAACGGCGTGCCGGCCAGCCGAGCAGCGTCTCGTGCACCATGGCCATCGCCGCCGCCGGCGAGGGCGGCAGCTGCGGGCACCAGAAGTGGACCTCGGGCCGGTGCTGCGCCAGCCAGGCCGCCAGCCGCTGCGCCTTGAAGGAGCGCGGTGACGACCTGAAGCCGTGCAGGTACAGAAGGTGGGTGGGGGCGTCGGCGTCGGCGCCGTCGGCATGCCGGGGCATGCGCCGAGTCTATCGGCGCTGCCCGCGGCGCCGCCTTACACGCCCTGCTTCACCAGCGAGGCGCGCAGTGCCTCGGCCAGCAGCGACTGGCTGTCCGCCAGATGGGCCCGCGCCGTGGCCGACCAGCCCTTGGCGGCCAGCGCCGCCTTCAGCTGGGCCTCCAGCTGTTGCGCCACCAGCCGGTGCGCGGCGCGCACGTCGGCCGCCGCCGCCGAGGCCGGCCGCACCAGCCCGGCGGCCAGCCGCTTGGCGTGCTCGCGCTGCAGGTTGCGGCGCAGGCTGTCGATCTCGCCGGCCTTGCCACGCAGCTCGGACCACACGGCCTCGTTCAGCCGCAGCTGGATGTCGGCATAGCCGAGCATCGACTTCGGGTCGGCGACTCGCGTTTCGGCGTCGGCCAGGCGCACGGCCAGCGTGTCGCCCATCAGCGTGTCCAGCGCACCGCGCTGCAGGCCGGCCACGGCGCCCGGCAGGCTGTACTCGGGGCTGACGAAGCGGTTGCGGTCCCACTGGTCGAAGCCGATGCGGGCCATGAAGGCGGGGTCGAAGCGGAAGCTGCCGCTGGCGAACAGCTCGCCCAGCAGCACGTCCAGCGCCGCACGCTGCTGCGTGGCGTTCACCGGCACCTGCAGGGGCTTGCCTGAACCCGCCAGCGAGCGCGACGTGAAGTTGCCCCCGATGTACTTGGTGAGCATCGGTACCGTGGCGCCGATGCGGGCCATGCCGCGCTGCAGGTTGCGCCGGTAGAGCGTGTAGTCCTCGTCGGGCGCGAGCGTGCGCTTCTGCGTCAGCGTCCAGAGCTCGCGCGCGCCCTGGATCTGGCGCTTGGCATAGGCCAGCGGGTCGCTGCTCAGGTCGAACAGGTTGATCGACGGGTCGGCCAGCTGGTTGTCCTCGTCGGTGGCGAAGGCGAGGTTGGGGTCGGTGTCGCTGCGCGCGGCGATCTTGCCGAGCTCCGCCTTCTCCTGGTCGGCCGGCAGCGGCTTGTAGCCGTACTCGATGGCCCAGTAGTCGTAGGCCCCGAGCCCGGGCATGTGGTAGTCGGCCACGGCCTCGCCGGCCAGCGGGACGTTCGGGGGGTTGTAGTCCATCACCGAATTGGACGTGCCGCGCGCCGCCGTGAAGGCCGGGTCGCGCAGCTGCGCGGCCGTGATGCCGGTGGAGGCCTTGAAGTTGTGGCGCAGCCCCAGGGCGTGGCCCACCTCGTGCACGACCACGGCACGCAGGCCGGCGCGCACGTACTTCTGGCCTTCGGGGCCATCCGGGTCCACCGCGCCGCGCAGCTGCAGCAGTTCGAGGCCGAAGCCGGCCTGTTCGGCGCCCTCGCTGCCGAAGCTGCAGGCGGCGTAGCGCGTGGCGAAGTCACCGAAGGATCTGGGCGCCGGCGCTTCCAGCCCGCCGCTCAGGAAGCGGGGCTCGGTGTCCTGCACCACGCCGCGGTCGAAACGCACCCAGTTGTCGGGGATGATGGAGGCGCCGCGCAGGATCTCGCCCGTGCGGGGGTCCGTCTGGCTCGGCCCCACGGCGGTGGCGCCCGGGCCTTCCATCGCGAACCAGCGCACGGCCAGCAGGCGCGTGCCTTCGAAGGTGGTCCAGTCGGCGTCGTCGGCCTGCTGTTCCACGACGATGGCGTTGCGGAAGCCGGCGCGTTCGAAGGCGAGGTTCCACAGCAGGATGCCCTCGCGGACCGTGTCGCGCCAGCGCTCGGGGATGTTGCGGTCCATCACGACGCGGATCGGTTCCTTGGGCTCGCTCACGGCGGCTGCCGGGTCCTTCTTCTCCAGGCGCCAGCGGTTGATGTAGTGGGTGCGGCGGTCGGGCGACGCGGTGGGGCTGACGTGGTCGACGAAGGCGTCGGTGAAGTAGCCCACGCGCTGGTCGGCCAGTCGCGGCGTCATCGGCTGCTCGGGCAGCGGTGCCAGCGTGAGTGTGTGGGAGACGACCATGCTGCGCGCATCGGCCAGCGAGCGCGGCGGGTTGGGCATCATCGCCGGGTTGGGCGGCGGCGCGCCGGGCGCCATGACCGGAGGCGCCGGCATCTTGGGCACGGCGTAGTTGGAACGCAGCGTGAAGAAGGTGCCCTGCGGCGTGCTGCGGGCGCGTTCGATGTGCGAGTTGCCGCGGTCCAGCGAGTAGGGCATGCGGAAGGCGCCTTCCAGCGCCGTCTGGATGCCCAGCAGGTCACCACCCAGCAGTGCATAGGCGTCCACCAGCAGCGACTTGCGCTCGGCATGCGGCGCGGCGGCCAGGGGGGCGCTGGCGAGCAGGCTGTCGGCGTAGCTTTCGGTCACGGCACGGCCCAGCGGCGTGCCGGCCGGGGCACGGGCATGGCGGTTGGGCGCCACGAGCTGGACGTTGTTGCCCACGCGCTTGAGCACCACCACCTGCTCACCGCCCATCAGGCCGGGCAGCAGCGGGAACTGCCCCAGGCCCGAGGCCACCGAGCTGCCCAGGAAGAAGGGCTTGTTGAGCAGCTCGACCGGGATCTCCAGCCAGGTCTTCTCGTCCTTCGTCCACAGCGGCAGGAAGCCGGCGCTGCTCTTGGCGTCGCGCGTCACTTCGGCGAAGGGCGGCGGGGTGCCGGGTGCGGGCGGCCGTGCGGCCGGGGCTGCCCCAGCGGCGGGGCCGGCGGCGCGCGGCGCGGCGGCGTCAGGGCCGCTGGCCGGGGCGGCGGCCGGCGCGGCGGCCACCGGCGGCGTGGCCTGCGGCGCGGTGGTGGCGCAACCGGCCAGCGTGGCCGCGGCCAGGGCGGTGAGGGCGAAGCGGTGAAGCTGTTGTGGGCGGATCATGCGGACGGTCCCCTTCCAAGGTCGGCATTCGACGAAGCCGCGTACGGTACCGCAGCCGGCGCCGGCCGGCGCCCTGGCGCGACGAAAGGGCCGGGAGCGGCGGCGGACTGTCGCCTGGCGGGACGGAGTCGCGGCGCGCCGGCAGCCGGTGGGATCAGCCGCGAGCGGCCAGCGCGGCCAGCAGCCTGTCGTGGATGCCGCCGAAGGCCCCGTTGCTCATGCAGACGACGTGGTCCCCGGGGCGGGCCGCCGCCGCGATGGCCGCCACCAGGGTTTCCACGGTGTCGGCGACCACGGCCTGCGCGCCCAGCGGCAGCAGCGCATCGCGCGCGCTCCAGCCGTAGTTGCCCTGCAGGCAGAAGGACAGGTCGGCCTCTTCCACCGCCCAGGGCAGTTGCGCCTTCATCGTGCCCAGCTTCATGGTGTTGGAGCGGGGCTCGAAGGCGGCGAGGATGCGCGGGCCGTGGCCCAGCTTGCGACGCAGGCCACCCAGCGTGGCGTGCATGGCCGTGGGGTGGTGGGCGAAGTCGTCGTAGACCTTGACGCCGGCGGCCTCGCCGCGCAGTTCCAGCCGGCGGCGCACGTTCTGGAAGCTGGCCAGCGCGGCGCAGGCCACCTCCGGGGCCACGCCCACGTGCTCGGCGGCGCCGATGGCGGCCAGCGCGTTCATCTGGTTGTGTTCTCCCAGCAAGGACCACTCCACGCGTCCGAGCTTGAGGCTGCCGCGCAGCACGTCGAAGGACTGCGGGTCGCCGCGCGCGCACAGGCCGCCGGGCTCCTCGCGCCGGGTGCCGAAGCGCTGCACCTCGCTCCAGCAGCCGCGCGCCAGCACGCGGGCCAGGGCTTCGTCGCGGGCGTTCACCAGCAGCCGGCCGCTGGCCGGCACGGTGCGCACGAGGTGGTGGAACTGGGTCTCGATGGCGCCGATGTCGGGGAAGATGTCGGCGTGGTCGTGCTCGAGGTTGTTCAGGATGGCCGTGCGTGGCCGGTAGTGCACGAACTTGCTGCGCTTGTCGAAGAGCGCGGTGTCGTACTCGTCGGCCTCGATGACGAAGCAGTGCCCCGCGCCGAGACGCGCCGAGACGCCGAAGTTCAGCGGCACGCCGCCCACCAGGAAGCCCGGCTGCAGGCCGGCTTCTTCCAGCATCCAGGCCAGCATCGACGTGGTGGTGGTCTTGCCGTGC